>DASXYT010000047.1:0-38087 GCA_036502345.1 Pseudonocardiaceae bacterium | reverse complement strand
ACGCGGTCGCGGCCCTGGTGTACGCCCGCGCGCCGGGTACCGAGCGCACCAGCGGGGTGAGCTGCCTGTGGATCCCGCTGCACGCGGACGGTGTGACCGTTCGGCACACCCTCGGCATGGGCTGCCTGCCGCTGGGCTGGGGTTCGATCCACTTCGACGACGTGTTCGTGCCCACCGGCAATCTGGTCGGGGAGGAGAGCCGAGGCTTCGCCGGAGCGATGCACCACTTCGATTTCAGCAGGGCAGCACTCGGACTGCTGTGTCTCGGCGCCGCCCGGGCCAGCATGGCCGAGGCGGCCGCGTACTCGTTGCACCGCACGGCGTTCGGCCGGCCCATCGCGGCCAACCAGGGCGTCTCGTTCGCCATCGCGGAGCACGCCACCTACCTCGAGGCGGCCCGCTGGCTCTGCTACCGGACGCTGTGGGCGCGAGCCGAGGGTGAACCGCACACGTCCCTGGCCGCGATGAGCAAATGGTGGCCGCCGCAGGTCGCCAAGGACGCGATCACCTCGGCGATGACCATCCACGGCAACCTCGGCTACGCCGCGGAGTTCCCGCTGCAGCAACGGCTGCGGGACGTGCTCGCCTACCTGATCGCGGATGGCACAGGCGAGATCCAGAAGCGGATCATCGCCGCCGGCATCCTCGGCCCTGTCGCGGCCGGGCGCTGACCATGGCACCGGCCGTCGGTGTCGATGTGCACGACGTGGTCCTCGAACCGGACGCCGCCGGACTGCTCGCCCGCGCGGCCGACGCCGGTCTCGACCACCTGACCGTCGGCGACCACATCAGCTTCCACGACGGCACCGGATTCGACGGCCTCGTCTCGGCGACCGCCGCGCTGACCATGCAGCAGCGCCTCCCGGTGCACCTCGGCGTATACCAACTCGCGCTGCGCCACCCGGTGCCGGTGGCCAGGCAACTGGCCACGATCAGCCAGCTCGCGCCGGGCAGGCTGGTGCTCGGCGTCGGAGTGGGTGGTGAGGACCGCAGCGAGGTGCTCAACTGCGGTGTCGACCCGGCGACGCGAGGCAGGCGGCTGGACGAGAGCCTCCGGGTGCTGCGCGCGCTGGCCGGCGGGAAGCCGGTCGACCACGACGGCGAGTTCTTCCAGTTGGCTGGGGCGACCATTCGGCCTGCGCCCGATCCGCCGGTGCCGATCGTGGTCGGCGGCCGGGCCGACGCCGCGATCCGCAGGGCAGCCGAGCTGGCCGACGGCTGGGTCGGCATCTTCGTCGCGGCCCGCCGGTTCACCGACACCGTCGCCCGCGTCATCGAGCATGCCGAGACCGTGCGGCGGCGGCCGACCTGGTTCGGCTTGAACGTGTGGTGTGGGCTGGACGACTCGCCCGCCGTGGCCCGCGAACTGCTCGCCACCCGGCTGAGCGAGCTCTACCGGCTGCCATTCGAGCGGTTCGAGCGGGTCTGCCCGGCCGGCACACCGGAGCAGGTCGCGGAATGGCTCGCCCCCTTCGTGGCCGCGGGCTGCCAGCACATCACGCTGATCCCTGCCGCGAGCGGCTGGGCTGCCGGGATCGACGCGGCGGCCGAGGTGCGCGCCCACCTGCACGCCATCACCTGATCGGTGCGCTCGCCCACTGCTTGCGCAGCGCGTTCTTGTCGATCTTGCCGGACTCGTTGGCCGGCAGCGCTTCCGTGCGCAGCCACCACTGCGCCGGCACCTCGAACCGGGCCAGCCGGTCTGCCGCGAACGCGGCCAACGCGTCCTCCAGTTCCGCGTTGCCCACCTGCGTTCCCGGCGCGACCTGCACGATCGCGGCGACCCGCTCGCCGAGATCGGCGTCCGGCACCCCGATGACCGCAACATTCGCCACCGCGGGATGGGTCAGCAGGGCCGCCTCGACATGGGCGGGCGCGATGTTCTCGCCACCACGGATGATCAGGTCCTTGATCCGGCCGGTCACGTAGAGCAGGCCGTCGGACAGCAGGCCGAGATCGCCGGTGTGCACCCAGCCGTCCGCGTCCACCAGGTCCGCGTCGGCGTCACCCCAGTAGCCGACCATCTGGCCCGGCGTGCGCACCACGATCTCGCCCGCGGCCGCCGGGTCGGCCGGGTCGATCCGCAGTTCCACCACCGGGAGCGGGGCGCCGGACGTCGTCGGGTGTTCGGCCATCACCACGCCGGACGCGGACGCGACCGTGCCCCCGGTCTCGGTCATCCCGTAGATGGTGGACATGCCGCGGCCGGCATTGGGGAACGCGGCACGCAGCCGCCGCACCAACTCGGGCTGAACGGGGGCACCGCCCATCGAGATCGACCGCACGGAGGTCAGGTCACGGCAGGCCAGCGACGAGTGGTCGAGCACCCGGGAGGCCATCGTCGGCACAGCGCCCCACCAGGTCACCCGCTCCCGCTCGATCACGTCCAGCACCTGTTCCGGGTCGAAGCGGCCCTCCAGGAACACCAGCGTGTTGCCACCGAGCAGGGCCAGCAGCAGCGACTGGAGGCCGCCGATGTGGAACAGCGGCCCGCTCTGCAGGCTCACCGCGGGCCGCCTGGCCGGGTCCACCTGCTGGGGCAGCCGGCCGGACACGGCCAGCAGGTTGTGCAGGTTGGCGATCACCGAGCGGTGTGCCAGCACGACCCCCTTCGGCGGCCCGGTGGTGCCGGCCGTGAAGACGATCACCGCCGGATCGTCCTCGTCGCCGGTCGGCTGGGGGACCGGCTCGGCCCGCTCGTCGGCGTCGACCCACCCGCGCACGGCCGACACGTCGACCTTGGTGTGTCCGCCGGGTAGCAGATCGCGGCGGCGTTCGTCGGTCACGATGATCGAGGGCTCGACCAGTCTGACGGCGTGAGCCACCTCGTCGCGGCTCCACCAGCCGTTGCCGAGGCAGGCCACGGCACCCAACCGCACGCCGGCCACGAGCGTGATCACCCACTCCGGCGAGTTGGGGGTGAGCAACAGCAGTCGGTCGCCGGGCCGCAGGCCCGCGTCGTGTAGCCGGGCGGCCACCCTGGCCACGGCGTCGAACACATCACCGAAGGTCAACCGGCGTTCGCCCTGTACGAGATACACGCGGTCGGTCCAGCGGGCGGCGTCCAGGAGCAGCTCCGCGACCTGGTGGCGGCGCCGTTCGTAGACCCGGAACGGGATCGGTCCGGGCCGGATGACGATGTCGGTGCCCCAGTGCATCGGTTCGTCGCCCACGTCGCCATCCTTACCGCTGGCGACCGGCGTCGCCAGATACTCGACAACTAGACTATCTAGTCCTAGGGTATTCCTTATGAGCGTGGATGACCAGGTGGCCGCCATGCCACAGGCGGTGATCGACGACGGGATGCTCGACGCGATGCGGGCGAAGGTCGGCGCGCGGCTGCGTATCGACCACTCGGTGAACAACGACTACGCCTCCCGGGTGGCGGTCGCGAAGTTCACCGGCGGCGTCGGCGACATCAATCCGCTGTGGACGGACGCCGAGCACGCCACCCGATCGCCCTACGGTGCCCCGGTGGCGCCCCCGTCGTTCGTGATCGGCTGCTTCTCCGGTATCCAGTTCGGCTGGCCGGGGCTGGGCTCGTTCCACTCCAGCAGCCACATCACCTTCGACCGCCCCGTGTACTGGCGGGACACCGTCGAGGCGGAATGCGTCTACGAAGGCTTCGACGGTCCGGCGCCGAGCAGCTTCGCGGGCCGCACGGTCACCGACCGGTTCACCAACGGCTACCGCAACCAGCACGGCGAGACCCTGGCCACGATCCACTGGCAAGTGATCAACTTCGAGCGCGGCTCGGCGGCCGAGCGCACCGGAAAACGCAGCTCGGCTCCTGTGTTGCCGCACCCGTGGACGCCGGACGAGTTGGCGCGGATCGAGGACCAGGTGCTGGCCGAGCGGCCGCGCGGCACGGAGCCTCGCTGGTGGGAGGACGTTCGGGTCGGTGACGCCCTGGACATGCTCACCAAGGGCCCGATCGGGATGACCGACGAGATCGCGTTCGTCGCGGGCGGTGGCACTCCCATTCCTCGGCTGAAGGCGCACGCCGCCGCGCTGCACGATTACCGCGCGCACCCCGCCTGGGCGTTCCGCGATCCGGTGAGTGGCGCGCTGGAGCCGATCTACTCGGTGCACTACAACCTCTCGGCCGCCCGTGCGATGAGTGTGGCGGCCCAGTACGACGTCGGGTTCCAGCGGCAGTGCTGGCAGATCCACCAGCTGACCAACTGGTGCGGCGACGACGGCTGGATCAAGGAGGTGCGCTCGGAGTACCGCCGCTTCGTGTACCACTCCGACGTCGTCGAACTGCGTGGCGAGGTGACCGACAGGCACGTGGACGGCGACGGCGAGCACGTCGTCGAGATCAGCACCACCGCCGTCAACCAGCGTGGTGAGACGGTGATGCCCGGCTCGGCGGTGGTCGCGCTGCCCAGCAAGGCGGAGAACTCGTCGCCTGCCGGCCGTCGGGCGCGGACGTGACACTCCCACTGGACGACTTCGTCGCGGGAGCCCGGCAGTTCCTGGACGACAACTACGCACGCAAGGCGCCTGAGCGGCAGGCGTTCGTGTGGGGCGAGGGCAGCGACGAGGTCCGGGTGTTCCAGGAACCGGACCCGGTTGCCGAGGCGGACGCCCTGCCGGCCATCCGGGCGTGGCGCTGCGCACTGTGGGACAACGGCTTCGGCTGGATCGCGGGCCCGACCGAGTACGGTGGTGCCGGCCTGCCCGGCGCGTACCAGCGCGCGTTCGAACAGCTCACCCGCGAGTACGCGGTGCCCGGCGACGGCGCGCTCACGGTCGGGCTCGGCATGATCGCGCCCACCATCCTGCGGCACGGCACCGACGAGCAGAAGCGGCACTACCTGCCCGCCCTCTGGTCCGGCGAGCTGATCGCCTGCCAGTTGTTCAGCGAACCGGGCGCGGGCTCGGACCTGGCGGCGGTGTCCACCCGAGCCGTGCGCGACGGCGACGTCTGGCGGATCAGCGGGCAGAAGGTGTGGACATCGGGCGCCCACCTGGCCGACCTCGGCGAGATCATCTGCCGCACCGCCGACGGCCCGCGCCACCACAACCTCACCGCGTTCCTGGTCGACATGCACGCCCCGGGGGTCACGGTCCGGCCGCTGCGCCAGATGACCGCGGGAGCGGCGTTCAACGAGGTGTTCCTCGACGGCGTCGAAGTGCCCGACACCGCGCGGCTCGGCGAGGTGGACGAGGGCTGGCCGGTCGCGCTGACCACGCTGTCGCACGAGCGCAATGCCATGGGGCACAGCGCTTTCGGCGGTGCCGGCATCCTCTCCACCGAACGGCTGGCCGAGTTGGTGCGCCATGCCGGTGCGGCCGACGACCCAGCGGTGCGGCGGGCGTTCGGCGAACTCGTCATGCACCTGCGCGTCGCCCGCTACACCCAGCAGGTGATGGGCGCGCGAGCCCGCGCCGGTGACGCCCCGGGGCCCGAGGTCGCGCTGAACAAGCTGGCGTTGTCGGCCAACATGGCGCGGCTGGGCGAGTTCGTGGCCAGGGTGCTCGGTCCGGCCGCGGTCGCGGACACCGGCGACTGGGGCACCTATGCCTGGACATCGGTGATTCTTGGTGCGCCCGGCTACCGACTCGGCGGCGGCACCGACGAGGTGTTGAAGAACATGATCGCGCAACGCGTCCTCGGCCTGCCGAGAGCGACCTAGAGATGAGCCAGGACGGTCTCGCACTCAGCGACGAGCAACGCGAACTCGGCGCGACGCTGCGCCGGTTCCTCGCCGACACCGGAGCGGCACGGTCATTCGCCGACACCGACGACGGCTTCGACCGCGCTGTGTGGACCAGAATGGCCCGTGAGCTGGGCATCCAGGCGTTGACCATCCCGGAGAAGTTCGACGGACTCGGCCAGACGTCGCTGGAACTCGCTGTGGTGCACGAGGAACTCGGCAGGGCCCTGCATCCGGCGCCGCTGTTGGCCACCCAGGCCGCGACGGATGCCGTCGTGCTGTCCGGTGACGACGCGGCGTGCGCCGACCTGCTGCCCGCCATCGGGTCCGGCGACACCATCGCGACAGTCGCCATCGACGGCGTCACCGCGGAGCGCGCCGGCGCCGGCTGGGTACTGTCCGGGAGCCGGTCGTTCGTGGTGTCCGGCCACATCGCCGACATCGTGCTGGTGTTCGCCGGCGACAGCCTGTTCGCGGTGGATGGCGCAGCCGCCGGCCTGCGCCGTACTCCTCAGGAGTCGCTGGATCTGACCCGACGGGTGGCGCGCCTCGATTTCGACCGGGTGGCGGCCAGGCTGGTCGGCGTCGAGGGTGCGGCACCCGCTGTGCTCGCCGGGACGGTCGACCGGATGCTTGCCGCGCTGGCCGCCGAACAGGCCGGTGGCGCCGCTGCCTGCCTCGAGTCGGCCGTTGCCCATGCCGGCACGCGGACCCAGTTCGGTCGCCCCATCGGGTCGTTTCAGGCGATCGCCCACAAGTGCGTCGACATGCTGCAGGGCGTGGAGTTCGCCAGGGCCTCGGCCCGGTACGCCGCGGCGGCGCTGGCGGGGGACTGGCCGGACGCGCCGGTCGCGGCCCGGGTGGCCGCGTCCTACTGCGGCCAGGCGTTCCGGGCCGCGGCGACCGAGACCATCCAGGTGCACGGCGGGACCGGCTTCACCTGGGAGCACGACGCCCACCTCTACTATCGCCGCGCCTGGTCCGCCCAACAGCTGTTCGGTGGCCCGCAGGACCACTGGTCCGCCATCGCCGACCACATCGGACTGTGAGCGCTCCGGGGTAACCGGCAGAACCGGATGGTGTGTTCCACTTCTGTATGATCAGACGCACGGTGTGTCATCCACCGTCCCGGCCCGCTGATCAGGAGTTTCCTTGATGCGTATCGGCTTCACCCTCCCGCAGTTCGCTCCGCTGGCCCACCAGGCCGACCAGGTCGCGCGATTCGCACAGCAGGTCGAGGAGCAGATCGGCGCTGACAGCCTGTGGGTGGGTGACCGCCTTCTCTCGCCCGTCAACCCGACGGTGGGTTACGGCGGTGGCAGTACGATCCCGGCGCAGTTCAACGCGATCCTCGACCCGTTCAGCCTGCTGACCGTGGCGGCCACGGTCACCGAACGCGTTGAGCTGGGCACCAATGTCCTCAACGCTCCGTGGTACCCGCCCGCGTTGCTGGCCCGCTCGCTCACCACCATCGACGTCCTGAGCGCCGGGCGCCTGCTGCTCGGTTTCGGCGTGGGCTGGTCGCCGGAGGAGTACGAGGCCGCCAACGTTCCGATGAACGAACGCGGTGCCCGCCTCGACGAGTGCCTCGACGCCCTTGCGGCGCTGTGGACCACCGAGCCCGCCGAGTACCAGGGAAAACACTGGACCGTGCCGGCCACCCGGGCAGAGCTCAAGCCGGTGCGGAAGTCCGGACCGCCGATCTACCTCGCCGGGTTCGCGCCGGCCGCGCAACGCAGGATCGCCCGCCGCGCGGACGGCTGGCTGCCGGTCCATCGCCCGGGCTCCGGGACCTTCGACCCGGACCGTGCCATCACCGCGCCGCTGGCCGCACTTCGCCGGTTGGCCGAGGAGAACGGTCGCGATCCGAACGAGCTTCGCACCGTGCTGCGCGTCTACCCGGTCGAGGGAGCCGGCGTCGAAGAGTGTGCCGAGACGCTCCGCCTGGCCGGGCAGGCCACCGAGGCCGACCACGCCTTCGTCGACCTGCAGTGCATCGCCGAGAACGTCGATCACGCACTGACCCTCGCCCAGCGCATCCTGGACGGCTCACGCCTGCGGTGATCCCGCGGGAGTTCCTGGTGAGTGCTGTCCAGCGCTTTGCGGGAAACGCAGCATGGCGCGGTACATCTCGCGCGGCGACGGCGGTTCGGGCAGGGTACGGGCCGGTACGGCGGCACATGCCTGGATGAGGTAGGCCACGAGCCTGCGCCAGGTGTCCGGCGCAGCGTCCGCGGTGGCGGCCAGCACACCGGCGTTGGCCATCAGGAACATCGGCATGTCCTCGGGCACGAAGTCCGCCCGTAGCCGGCCTGCCGCCTTGGCGCGGTCGACGAGTTCGACGAAATCGGCGAACGCGCGGTCCCGGTCGGCCTCGAACCGCTTGGCGGTGGGGAAGGTCATGGTGAGCACGGTGGTGAACCCGCGATCGGTGGCCTGCATGGCGCAGACACGTTCCACGTAGTCGCAGAAGCCGTGCCACGGGTCGGGATCGGCCAGGGCCGTCCTGGCCGCGTCCGCGTACGCCGTCATCTTGCCCTCGAAGGCCGCCGCGACGAGGTCGGCACGGCTGGGATAGCGCCGGTAGAGGGTGCCGACCCCGACACCGGCCCGCCGGGCCACCTCGTCCATCGGCACGTCGATGCCCGACTCGGCGAAGGCCTCCCGAGCCGCGGTGACGATGCGCTGCCGGTTGAGTTCGGCGTCCACCCGCAGACCGGTGCCGGTCGGCTCAGGTGCGGTGGGCTGCGGCGTCATGGCCGCCACCGTAGCCGCAAGCGGAAATCATCGTCCACTTGTTCTGCTACGCTCGCGCAGAACAAGTGGAGGATCACGTCCACTTCACCCTGTGGAGGCAGTTCGTGCGTGCGATCGTGGCCATCGGCTGACCATGGACCTGGGCATCCTGTCACTGAGCGACCTGCAGACCAGCCTGGACACCGGCAGGCCCGGCACGGCGGAGCAACGCATCCAGGACACCGTCGAGTACGCGGTGCTGGCCGAGCAACTGGGCTTCGACGTGTTCGCCCTGGGGGAGCACCACAATCTCGACTTCGCCGTGTCGTCGCCTGCCGTCGTGCTCGCCGCGATCGCGGCACGTACCGACACCATCCGCCTGACCAGCGCCGTCACCGTGCTGAGCGTGCTGGACCCGGTCCGGGTCTACCAGGACTTCGCCACGTTGGACCTGATCAGCGCCGGGCGAGCGGAGATCATCGCGGGCCGCAGCGCCTTCGTCGAACCGTTCGCCCTGTTCGGTGCACAGCTGGACGACTACGACGCCCTGTTCACCGAGAAGATCGACCTGCTGCTGCGGCTGCGGGCCGATGACTACGTGACCTGGTCCGGTCGTTTCCGGCCTGCGCTGGACGACGCGCCGATCTCGCCGAGGGCGCACCAGCAGCCGCTGCCGGTCTGGGCCGGGGTCGGCGGCTCGCCGGCCAGCGCGCGGCGGGCAGGCGAGCTCGGCCTGCCGATGGTGCTGGGCTACATCGGCGGCCCGCTCAGTCACGCCAAACAGGCGATCGACGTCTACCGTGCGGCGGGCGAGCGTGCCGGACATGCCGACGTGCTGCGCGTGGGCATCTCCACCCACTTCTTCGCCGGGGCCGACCCGAGGTCCGCCCGCGACGTCTTCCCCTACTACCACGAGTATCTGCGGCCCAAGCGGCCTGGCGGTCGAGGTTTTCTGGTCGACCGCCAGGCCTTCGAGGCGGGCACGCGCCGGGGACAGGCGATCATGGTCGGATCGTCCGAGGAGATCACCGAGAAGATCCTGGACGCGTACGAACTGCTCGGTATCGACAGGTTCTTCGGCCAGTTCGACTGGGGTGGCCTACCCCGGAAGCTGGTCGAGGACTCGCTGCACCGCTATGCCACCGAGATCGCCCCGGTCGTCCGCGAGGCGACCGGTCAACGGGGCCTGAGCACGTAGTCGCACGTGAGTGTCCGGTGAGGACGGTCGACGGTGAGCGTGGCGTAGTGGGCAGGCGCTGCCGCGGCCTTGGCCGGGTAGGTGACGGCCGCCGGGACGATGCCCTCGGTGACCCGGGTCAGCTCCGGGTCGCCGTCGAAGTGGATCTGGTGGGTCAGGTCGTGGAAGCCCTCGTGCGTCACGAGGGCGTGGATGTGGCGTGGCCGCTCGTCCACCTTGTCCAACGCCGTCATCAGTGCGCGGAGCGGCCCGGAGTCGTGAATGCCCAGCTCCTCGGCACCGGGAATGACGGTCAGGTACTCGTAGCGGCCCTGATCGTCGGTGGTCAGCCGCCCCCGGAGGTTGAACGAGGGCAGACTGTCGTCGATGTGGATCACCAGGGGGAACACCATCTCGGGTGTCATGTCGGAGTAGCGGCCCTCGGCGTTGGTCTGCCAGATGTCCAGCAGAGCGCCCGCGATCGGTTCGCCGGTGGTGGACCTGACGGTGCCCGACACGACAAGTGCCTCGCCGGGCTCGTCCTGGCGCATCGGGAGCACGTAGGGCCGTTCGAGCAGCGGGGCACCGGCGACATAGGCAGGCCCGGCCGGGATCCAGGTGGACGCGCCGTCGGACTCCGGCCGGGTGTACGCGCCGCCGTCGTTCGCCTGGAGCAGCGGGAAGCCGAGGAACAGCAGCGCTGCCAGGGGTAACTCGTTCTCCTGGGCGGCTGTGCTGAGCCAGCCGAGGGCGGCGCCGAACTCGGCCTGGGTCACCTGGTGTCGTTCGATGACCTCACCCAGCGCACGTTGCACGTCGTCGAAGACCACGGACAGCCTGTCGTTCATCCGAACTCCTCCTGTCGGTGCCAGCCGATTAAGCGGAGGGTTACCTCCACTTCCTTCGAAGTGTAGGGCGCCCGAATCCGGTCGTCCATGGCGCTGGGGACGGCATCGGCCCTTGCACGGAATGCAGCCCTGGTGCCGTCGTGGTTCTTCCTGGACGGTGTCGATGTCCGCGGGAACACCGTTGCGGTCCCGCCGGTCGACTCAGGTCCCGGATCGGGTCGGCACGACCGCCTCGGCGACGGTGCCACCACCGGCCGCTGCCGTCACCGTGAACCGACCGCCGAGGTCGGTGATGTTGTCGGCCAACATGTGCAGGCCGAAGTGGCCTTCTCCTCGGCGGTCGAACGCGTCGGGCGGTATTCCGACCCCGTTGTCGATCACCCTCAGGCACACGGTGTCGTCCTCACGCGGGCCCAGGGTGATCCGCACCGTGCTCGCTTCGGCGTGCTGGGTGACGTTGGCGATGGCCTCGCGGGCCGCGCGATAGACCGCCACCGCGGCGTCGGGCGTCATCGTGGGCAGGGCGGCCGCCTCGACGGTGACTTCCGTACCTTTGTCACGCAACGGTTGGGCGAGCGCGTTGATCGCGTCGGCCAGGCCAGGGCCGCTCAGGTCGGGCGGGTAGATGTCCACCATCAGCAGGCGAAGGGCGTGCACGGCGTCGCGCACCGATGCGGCGCAACTCTCGGCGATACGGCGGTGGCCGGGGGGCACGACGGCGGTGAAGGCGGCCATCGCGTAGCTGACGGCGGCCAGGTCCTGCACCACGCCGTCGTGCAGGCTCGTGGCAACGGAGCGGCGTTCGCGGTCCGATGCGGACAGTGCCCGGTCGAGCAGGGCGGCGCGTTCGCCCTCCTGCCGGTTCACCCGCCGGGTCAACCAGATCGCGATGGGCACCTGAACGGTCTGCAGGATGATCAGCGGGACGAGTGCCAGCAGGATGGAGTCGGTGGCCAGCGCGCTGGTCGCCGCATCGAGTGCCTGTGCGCTGTAGTACGCCTCGAACGCCAGCGGCGGATGGCCGGGCAGCCGCAGCGGCACGTACACCTCGAGGTAGTACACGGTGGCGGGCAGGTCCCCGGTCTCATCCGACAGGTCGATGTCCGCGGTCGTGACGTTGTGGGTGATGGTGGCGACCAATTGCGGTGACGGCGGGAAACGCTTGCCGATCGAGGCAGGCTCGTCGCAGTACAGGACGGTGCCGGCGATGTCCCAGATGTCGACCTCGGTGATCGAGCCGTCGGCCATCCGGGCTTTCATCGCATCGTCGAGTTGGGCGCGTTGCGCGGGGTCACCGCTCACCGCGCCCGGTAACAGGGGAGCGACCACGAACCTTGCCAGTCGCTGGGTGGTCTGCTCGGCATCCTGCAGCGCGGTCTGTCTGGCGACCTGCCGGGCCACCACCACCGTGCCGAAGCCGATCGCGACCAGCATCAGGGTGGCGACACCCACGAACGCCCACAATCGTCTGCGCACCGCACGCGATGCGTGAGGTGTGGCCCCCGACCGCCCGCTGGTCACGTGCGAACTCCGAGCACGCCGCTCCCGGATACCCGTGGCGACACTGCTGCGTCGCACAGTCGCCGCACGCCCGGAAGACCGTGCTGCCCAGCCATCTCCATGTCCGTCACCACATTTCAGGCTGATGCTTTTTCGGCCATGGGCGGATCGGGCCTCCCTCCACGATCGGCTGCGGCCTGTCTGCCGCAATCGCGGATTCACGGCCGGTCAGGACGCTGATCCGATGCGCGACGGGCCTCCAACTCGGAATCGGAGGCAAGCCTACCTCGTTTACAGCGCCGGACCGTCGTCTCAGCGACTTGAATCGACTGCCACGTCGGGAGGCACCTCCGTTGTGCTGAAACGAAGCCTGGCCCCGGTGATTCCCTCACGACGGTTCCGCGCACACCGAGACTGACTGATCATCTCGTCCCGACCAGCGGTACCCGGCGGACCACCTGGGCACCGCGCGTCGCCGGCACATCCTGTCCTCGTGATGGATTCAGTTCAGCCAGCTGACACGGGTCGCTACCAGGCGTGACCGGGCAGGAGAGTGTCGCGGGTCACACCGGCGGCCTGCCCTTGTGTGATCCTGCTGACCGTCCCGGGCGGACATCCCCTGGTCACGGCTGCCGTCCCGACCGGACCGTCGCTTTGGGACACACGGTGGATCGAACCAGCAAGGTTGCGGCTCGGTAACCGCCGCCCGACACATTCTCGACATGTCTCGATTCGCGGGCTTAACATTCGGCCGTGGTCGAAAATTCGAAACAGGCGTCTCGCCCTGCGAGACAGTCCACGGTCCATGCACTGGTCCGCGGACTGGAGGTGCTGACGACTGTCATCGACAGCGACGAGCCGATTCCGTTGGCAACAGTGGCAAAGCGGACCGGACTCAACCGCGCGACCGCCTACCGGATGCTCACCACGCTGGTCGAAGCCGGCTACCTCAGCTTCGACCCGGACCAGCCTGTCTACTCCCCGGGCCCGCTGACGGTGCGCCACCTCGGCGGCTCGCGACTGGAGAGCGCGCTGCGGCACCGCGTGCTGCCGTTGCTCAACGATCTCGCCGAGCAATCGCAGGAGACGGTCTCGCTGATGATGGCGACCTGGCCGGACCTGGTCTGCGGCGCGGTGGTCCTGTCGCCACACCCGGTCCGCAGGCACCGCAGCGTCGGCGACGTCTCCGACATGACCAACAGCGGCACCGGCAGGGCGTATCTGGCCTTCGCGCCCGCTGCCGACGTCGACCCGTTGCTCACCGTGCGGCCGCTGCGCCCGTTCGCGTCGGGCACCGAGTACACGCGCGACATGCTCCTCGACCGGCTCGCGGACGTCCGCGAGCGCGGGTACGCCACGGCGGTGTCCGAGACCGTCGAAGGGATGAACGGCCTGGTGGCGCCGCTGTTCACCCAACTCAACAGCCGCCCGGTCGCGGTGATCAGTGTGTCCGGGCCGGATACCAGGTGGAGCGCCGCCGCCATGCATTCGTTCGCACCGGTGCTGCTCAAGGGGGTCGCCGACGCGGGTTTCGGCCCCGCTGAGCCCGCATCGCCAACCGCTGGAGAGGGGAACTCATGACAACGGTCAAAGCAGTAGCGGCGACCGGCCAACTCGGCACCGGGTTCAAGACCGAGAGTCTTGCCGCGGCAGCCGAAGGCGCCGACTTCATCGCCTGCGACGCCGGCTCGACCGACCCCGGTCCGCACTACCTGGGTTCGGGCGCCACGCAGTCCTCCGAGCAGGCTGTGCACAGCGACCTGTCCCGGATCCTGCCGATCGCCGTCGAGCACGGCATTCCGGTACTGGTCGGCTCGGCGGGCACCGCGGGCGGCAGGCCCCACGTGGAGCGCACCGCGGCCATCGTCGCGACCATCGCCCAGGAGCAGGGGCTGCACTTCCCGTTCGCCACGATCGACACCGAACTGGCTCCCGAGGTCGTCGCCGACGCGTTCCGGGCGGGCAGGCTCAAGCCGCTGTACAACGCGCCCGAACTGACCGTCGAGGAGATCATGGGCACGTCCCGGATCGTCGCGATGGCAGGCCCCGAGCCCTATGAGGAGGCCCTGCGCCAGGGCGCCCAGGTCGTCCTCGGTGGACGGTCCAGCGACACCTCGCTGTACGTGGCGGTGCCGCACATGCGCGGCATCCCGATGGGCGTCGCCTACCACGCGGCGAAGATCCTGGAATGTGGTGCCGCGTCGTCGATCCTGCGTCACTACCCGGACTCGATGGCCGCTGTGCTGGACGAGAACGGCTTCACCATCGAGCCGCCGAACCCGGACTTCGCCTGCAGCCCGCAGAGCGTCGCCGCGCACACCCTGTACGAGAACTCCGACCCGTTCCTGCTGGTCGAGCCCGGCGGCACGATGGACTCCAGCGAGGCCGTCTACGAGGCCGTCAGCGACCGCGCCGTCCGCGTGACCAACAGCAAGTACACGCCCGCCGACACGTACACGGTGCGCCTGGAGGCCGCGACGCTGCGCGGCTACCGGACGGTCGTCGTCGCCGGTGTCCGTGACCCGCTGCTGCTCATGCAGATGGACGACTACATCGCCAGCGCGACCGACCGTGTCACGAAGAAGGTCAAGGACAGTCTCGGTCTGGAGGCCACCGACTACCGGATGCGGTGGCTGGTCTACGGCCAGAGCGGTGCGATGGGCGCCCTGGAGCCCAACCCGGTCATCGAGGGCCACGAGGTCGGTGTCGTGATCGACATCGTGGCGGTCGACCAGAAGACGGCCAACGCCATCTCCTCCATCGCCTGGCACACCACGCTGCACCACCCGATCAAGCAGTACCACGGTCTGATCTCCAGCCTCGCGTTCCCGTTCTCGCCGCCGTCCCTGGAGGCGGGCCCGGTCTACGAGTTCTCCATCAACCACGTGCTGGAACTGGACGACCCGCTGGGCATGGGCACGATCACCGTCACCGAACTGTAGAGCGCGGAGGAACGACGACAATGGCAGAACTCTGGGAAGTCGCGAAGCTGATCCGGAGCAAGAACGCCAGCCCCTGGGAACTGACGATCGACATCATGTTCGACAACCAGGCGGACTACGAGCGGGCCGCCGGCAGTTTCCTGGCGCGGGACACCACGTACGCGGACATCTACCACCTGGACACCTCGCAGATCCGGGTGTTCAAGCACCCGATGGCGTTGGCGCTCAAGGTGAGCATGCCGCGCCCCGCGCCGGCCGGTGGGCTCGGCGAGACCGACGTCTTCGGCGGGCAGTTCCACAGTCCGCTGGTGCATCTGGACATCGACGACCCGACCCTCTTCGCCGTGTAGGAGCAGACATGACAGTCACCACCGAGCAGATCGCGGAGATCGAGGAGCTGATCCCGGAGATCAAGCTCATCGAGGACGAGACGCTGCGCACCGCCACCAGCGAGATCTGGTACGAGTGCTGGAAGGAAGGTATCTGGGCGGACGGCCCGCTGGACGAGGTGCCCAAGAACACCGAGCTGCCGCCCAGCCGCAAGCTCATCCAGCACACCCGCAGCGTCACCCAGCTCGCGCTGTCGGCCGCCGAGATCCTGTCGGCCAACCACGGTCTGGACTTCGACCGCGACATCGTCATCTCCGCGGCGATCCTGCACGACGTGTGCAAGCTCTACGAGAACGAGTGGGCCGAGGACGGCGAGAGCGCGCAGCACTCCCGCGAGGGCGACATGATCCAGCACGGTGTCTACGGCGCCTTCAAGGCGTGGGAGAAGCACCTGCCGCTGGAACTCGTGCACAACATCGTCGTGCACACACGTGGTTCCAAGACGCTGCCCAAGACGTGGGAAGCGCTGATCGTGCACTACGTCGACTACCTCGACTCGGACAGCCTGCTGTTCACCCACGGCAAGAAACTGTTGCTGACCAAGTAGTTCCGCGATCGACGGACTTCGACCGATCACATCAAGAACCAGAAAGGTGGACGGAATGGTGACATCAGCAGAGCAGCCGATCGTCCCCGAAACCGTCATGGTTCCCTCGGGGCCGGTCGAGGTCCGCGATCGCCCCATCGCCGCCCCGGTCGACGTCGATCCCGTAGCCGGTGACGCCCCACCGACGCGGACCGCCGTCGAACGGGTCGGCGACCGGATCGCCGGCGCGCTGGCTTTCGTGCAGGTGCTGTGCCTGCTCGCGTCCGGCGTCGTGATCCTGATGGGCATCCTCTACCGCTACGTGCTCAAGCTGCCTTTCCCCAGCTCGATCGACATCGAGACGCTGCTGTTCGGCTGGCTGGTCTGGCTGGGCGTGCCGAGAGCCATGTGGCGGCAGAACTCGCCCAAGCTCGGCATCGCGCGGTCCTTCCCGCCGGTCCTGGCACGGGCGGCCCGGCCGGCCGCGATGGGCGCGACCATCGCGTACTTCGTCGTCAACCTGTGGTCCTACACGAGGTTGTTCCCCACCCAGGACTCCTCGAAGATCACCACCCTGGGCATTCCGTACTACACACTGAGTCTGGCAGTCCCGATCGGCTGCGTCATCGCGATCGTGCTCACACTGATGCGGTTGTGGCGCAACGTGAAGCTTGCCGACCTGGCCCCGTTCGTCATCGGCGTCGCCATCGTGGCGCTGACGACCAGCCTGCCGCTGCCCCCGCAGGGCACCGCCATCTTCGACGTCGTCCTGTTGCTGTTGCTCGACGCCCCGATCGCGGTCGCCCTCGGCGTCGCAGGCCAGGCGATGATCATCAACGGCAACTTCTCCGGCATCTCCGCGGTATCGGGGCAGTTGCTGGTGCCGGCCGCCAACATCGCCCTGCTCGCCGTGCCGATGTTCATGTTGATGGGTGGGCTGTTCGCCAACAGCAGGCTCGCCAGGGACCTCAGCGTGTTCGTCAAGTCCCTGGTGGGCTGGCTGCCCGGAGGTATCGGCGTCGCCACGGTGGCCACCTCGGCCGTGTTCGCGAACGTGTCGGGTTCCGCGGTGGCCGACACCGCGGCGATCGGGAGCGTCTACATCCCCGAGATGGTCAACAACGGCTACAAGAAGGAATCCGCCGCCGCGGTCCAGGCCGCCGCCGGTGTCATCGGCGTGATCTTCCCACCCGCCGTCGCGATGATCGTATTCGCCTCCAGCGCCAGCATCAGCGTGGTGCCGGTGTTCGAGGCCGTGGTCATTCCCGGTTTGCTGGTCGCGCTGACCATCGCGATCGTCGCGGTGATCACGGCCAAGGGCGCGGGAGCGCCGAGGGCCAGCCGGTTCAGCGGCGCGGCGGTCGTACGGACACTGCCCAGGGCGCTGCCGATCTTCCTGATCCCGCTCGTCCTGGACGGCGGCATCTTCTCCGGTGTCTTCACACCGTCGGAGTCCGGCGCCGTCGCCATCGTCGTCGCCGCGATCATCGTGGCCTCGTTCCGGGGCGCGTCCTGGGCCCAGGTCCGCAAGTCGTTCACCCAGGCGGTGGACACCACGACCCTGGTCATGTTCATCATGACGGCGGTCGCCGTACTCAACTACGGTCTGATCACGTCCGGCCTCGCCGCGCAGATCAGCAGCGCGCTGTCGATCGCGGGCACCTCCGCCATCGGGATCCTGCTGCTCATCAACGTGATCTTCCTGGTCGCGCACATCTTCATGGAGACGTCACCGGCGATCCTGGTGCTCGTCCCCCTGGTCCTGCCCGCGGCACTGGCCGCAGGCGTCAGCCCGCTGCAACTCGCCGTCGTGATCGGCGTGAACTCCACGATCGGCGCCATCATGCCGCCGGTTGGCGTCGGACTCTTCGTCGCCAGCCAGATCGCCGGAGTCGAGGCACGCTCCGTGGTTCGCGGCATCATTCCGTACGTGCTGGCGTCCACAGTGGTCCTCCTGCTCGTCACCTTCATTCCCACCCTGTCGCTGAGCCTCCCCGGGTGGCTCTCCTGACGAACTTTCGACGTGCACGACGCAGTACACGGCGAAGGAAGGAACAGACAATGACCATCGTCAGCACTCCTGGGCAACGCGCAGCGCGGCCACAGGCAGACAGCAGGCGCCGCCTCGGCCGGATCGGTGCCGGTGCGGTGGCCGTGGCCATCGCGGCAGCCACCCTCGCCGCGTGCGGTTCCGGCTCGTCGTCGGCATCCGGTGGTGGCGGCGCGACCGTCACGGGCAAGTTCGGCTTCATCCAGGCCGCCGACACGCCGACCGGCCGCAGCGCGGTTCAGTTCGCGCAGCTGGTCAGCAAGTACACCAACGGTTCCGTGAAGATCGACGTCTACCCGAACTCGCAGCTGGGCACGGGCGACTCCATGCTCCAGGCGACCGAGGGCGGCACGGTCAGCTTCTACTCGTCACCGGTGCTCAGCTCGGCCGTGCCCGAGTCGTCCGCGCTGGAGCTGCCCTTCTTGTTCCCCAGCGAGAAGGAGGGATCCAAGATCCTCAACGACGGGACCCTGAACGACTAGCTGTGGAACAAGTTCAGTGCGCACAACCTGACCTACATGGGTTCCTGGATGGTCGGCTACTCGTCCATCCTGACCCGCGACAGCAAGATCTCCTCCCCGCAGGACGTCAAGGGCCTGCGGATCCGGGTGTTCGAGCCGGTCGTGTCCACCAAGCTGTACAGCAAGTTCGGCGCGACGGCGGTCACGCTGGCCGGCAACGAGGTCGTCTCCGCGCTGTCCACGCACACCATCGACGGCGTCGACGACCCGCCCAGCACCCTGACGGGCAACAACTTCTACGACGGCATGCACGATGTCGCGCTCACCAACCACATCCTGGTCACGAGCCCGGTCATCGCCTCGTCGAAGTTCCTCAGCCAGCTCACCAAGTCGCAGCTGGCCGGCGTCAAGCGGGCGATGAGCGAGTCGATCGCGCCGAACATGGCCGACGCCGACAAGACCAACCAGCAGTCGGTCACCACGATGCAGCAGGCGGGCATCACGGTCACGCGTCCCAGCGAGGACGCTTTCAAGGCAGCGTCGTCGAGCGTCACCTCGGAACTGCAGGGTCAGTTCTCCGGAGTGATCGACGCCGTGAAGGCGGCACTCCAGTCGTCCTCCTGAGGAGCGGCCGGCAGGCCCGAGCGGATGGCCTGGCAGCGTGACGAAGAACCGCTGCCAGGCCGTTCTTCACCGGAACCCGGTGCGAAACAGGGGGAGACCGCGACCATGACCGATGACCGACCCGAACCGCCGCCGCTGGCCGGGGTGACCGTGGTGAGCCTCGAACAGGCAGTCGCGGCTCCCTTCGCCACCCGGCAACTGGCCGACCTCGGCGCTCGCGTCATCAAGATCGAGCGGCCGGCAGGCGGTGACTTCGCCCGCCGTTACGACGGCTCGGTGCACGGCCAGTCCAGCTACTTCGTGTGGCTCAACCGATCGAAGGAGTCGCTGACCCTGGACGTGAAGACCCCGGCGGGCCGCTCGGTCCTGGAGGAACTGCTGGCGGGGGCCGACGTGCTCGTGCAGAACCTCGCACCCGGCGCCGCGACACGGCTGGGCATCGACGCCGCAGCGCTGGCGCAACGGCACCCCAGGGTGATCCCGTGCTCGATCTCCGGCTACGGCGCCGACGGCCCGTGGTCGCAGCGCAAGGCCTACGACCTGCTCGTGCAGTGCGAGACCGGACTGGTGTCGCTGACCGGCAGCCCTGCCGAGGTGGCGAAGGTCGGGATCTCGGTCGCCGACATCGCGGCGGGCATGTACGCCTACAGCGGCATCCTCACCGCGCTGTACAGGCGGGCCACCACCGGCCGTGTCTCGGCGGTGGAGGTGTCGCTGTTCGACGCGCTCGCCGAGTGGCTGGGTTCGCCCGCGTACTACACCCGCTACGGCGGCAGCCAGCCCGAGCGGGTCGGCGCGCAGCACGCCACCATCGCCCCGTACGGCCCGTTCACCAGTGCCGATGGCGAGACCGTGCTGCTGGGCATCCAGAACGAGCGGGAATGGCAGTCGTTCTGCGACCTGGTGCTCGACGACACGGCGCTCGCCCAGGACGCCCGGTTCGTGACCAACTCGGCGCGAGTCGCGCACCGGGACGAACTCAACGCCCTGATCGCGGCCCGGTTCGCCACGCTGGCCACCGCAGCCGTGCTGGCCCTGCTGGACAAGGCGGGCGTGGCCAACGCGCGACTCAACTCGGTCGCCGAGTTCCTCGACCATCCGGTGCTCGCAGGCCGCGACCGGTGGCGCACGGTCGGCACGCCGGGCGGTGACATCGAGGCGCTGCTGCCGCCTGCGATCCTGACGGACGTGGACCCGGTCATGGCGGCCGTGCCCGCCGTGGGCCAGCACACCGACGACATCCTGCGTGGTCTGGGCCGCGGTGAGACCGAGATCGCCGCACTGCGGGCCGAGGGTGTCGTCTGATGGTGAGTTCCGATCCCGACCGGAGGACGACGTGACCGAGTTGAACGAGGACGAGCAGGCCATCGTCGACACAGTGCGCGACTTCGTGGACCGGGATGTGCGTCCGGCCGCCCGCGACCTCGACCACACCAACACCTATCCCGAGAAGCTGATCGAGCAGATGAAGCAGCTCGGGATCTTCGGCCTGGCCATCCCCGAGCCGTACGGCGACGTCGCGGTGTCCACCGCGTGCTACGTGCACGTCACCGAGCAGCTGGCGCGCGGCTGGATGAGCCTGGCCGGGGCGATGGGCGGTCACACAGTGGTGGCCAAGCTGATTCTCACGTTCGGCACCGAGGAGCAGAAGCAGCGCTACCTGCCCAGGATGGCCACCGGTGAGATCCGGGCGGCGATGGCGCTGACCGAACCCGGTGGCGGCTCGGACCTGCAGGCGCTGACCACGACCGCGCGCCGCGACGGCGACGAGTACGTGGTCAACGGCTCGAAGACCTGGATCACCAACGCCCGCCGCGCCCAGGTGATCGCGCTGCTGTGCAAGACCGACCCCGCCGCAGCGCCCCGGCACAACGGCATCAGCATCCTGCTGGTGGAGCACGGCCCCGGGTTCACGGTGTCCAAGGACCTGCCGAAGCTGGGTTACAAGGGCGTGGAGAGCTGCGAGCTGTCCTTCGACGACTTCCGGGCGCCCACGTGCGCCTTGTTGGGTGATGCGGAGGGCCACGGCTTCGCCCAGATGATGAAGGGTCTGGAGATCGGCCGCATCCAGGTCGCGTCGCGGGCCCTCGGCGTGGCCCGCGCCGCGCTGGACGACGCGCTGCGCTACGCCCAGGAGCGGGAGAGCTTCGGCAAGCCGATCTGGCGGCACCAGTCGGTCGGCAACCACCTCGCGAACATGGCCACCCAGTACACGGCGGCCCGCCAGCTGGTCCTGCTCGCAGCCGACCGCTACGACAGCGGCGGCCGGTGCGACATGGAGGCCGGGATGGCGAAGCTGTTCGCGTCCGAGGCCGCGATGCAGATCGCGCTGGACGCGGTGCGGGTGCACGGCGGCTACGGCTACTCCACCGAGTACGACGTCGAACGCTACTTCCGCGACGCCCCACTGATGATCGTCGGCGAGGGCACCAACGAGATCCAGCGCAACGTCATCGCGGCCCAGCTCGTCGCCCGAGGCGGCATCGACGGCTGACGGGCCTGGTCAAACGGCTTCGTTCGGCCGCACCGTCGGACGGCCGTTAAGGTCCTGCTCTGTGACGAAGACGGCGGTTACCGCCAGCGACACCTCGGCGGACAGCGAGAGCGGGTCCGGCGGCGACACACGCGCGCCGCGGCCGTACGCACTCAGTGACACGACAGGACCACTCGGTCGCGACGAACTCGAACGCATCGACGCGTGGTGGCGGGCGGCGAACTACCTTTCGGTCGGCCAGATCTACCTGACCGCCAATCCACTGCTCACCGAACCGTTGCAGCCGGAACACGTCAAACCGAGGCTGCTCGGCCATTTCGGTACGGTGCCCGGCCTGAACCTGGTGTGGGCACACGCGAATCGCCAGATCAACAACCGCGGGCTCAACGCCGTCTTCATCGCAGGTCCCGGTCACGGCGGTCCGGGACCCAACGCCTGCGCCTGGCTGGAAGGCACGGTCTCCCAGCTCTACAGCCACATCGGGCAGGACGCCGAGGGGATGGCGGCCTTCTTCGGCCAGTTCTCCTATCCCGGCGGAGTGCCGAGTCACTGCGCACCGGAAACGCCCGGGTCGTTCCACGAGGGCGGTGAACTCGGCTACTCCCTGCTGCACGCCTACGGTGCCGCGCTGGACAACCCCGACCTCACGGTGTTCTGCGTGATCGGTGACGGCGAGGCCGAGACCGGCCCGCTGGCCACGAGTTGGCACGCGAACAAGTTTCTGAGTCCGGCCAGGGACGGGGCCGTGCTGCCCATCCTCGCCCTCAACCAGTACAAGATCGCCAACCCGACCATCCTTGCCCGGATCCCGGAGTCCGAACTGCTCGAACTGCTGCGCGGCTACGGCTACGACCCGCACGTGGTGTCCGGTGACGACCCGGCGACCGTGCACCAGGCGCTCGCCGCGACGTTCGACACCTGCCTGGAGCGGATCGCGGAGATCCAGGACACCGCCCGCACCGGCAGTGCGGCGACGCGGCCGGCCTGGCCGATGGTCGTGCTGCGCACACCGAAGGGCTGGACGTGCCCACCCGTGGTGGATGGCATGCAGGTGGAGGGCACGTTCCGGGCTCATCAGGTGCCGTTGCCGTCAGCCCGGACCGACGACCGCCATCGGCAGGTGCTGGGGGAGTGGCTCCGGTCCTACCGGCCGGACGAGCTGTTCGACGAGCACGGGTGCCCGCTGCCATCGGTGCTGGAACTGGTGCCGGCGCCGGACCGGCGGATG
The DNA here is from genome assembly GCA_036502345.1 of Pseudonocardiaceae bacterium. Taxonomy (GTDB): domain Bacteria; phylum Actinomycetota; class Actinomycetes; order Mycobacteriales; family Pseudonocardiaceae; genus DATEPR01. The sequence goes on along the minus strand of DASXYT010000047.1, from coordinate 15,448 downwards.
AGCGCCAATCCGGTGGCCAACGGGGGCGCCCAGCCGCGGGACCTGCGGCTGCCGGACTGGCGTGCCTACTGCGTCGACGTGCCCGCGCCCGGCGCCACCGAACACGAGGCAACCCGTGTGCTGGGCGAATGGCTGCGGGACGTGACCGCCGCCAACCCGACCAACTTCCTCACCTTCGCGCCGGACGAGCTGGCCAGCAACCGACTGCAGGACGTCCTGGAGGTCACCGGCCGGGACTGGCAGGCGGAGATCGGCGAGTTCGACGATCGGCTGGACCGCTCCGGTCGCGTCATCGAGGTGTTGTCCGAGCACATGTGCCAGGGCCTGCTGGAGGGCTATCTGCTCACCGGCCGGCACGGCGTGTTCACCTGCTACGAGGCATTCATCCACATCGTGGACTCGATGTTCAACCAGCACGCGAAATGGCTGGACGCCAGCGCGAAGGTGGCCTGGCGACGGCCGCTGCCCAGCCTGAACTACCTGCTGTCCTCGCACGTGTGGCGCCAGGACCACAACGGCTTCACCCACCAGGACCCGGGCTTCCTGGACGTCGTGCTCAACAAGAAACCCGAGATCGTCCGGGTCTACCTGCCGCCGGACGCCAACACGCTGCTCTCCGTGTACGACCACTGCCTGCGGTCCCGGCACTACGTCAATGTCGTCGTCGCCGGCAAGCAGCCGCAGGCCGACTGGCTGTCGGTGGACGATGCCGCCCTGCACTGCACCCGTGGCCTCGGCATCTGGGAGTGGGCCGGCAACAACGACGAGTTGGGCACCGCGCCGGACGTGGTGCTCGCGTGCGCAGGCGACGTGCCGACCCTGGAGGTCCTGGCCGCCGCGTCGATCCTGCGTGAGCGACTGCCCGAACTGCGCGTCCGGGTGATCAACGTCGTCGACCTGATGCGGCTGCTGCCGGCGGACGAGCATCCGCACGGACTGCCGGACAGCGAGTTCGACACCCTGTTCACCCGCGACCGGCCGGTGATCTTCGCCTTCCACGGCTACCCGTGGCTCATCCACCGGCTCACCTATCGCCGGGCCAACCACGACGGCCTGCACGTACGTGGCTACAAGGAGAACGGCACGACGACCACTCCGTTCGACATGGTGATGCTGAACGACCTGGACCGCTTTCATCTGGTGCTGGACGTGATCGACCGGGTGCCGGCGCTGGGTCCGCAAGCGGCCGGGCTGCGCCAGGAGATGATGGACGCGCGGATCCGCGCCCGGACGTGGACCAGGGATCACGGAGCCGACATCCCCGAGGTGGCGGACTGGACCTGGCCGGCATGACCGTTGACGACGCCCTGCTGGTCAACGCGGGCTCGACCTCGGTCAAACTCACCCGGCTGATCAACGGCCGGGAGGCGCCGGTACCGGACGACCTGGCCGCGGCGCTGGCCGACCGGGCCGAGCCCGAGGTGGTGGTGCATCGGATCGTGCACGGCGGCCGTCGGGCCGGTGCCACGATCATCGATGACGCGGTCCTGGCCGAGTTGCGTGAGCTCACCGACCTGGCGCCGCTGCACCAGTCGCACGCGCTGGACATCGTGGAGCAGTGCCGGCACCGGTGGCCGGACGCGCCGCAGGTCGCCTGCTTCGACACCACGTTCCACACCACGATGCCGGCCGCCGCGCGGACCTACGCGCTGCCGGCCCGGCTGCGGGACAAGGTGCAGGTCTACGGCTTCCACGGCCTGTCGCACGCCTGGTCGGCAGGTCGTGTCGCCGAAGCGGCTCCGACCGCCGGCCGGGTGCTCGTCGCCCACCTCGGCGGCGGCCAGTCGCTGTGTGGCGTGCTGGACGGCCGCAGTGTCGTCACCACCATGGGTTTCACACCGCTGGACGGACTGGTGATGGCGACCCGCTCGGGCACCATCGACCCCGGTGCGCTGCTGTGGCTGGCGCAGCACACCGACGAGGACCTGTATACCGTGCTGGAGAAGGAAAGCGGCCTGTTGGGCGTGGCCGGCACAGCCGACATGGCCGAGGTCCTGGCACGGTCCGACGAGAATGCCGAACTCGCGCTCGCCGTCTGGCTGCACCGTTTCCTACGCCAGGCGGGCGGTTGTGTCGCGGTGCTCGGCGGTCTGGACGCGTTGGTGTTCACCGGCGGTATCGGCGAGCACTCGTCGGCGATCCGCGCCATGGTGGGCGAGCGGCTCGGGTGGCTCGGCGTCACGTTGACCGATCACGACGCGACAACCGATGACGTGATCGAGATCAGCGGATCCGATGCCACCGTGCGGACGTTCGTGGTGCATGCCAGGGAGGATCTGCAGATGCTGCGTGAGGCGCGCGACCTGCTGTGACGACAGTCGGCTCAGGTGATGACGTACAGGTCGTAGATGCCGGGCGCGTTGGCGGTGGCCGGCGCGATCGCGTCGCAGAGATAGTCGGTCCACTGACCGGCGGCCTTGCCGGCGAAGCCGGCCGAGGAGCAGGCATCCGGCCAGCTGAAGGTCTTGTAGAGCGTCCATGGTGGCGGCGGGGTGTTGACCGCGTTGGCAGGTGCGCCGAATCCGATGATCGCCGTCGCGCTGGCGAATACGAGTGCCACCGCGGTCAGGATGCGCTTCATGGTCCAGGTCTCTATTCGTAGCAGGGGCAGACAGGGGGAGCGTAGCCGCGTGCGGCCAAGTGGTATAGACCACGTGCGGACGAGTCTGGTGAAAGTCGGGTGGTCGGTTGCCAAGAGCGCGTATGTGGTGATCAACCAGTTCTGCGGTAACCAACTCTGCTGAGCAGATTCGTGAGCCGGCTGCCGGGGTATCCCTGCCCGGAGCAGGAGCGACTGGAGAGGACACCATGACCATCACCGGCATCATCTCGGCGATCATCATCGGTCTGATCATCGGGGCACTCGGGCGGCTGGTCGTGCCTGGCCGGCAGCGGATCCCGATCTGGCTGACGATCGTGATCGGCATCGTCGCGTCGTTCATCGGCGCGGCCATCGCCACCGCGCTCGGCTACGCCAATGCCAACGGCGGCATTCCGTGGATCGAGATCATCCTGCAGGTCGTCGTCGCCGCCATCGGGGTGTCGATCGCGGCAGGCGCCTACAGCAGGCGAGGCATACGACGTTGACCGGAAATAAGTCGATGTCCGCCCGACCCGTCGGGCGGTCATCGTTTGCCGTACTGGCCAAGCGGTACTCCTGTGGTGTGCGGAGTGAACCTCTCGACCAGCGGAACCCCCGGCAGCGGCGGGACCTCCGGCATGCCGCGACCGAACTCGCGCGCTACTGGGACACCATCGAGGAACGCGTGCCGGCCCCGGTCCTGCGTATCCTCGTCACCCTGCCGTGGCTGCTCCGCCGGCTGCCAGTCCCGTTCTGGGTGCCCGCTGTCTTCATGATCGCTCGCCGGATCCGCGCCCGCCGACGCTCGCGGCAGGGCTCGCCGTAGCGCCGGCCGGGCCGTGCGTCGTGTGCGGCCATCTAGCCAAATCTGGACGATGACGTCCGGTTTGATCGACCGTCGAATGTCCTTTGAGGCTCCTCATCGGGCGACCGTGTGGCTGTCTTTCCGCAGCCGTGCGGGCCTCGCGATCGCACCATCGGTGCCTGCGGCTTGCCGGCGATGGGACTCCTCGCTAGTCTGGACTAATCCGTCCAGTTATGGCTGGACGGTACCCGCCGCGCAGGCAGAGACTCGGGACAGGTGAGGTGCCGGATGAAGGCGATTGTGGTGACGGATCAGGCAGCGGGAACGGCCGGGATGGCGCTGGTCGAGCGGCCTGAGCCGGAGCCGGCGGGGAACGATGTCCTCGTTGAGGTTCACGCGTCGGGATTCACCCCAGGTGAGCTGTCGTGGCCGTCGACCTGGACGGATCGCCTCGGCCGTGACCGGAGGCCGTCCATCCCCGGGCACGAGCTGGCCGGTGTGGTCAGCGGCCTCGGCTATGGCACGACGGGCCTGTCTGTGGGACAGCGGGTGTTCGGCCTCACCGACTGGACCCGCGACGGCACCCTCGCGGAGTACGCGGCCGTCGAGGCGCGCAACCTCGCGCCGCTGCCGGGCGACGTCGACTTCACGGTAGGCGCGAGCCTGCCGATCTCTGGTCTGACCGCATGGCAGGGACTGTTCGAGCACGGCCGTCTTCAGGCCGGCCAGAGCGTGCTCGTGCACGGCGCGGCCGGCGGCGTCGGATCGATGGTGACCCAGCTCGCGCGTGAGGCCGGTGCCTATGTCATCGGTACCGGACGCGCCGCCGACCGTCAGACCGCACTGGACCTCGGCGCGCAGGAGTTCGTCGACCTCGACAACGACGCGCTGGACGACATCGACGGAGTCGATCTGGTGTTCGACGTCATCGGCGGAGACATCGCGAAGCGGTCGGCAGCGCTGGTCCGAGCCCGAGGAACACTGGTGACCATCGCCGGCCCGCCGGAGGCGCGGCCCGCGGACGGCCTGGCGATCGACTTCGTCGTCGTGTCCGATCGCACCCAACTGGGTGAGGTTGTCCAGCGGGTTCGGGACGGACGTCTGCGGACGGTCATCGACAACGTCGCGATCCTCGACGATGCCGTGGCGGCGTTCAATCCGACCGAGCGGGTCAAGGGTAAGACGATCATCGGCGTTCGCCCATGAAAGCGATCGTGGTGACCGACCGGGCCGCGGGAACGGCGGGGATGACGCTGGCCGAACGGCCCGAGCCGGACGCGGCGAGGCTCGCCGGCCTTGAGGGCGCGAACTACGGCGATGTCGTCGTTGAAGTTCATGCGTCGGGATTCACCGGGAATGAGCTGGAGTGGCCCTCGACCTGGATCGATCGCCTCGGCCGTGACCGGACGCCGTCGATCCCCGGGCACGAGTTGGCCGGAGTGGTCACCGCTCTCAGCTACGGAACGGCGGGGCTGTCGGTGGGACAGCGGGTGTTCGGCCTTACCGACTGGACCCGCGACGGCACGCTGGCCGAGTACGTCGTCGTCGAGGCGCGCAACCTTGCGCCCCTGCCGGGCGACGTCGACTTCACGGCGGGCGCGGGCGTCGCGATGACGGGCCTGACCGCGTGGCAAGGACTGTTCGATCATGGACGTCTCCAGCCGGGGCAGAGCATTCTCGTGCACGGCGCGGCCGGTGCGGTCGGTTCGATGGTGACCCAACTCGCACGCGAGTACGGCGCATACGTCATCGGTACCGGACGTGCCGCACACCGTCGGACAGCGCTCGACTTCGGCGCGCAGGAGTTCGTCGACCTTGAGAACGACGCGCTGGACGATGTCGGCGGAGTCGATCTGGTGTTCGACGTCTTCGGTGGCGACATCGCGAATCGGTCCGCGGGTCTGCTTCGACCAGGAGGAACACTGGTGACCGTCGCCGGCCCGCCCGAGGCACGGCCTGCCGACGGTCTGGCGGTCGACTTCGTCGTCGTGTCCGATCGAACGCAACTGGGTGAGATCGCCCGGCGGGTGCGGGACGGACGGCTGCGGACGAACATCGGCCAGGTCGCGACCCTCGACGATGCTGTCGCTGCCTTCAACCCGACCGAGCGGATCAGTGGGAAGACAATCATCAGCGTTCGTCCGTGAGGACTCAGGGAGCCTCCACACAACTCGTTGGCGGGCCACCGCGACGACTGCTACTTTCCAGAGGCCGTGCGAGCGAACGAGGAGGTGGTACCCGTGAACGCAGTATCGACATGGGTGCTCCCCTCCGGGGTCACGGTCGGGCGGTAGGTCGTTCGGGAGCGCCGTTCACGAGCACTCCCGAAAGGCACGACCATGCGATTCACCTCCGAACAACGCCTCGACGACGGTGTCCTCGAGCGCGAATTCACGATCGGTGAGATCCCCGGCATCCTCTGGACGCCCGCATCCGCACCTGCCCCGCTGATCCTGCTCGGGCACCCCGGCGGACTGCACAAGATGTACCCCCGACTGGTGGCCAGGGCCCGGGACTGCGCGGCGGAGGGCTTCGCCGCGGCCACCATCGAGCTCCCCGGGAGCGGTGACCGGCCCCGTTCCGTCGTCGCCGAGCAGGGCCGTGCCGACCTGCACCGGGCGCTGGAGGCCGGCGAACCGGTGGACGACGAGATCGTCGACCGGCTGATCCTCCCGCTGGTCGACTCGGCGGTCCCGGAATGGCGGGTCGCCCTGGACGCGCTCCTGTCGCTGCCCGAGATCGGCGGCCCGGTCGGGTATGCGGGCGGGGTGATCGCGATCGGCATCCGGCTGGCGGTGGTCGAGCCGCGCATCGTGGCCGCCGTTCTGTTCGCGGGGAGTTTCGTGCCGCGCTCCCTGTTCGAGGACGCCCGGCAGGTCACTATTCCGCTGCTGGTCCTGCTGCAGTGGGACGACGAAGGCAACGACCGGCAGTTGGCCCTGGACCTGTTCGACGCTTTCGGTTCGAAGGAGAAGACGCTGCACGCCAACATGGGCGGTCACGCCGGCGTCCCGCGGTTCGAGGGGGAGCACGGGAACCGGTTCTTCGCCCGGCACCTGAGGTGAGGCCAGGCCGTCAGGCCCACCCATGCCCTATGTCCCGGCAAGCCGACACTCAGCTGCTCGCCGTCCCCGGCTCGGCCTTCTCGGCGATGGCGGCGGGCGCGGCCCACTCGCCGATCCGGCGGCTGGCCGCCATCGCCGACCACGCCGTCAGCTCGACCAACGTGGCGTCAGCAGGGTCCCTCCGGCGGAACTCCGCCACGACCTGCTTGTCGACCTGGTACGAGGCGAATGCGATTAGCAGCGCGAGCCGGGCAGCCGGTTGCCGCGCTGCGGGCAGCCCCGCCACCAGGTCCTCGACCCACGCCCGGCTGATCCCCCTGGATTCGCCCCGCCAGCCGGCCAACTCGGCGCGCACCAACTCCCGCACCTCGTCGGGCACCGACCGGGCGCCGGCCTCCTCGACCGCCGCGGCCGCCCGCGCCATGGCCCCCGCCACACTCGGCGATGCGGCAGCCCAACCGAGATCCACGGGCAGCGACACCTCGGGCAGCAACGCCAGCGAGGTGCCCGGCGTCGGCTGTTTGCTCGCGGCGGACCGGACCAGCCCACCCAGCACGGCCATCACGCCGCCGAGCGCGAACCTGGGCGCACCCGGCGGCATCGGCGCATCGCCGAGGAAGACGTTCACCATCCGGTTGAGGTACTGCATCATGCAGACCAGCCCGACGTACTCGGGCGTCTGCGCCGCGGTGAACGGGATGCCGCTGGTCGCTGCGGTGTCCGCGTGCACGCTCGCCTGCGCCCAGGTCAGCCCCGCACCGACCGCGGGGTCCTCGATCGTGTCGACCCTGCCCTGGGTCAGCGCCGCGGCCCCGGCCGAGCCATCAGTCATGCCCCCGTAGGTCCTGCTGTGCACCGTCACACAGAACGGGCAGGTGTTGGCGACCGACACGGCAGTGGCCATCGCCTCCTTCACCACCCGGTCGACCTGGCCAGGCACGAGCATCGTCTCGCGCAGCATCAACCAAGCACCGGCCAGCACGCCAGGCACCGGCGAGTGCAGCGTCATCGGCGGGGCGAGCACACCGAAGTCGCGCTCGATCTCCCGGTAGACCTCGCCGACCAACCCCTGCGCCGCACCGAAGCGGACAGCCCGGACGTACTTCACCTGGGTCTGGCCGAGTGCGCCAAGTACGGCCAACGTCACCCTGCTCATGGATCTCCCCATCGGTCGGCAGAATTCGACGGTAGCGACCGCCCGCTCGACTCCCTATCCGTTTCGTTGCCCAACACAAAGTCCGCAGTCTCCAAGAACCCGCGCGGCCGAGGTGTACGAATCTCAACCTGTGCGAAGGAGAAATTGTGGACATACACAATGGGAGGTGGATTGGCGCAGCGTCGATGGTGTGGCGACACTGGCGTTCTTACCGACCGGCCTTGCCGGCACCGCCCATCGACCTGGCCGCCGCCACGTTCGCCGCGTTGGCGACCACGGAGACTGGCGGCGCTCGCGAGGGCCGTTGTGCCAGTGCCCTGGGTTCGTCAGGCTCCGAACATCCGCTACTGCCGATGACAGCGTAGTGCGGCGTTGTAGACGGGCTGGTGTGACAGCCTGTGTCTCGTGGCAGCGGATCGGTCGAAGGACGAGTTCGGAGTCGTGCACACCTGGGGATCCGGTCCTGAAGTGGTGTTCCTGAGCAACCCTCTTGCCGATCCCGTGAGCTGGTCTGCTCCCGTGCGCGATGAGCTGCTGGAGCTGGGTTATCGGCTGACCACGTTCGAGCACCGTCCCCAAGGGTTGGACTGGCGCAGTGCTGTCGGGTCCGTGGTCGAGTTCCTGGCACAGCGCAGTGCACCTGTCGCGTTGGTGGGCTGGTCGCAGGGGGCTGCGATCGCACAGGAGGTAGCGCTTGCCTCGCCCGGGGCCGTGCACTGCGTGGCCCTGTTGGCCACGTACGGGCGGCAGAACGAGATCGACAAGACGCTGCAGCAGTGTTGGGATCGCCTCGCCTACGCCGACGATGATCTGGACAGCCTGCGCCTGGCCATGGGGCTGCTCACGGCGTTCCCACCGCAACGCCTGGCCGACGACGACTTCGTCGCGCACATGCGTGCCAGGCAGGACGACTGGACGGGACGCCCGGCCCAGCACCAGCGAGAGCGGGCAGCCACCTTCATCGCCACCTATCAGGACCGGCTATCCGCCCTCGCGGCGGTGAGGACACCGTGTCTTGTGATGGGATTCGAACTGGACACCGACACGTTCGCCGCCCGCGCCCGTGAGGTGGCCGCGGCCATTCCGCGTGCACACTATGTCGAGCTGGCAGGCGTCGGGCACGGTGCACCGTTCAGCGACCCCCAGCAGGTGTGGCCGCCGGTGATCGATTTTCTGCGGCGCCATCACCGCCTACGGTGATTCCCGGCCGCTTCGACCGGACGTGCTGGGAACCAGTGTCCGCTCATGCCGCATTGAGCGCGAGACTTACCCACAAACACCTATACGACAAGACTTCGACACCCAAACTCGGCCCGTAGACAGCACGCCTGCCGGCCGACGGCGACATCGGTGGCGACCAGACGAAGCACGGACTCCCCCAGGTACCCACCCGACAATCCACAACGCCAGGGCGAACACGCCCCCGAAGCCCATCCCATCCATCGCCTGGTGGTGGTGACACAGCCGCACACGGGGCACTTTGCTCGGTCGTGAGGTCGATCAAGTCCATCACATCGGACACCGCACCGAGGAACCGTTGGGAGAGCCCAGACCCCAGACAGCTCGGGAACTCGTCACCGCCGGCGCCAGCGATCACGTGAACGAACTTGGTCATCAAATGGTTTCCGCGACAATCAAGTACGCGCCGGCAGCACCACACCCGGACACGCCCCTGACGGCGGCTCCCGAACCACTGCGGACTTGCACAGAACCCTCTGACCTGCACATTCACTCCGGGCCGCCCGCTACACACCGCATCGCGCGTCGAGGTCGGATATCGGGCTGACAGCACACTGGTCCGCGGTTACCCTCGCGACGTGACACTCCTGCTGCCCCCTCGGTTGACCGCGAGCGCGCGGTCCATCCAGGAAGCAGCCCACCGACGTGGCCTGCGCACCGTCCAACTGCCGACCTTCGACGTGCCCGATGACCTGACCGCGCGGCACGTGCACGCAGGCCCGACCTTCGCCGACGCGGTGGCCACACGCCTGGGCATCGCACTGTTGGAAGCCCCCGACGGATGGCTGGCCGGACTGCCCGACCAGTTCACCCGGCGCGGTGTGCGGCTCATGCCCATCCGCGAGGCATGGTCGTTGGCACATCCGGTGTTCGCCAAGTCCCCCAACGACAAGAGCGTCCGGGCGATGATCTACACCGACGGAACCAAGCTTCCCGGCTCGGACGCTGTCGAGCCGGACACCCCGATCCTGATCGCCGACGTGGTGCGGTTCGACACCGAGGTCCGGTTACACGTGCTGGACAACGCCGTGGTCGGTGCCAGCCGCTACGCCCGTTGCGGTCAGCGTGACCTCGGCCCCGCACCGCGTGACGCTGTCGTGTTCGGTACCGACCTGCTGACCGCCGTCTGCCACACCGTGCCCAGCGCGATCGTGATCGATGTCGGCATGCTCGAGGGCAGTTGGGCGGTCATCGAGGCCAACGCGGCGTGGGCCAGCGGCTGCTACACCACCGACCCAGATGTAGCGCTGGACGTGGTCCTACGCGCGGCCCGCCCGATCAGCACGCTCACCGCCCATGACCGGCAATTCACCCGGCCGGCCAGGCCGTAACGATCGTTCAGCCTCGACATTCTCACCTGCCGCGGGTTTGCCGATGTCCGGTCGAACTGGTTGGACTGACAAGGGTCCCCACGCGAACGCAGGGACCATTCGGACCTGGCCCGGCTCGTAACGGGCAGCCTCCCTCTCCAACTGCGGACGCACCCTTACCGGGTTGGTGCGCCCAGCCTGCGTCTTTCGCATGAAGTAGGGCGACACGGCCCGTAGATGCACGGAAGTGCCCATCGTGCAAGGGAAGGTGGTGTTGCCCTCGACCGCGTCGCACCAGCGGGCGTAGGCCCGTAGGCGTTCGGTGGCCGGCAGTGACGGCGGCAGGAACTGTCCGGGCCACGCTTTGTGGGTCCACATCGCGCAGCCGACATGAAGACGTGCCACTTCGTCAGCTCCCCTCGATCGTGGGTGAAAGTAGCTTGTTGCCAGTTCGGCGGAACGGCGGTAGCCGAACATCCCGGTCTGCTGACGAGCGGTTGCCACTACAGGCGAATCCTGCTTGCGTCGGCCGGATGGAGGATCGGCGGGCGATCACGCCCGGCAACCTGAGGAACCTCCGGAGGATGCGCGAACTACGCTGAGTCCCAGCTTGTTCCCTGGTCTTCAGGCACATCCACCGTCCGCTCGCGAATCGGAGGCATCGGTGAAGCTCTTGCTCACCTCAGGTGGCGTCACGAACGCGAGTATCCACTCGGCACTCGTGCAGCTTCTCGGTAAGCCGATCTCCCAGTGCCACGCCCTCGTTGTCCCGACAGCACAGTGGGGGCACCCGATGTGCGGACCGAAATCGGTGCGGGGATTCGTGGCCGCGGAGCCCACGTGGCAGCATTTCTCCGGCCTGGGCTGGGCGTCGCTCGGTGTCCTCGAGCTGACCGCACTGCCCACCATCGGCGCGCAGCGCTGGGTTCCCTGGGTCCGGGAGGCGGACGTGCTCCTGGTTGACGGCGGCGACGCGACGTACCTGTCTCATTGGATGCGGGAGTCCGGGTTGGCCGATCTGCTGCCGTCGCTGCCCGACACGGTCTGGGTGGGCGTGAGCGCCGGCAGCATGGTGATGACGCCCCGGATCGGGGCGTACTTCGTCGAGTGGGCCTCCGCGCCGGACGACCGCACCCTGGGAGTCGTCGACTTCTCGATCTTTCCGCACCTGAACGCGTTCCCGACCAACACCTTGGCCGATGCCGAGCGGTGGGCGTCCGACATCGGCGTCCCGGCCTACGCCATCGACGAGCAGACGGCCATCCAGGTCCTCGACGGCTCCGTCGAGGTGATCTCCGAAGGGCACTGGACGAAGTTCGGGTCATAGCCGTCCGGCATTCGTGACGTGGCTTCCTCGGACGTGAGCATGGCGACTCGCCGCACTTCCCAGGTGCCCGGCCGTGTCGCTGTTGGTGCACGCGACCGTCCGCTGCTGGCGATGTCGGAACCGATGGACAGTGCGCCGAACCCGCACGCCAGGGCCGCCGCCGACCGCCGGAGGACCCGCCGCCGTGCGATCCCACGGGTTGTTCGTGGTGCCGTAGATCTCGTTGAAGCTCTGTATATCTTGCAGCCCCAACGGCACATTTGTACGACTCCTTGACCGTCACCGGAATGCTCGCGCACGGTCGAAGTCCGGCAGGCAGATCGCGTTGATCACGTCGTCGTCGCGCTCGATACGGGCGATCGCCTCGTCGGTCAGTTCCACCGATGTCACCGGTTGATGTTCCCGATCGCCCATTGGGCTTGCCCAACGCATCGTTTGTCGACGGGCAATTGTCGTCATGTTTCTCAACGGCCGCTGGTGTCGTAGGGCACGGCGGGGACGAAGATGTCCTCGGACGTGAGCAGCCGCTGGGACAGTCCCTGCTCGTGGTGGTAACGCAGGAAGGTGTCGACGGCCGTCCGGTTGGCGTCGATGCCGTAGGGCCACCAGTCCTCGCCCAGCAGTGCGCGATTCTCCGCGAACAGTTCACTGAACCAGGGGGTGATCACGGCCATGTGTTGCTTCGCGGCGTTGTCCCGGTAGTGCTCCTGCACGATCTCCTTGGCCTGACAGAACGCCCGATAGACCGACTCGACCAGGCCGGGTACCCCGGCCAGTTCCCGGCGGATCGCGACGACGTGCATCATCGGGAAGATGCCGGTGCGGCGGTAGTAGTCCCGTTCGACCGCTTCGTAGTCGACGAACAACCGCCGGATCTTCGTCGTCGAGCCGTTGAGCAGGCTCTGCGGCACGTCGACCGACAACAAGGCATCGATCTCACCGGCTTCGAGCAGAGCGCCCAGCGTCTGGTCAGCCTCGGCGTGCCGGACGTGCACGCCGGCCGGGACAGGCTGCGGGATCCAGTCGAACGACGGGATGGGATGGTCGGTGCCGCCGATCACCCAGTCGATCTGCTCGGGCGTCACGCCGTACTCGTCGGCCAGGATGCCCTTCATCCAGACACCCGGGTCGCAACCGTACAGCGCGAACTCGCCGACCGTCTTACCCGCGAGGTCCGCCGGCCGCTCGATCCCGCTGTCGACGTTCACGAACAGTGACGAGTGCCGGAAGTTGCGGTTCGGGAAGATCGGCAGGGCCAGGAAGGGTGAATCGGCCAGGTCGAACGTGCGCAGGAAGTAGGTCAGGCCGAACTCGGCGATGTCCAGTTCGCCCTTGGCCATACGGTGGAAGACGTCGGAGATCAACGGCGAGGTGTCCAGGGTGGCATCGACGCCACCGATCGCGACCCGCCCGTCGAACAGCGGCTCGGTGTGCTCGTACCGGTAGACGCCGATCTTGAGCTTCAGGTCGGTCATGACAGGGACTCCTTCTCCTCGCGGGCCGCTTCCGTGAACGATCTTTCATTTTCATGGTGCGCGAGGAACTGCTGCCCGACATCGCCGCCGAAGCGGGCCTGTCGGTCGGTGCCCCCACCGCTACTTCGCCAGTAAGGAAGCGATCATCCTGGAGATCGCGGGCGACGCCTTCCGGGTGATGTTCGATCCCGTCGAGCGCTTCGTCGGGCAGCGTGCCGACCGAACTGGATCCCGATCGCGGAGCGCGGGTGGTGATGGCCCTGCTGCACGGTTTTGTCCTGCAGGACACGGCGTTCGGACTGGACGATCCCGCTGGCTTCACGCGCGACGTCCGCTTCGTGCTCAGCGATGCGGGGCTGCTCCGCGACGATCGCTGAACGCCCGCTGCGGTGGTCGGTCAGCCCAGCGACGCGCTTGCTGCCCGCAGTTCGTCCAGGGCCGCCAGGGCGTAGGGCGCGAGCTCGTCCACGGCGTCGTGGTCGTCCTCGGACCACTCGGCGTAGCCCCGCTTGAACGCGAGCAGACCCAGCTCGCCCGCGAGAGCCGCGGTCGGGTCGGGCACACCGCGGGCGATGAGGGCGGTCGTCATGGCCGCCGCGAGGCTGACGCTCTTGAGCACGTCCCGTTCCTGGAGTTCGGCGCTCGCGGCGACAGCAGCCTTCAGGCGGGGGCCGAGTTCGCGATTCATCGGGCCCATCACGCTGGACGCGCGCTCCAGCCCGGCGGCGACCGCGTCGAGTGGGCTGGCACCCGCAGGCGCCTCGGCGATCCCCTCGGCCAGCAGCCGGCTCAGCGTCTCCTGCCCGGCCACCAGCAGCTCACGCTTGTCGGGGAAGTGCCGGAAGAAGGTGCTTTTCGTGACCCCGGCGCGCTCGGCGATCTGCGCGACCGTCGTGGCGTCGTATCCCTGCTCGGTGAAGAGGTCGACGGCCGCCAGGACGAGTCGTTCGCGCGCGCCTGGTTCCCATCGGGCCATGGGTCCATCGTAGGTGACGGGACCTGTGTCCCATCACCCTGGTAGGGTGATGGGATAAGAGTCCCATCACCGTCAGGGGAGTTCCATGCACGTCTTCGTCACCGGTGGCACGGGCCTGATCGGTTCCGCCGTCGTCGCCGAACTGCTCGGCAACGGCCACACCGTCCTCGCGCTCGCCCGCTCCGACGCCTCCGCGATGGCCGCCGAGGCCGCCGGCGCCCAGTCGATCCGGGGAGGTCTGGCCGATCTGGACATCCTGCGCGCCGGCGCCGCCAAGGCCGACGGGGTGATCCACCTGGCGTTCAGCAACGACTTCAGCAGCGCGGATGCCGTCACGCAAGCAGTCGCCGAGGAGAGTGCCGCCATCACGGCCCTGGCCGAGGAACTCATCGGTAGCGACCGGCCCCTCGTCACCGTCTCGGGCACGCCCTACGCGGCAGGCCGCCTGTCCACCGAAGCAGACCCGCTGCCCACCGACGGCCTGGTCGGCGGTCGCGGTCGTACGGTGACGGCGATCCTGGGCCTGGCCCCGCGCGGCGTCCGGAGCACGGCCGTGCGCCTGCCGCGCACTGTCCACAACGAGGGCGAGGGCGGGTTCGCCGGTGTGTTGACCGCCACCGCGCGCCGGACCGGCGTGTCCGGCTACCCGGGCGACGGCACCCAGCGCTGGCCTGCCGTGCACGCACTCGACGCGGCGGTCCTGTTCCGGCTGGCCCTGGAGCGGGCGGAAGCCGGGACCTCCTGGCACGCCGTGGCCGACGAGGGCGACGCGGTGCGTGACATGGCCACGGTCATCGGCAGGCGGCTGGGGCTACCGGTCCAGGCGGTGCCGCAGGAGACCTACGGCCCTCTCGGTCAGATCTTCGCGACCGACCAGCCCTCGTCCAGCACCCACACCAGGGACGCGCTGGGCTGGCAGCCAACGCACCCGAGCCTCCTGGCGGACCTGGAGAACATCCGGCCCTGACCGAATCCGCGGGTCTCGTTCTAGCGGTCGGCGAAGATCTCCTCGACCACGCGCTGATTCTCCGCAGTCGCTGCCGTGTCGGCATCCTTGGCCAGGTTCAGGAGCGCCTTCCACAGTGCCCAGCCCCGAGCGCGTGCCCAGGTGCCCTCGTCCTGGGCGACCGCATTCCGGAACGCGGCGCGGCTCTCGCCGGCGAACATCGTCCACGCGATCACCAGATCACAGGCCGGGTCACCGACACCCGATGTGCCGAAGTCGATGACGGCCACCAGCCTGCCGTCCTGGACCAACAGGTTGCCGTGCGCGATGTCGCCGTGGAACCACACCGGCGTGCCGCACCACCGGGCGGCCAGCGCCGCGTCCCAGACGGCGGCGGCCCGTGCGGTGTCGACGCGACCGTCGAGCGCGGCCAGGTAGCGCCGGGTGTCCAGGTCGTAGTGGGCAGGCGACGCGCCCCGGTAGAAGCTGTGCTCCCCGGCCGATGGCCCGCCGACAGCGGCAGAGCATTGCAGGGCACGGATGAACTCGGCCACCGAAACAGCGAACC
>DASXYT010000046.1:0-3909 GCA_036502345.1 Pseudonocardiaceae bacterium | reverse complement strand
GGTCACTGCTAAGCGTCGGGTCGCGCAGGATCGCGGTGCACCGCTCGTGGGTGCCGACCACAGTGATCGCGCCGTCCAGCAGCGGAAACGGCCCGGCCTCCCGCAGTCGCGCGAACAGCGGGTAGGGGTCCGGTCGGTTGGCCGGGTCGAACAGCGCACCGAGGTTGCCCTGGTGTGTCGTGGTCACGTCATCCACACTGAGGGTTGAACCATGGTTCAAGTCAAGCGGTCCGGGAGGAATTGCCGTGCTCACCATCGGCCAGTTGGCCACGGCCAGCGGTGTGCCCACGTCGACGATCCGGTTCTGGGAGCGGCGCGAACTCCTGCGGCCACAGGGTCGGTCAGGTGGCCAGCGCCGGTACGACGAGGAGGCACTGACCCAGGTCGGCATGCTGCGGCTGTGTCAGGACGCCGGCTTCACGCTGGCCGAGATCCGGCAGATGCTGGCCCAGCGGGCGACCGACCCGACCCGGTGGCGGGAACTGGTCGAGGCGAAACGACTGGACGTGGCGAGCAGCCTGCGGAAGCTGGAGAAGGCCCACGACCTGCTGTCGCACGCGTTGGAGTGCACACACGAGGACATCACGAAGTGCCCCCGGTTCCAGGCCGCGGTGGAGCACCGCAGCGGCAGGGCTACAGCGAACGACCTTCCCTCACTCGCCGGCTGACCTGCCGCTCCGCCACGAACGACAGGAACGGGATCGTGCCGGAGACCAGCACCAGCAGCGTGCCGACGATCGACCAGCGGGACTTCAGCGCGAGGTCGATGCCCAGCGCCAGGTAGATCATGTACAGGAAACCGTGCAGCGGACCGACGATCTCGGCCATCTGCGGGTGGTGGAAACCCCAGTCCAGCACGGTGGCCACGCAGAGCAGCAGCAGGCCGACACCAACGGTGTAGGCGATCACCCGGTAGCGCCCGAGGGACGCCTGGATGCGCTGCGCGCGCAGTTCGGTGGCGGAGATGGTGGCGGCCTCAGCCGGCATGATGTTGCTCCCGGTCAGCGAGTTCGGCGAGGTACGAGTTGTAGGCGAGCAACTCGATGTCTTCCTCGAGCACGTAGGTCACGGTGCGGTTCTGCGTGTACGTCAGCTTGGGGTCGACGGTGGTCCGCGGCCTGGCCTGCGGCTTCGTCGGCTGCGGCTCGGTCTGCTCGTCCGGTTCGGGGTTCTCCTGGATGCCCTTGATCTCGGCGTCCAGGGCCCGTTCGCGCTGCGCGGCCTTGTTGATGCGCCAGAACATGAACGCCGGGAACACACCGAACAGCGGCCACTGCAGGACGTAACCGAGGTTCTGCAGGGTGCCGCTCGCCGACTGGTAGCGGGTCCACTGCCACCACGCCAGCAGCGCCCCGCCGATGACGGCGATCAGGCAGACGCCCGCGATGCCAAGCGCACGCGAGCCAAAGAACCGGTGCACGAATCGACGCTAGCACCGCCTGCCGGGTGACCTGCGTCGCAGTGGCTGCCAGTTGGCTGTGACCTGTCAGTGCTGGTTAGTGGCTGGCGGCGTCGAGTGCCGCGTAGGCCTTCTTGGCATAGCTGTCGGCGAGGCCGAACACCTTCTGGCCGTACTCGTTGGAATCGTTGTAGGACAACAACCCTGACCACCAGCCGGAGGCCGTGCCCATGTCCCGGCCGCCGACGCAGAGGTAGTCGGCGGCGGCCAGGGCGGCGTCGTTGACGTTCTCCGGGTCGGGGTGGCCGGTGCCCATCGCGTCGGCGCCGTAGGACGTCCAGGTGCTCGGCAGGAACTGCATGGGGCCGACGGCGTGATCGTGCGTCGGGTCGCCGTCGTAGCGGCCCTGGTCGGTGTCCGGGATGTTCCGCACGCCGCCGGTGCCGTCCAGCGGGACGCCGACGACCGGCTTGGACTCCTCGCCGTTGGACAGCAGGTTGGCGCCACCGAACCGGCCGTGGTCGGACTCCACGCGACCGATGCCGGCCAGCGTGGCCCACGTGAGGTGGCAGCCGGGTTCGGTGGTGCGCACGGCGAGTTCGGCGTTGCCGTAGGCGCGCAGCGCGGGGGCCGGGATGCCAGTGGCGGCCGTGATCTGGTTCGCCCAGGCGGTCAGCGACGTCGGTTCCTGCTTGGCTCCGACCGGGTCAGCCGCGGTGAGCCGCACCGGGATCGCCGTGCCGGGTTCGATGTCGGCAGCAGTGACCTGCAGAGCGGGGATGTCCGCCGTGGTGAGGCTCGGTTTCGGCGTGGACGCCCTGGTCAGCAACCAGACACCGGCGGCACCGACGAGGAGCACGACAGCGACGACGGCCAACCTGCCGACCAGTTTCGGCTGTTTCTTGGTGGCCGTGTTCGGCTGCCGGATCGCCACGTGCTGCCTCAGGGGTCATGCCGACCGCTGGTGAGTCACCGTGGCGGGTACGGCCAGAACAACGTCACCTGGATCAACGACCGGCCGACCCCGAAGTTACGCGCGGGTAGCCGGTCGTTGTCCGGCTTGGTTGTCTGGCTCTGCTGTGATCAGGCCACGCCGTCGCGCCGCTGGCGACGGAGGCGGGCCACGCACCACGCGGCCGAGCTGCCCCGGCGGAGGTGTTCGAGCACGGTGTACGGACCGAGGTGCCGCGACAGGTCGCCGGAGCTCAGGCCGGCGGCGCGGTAGTCCAGCGCGCGCTGGTCGAGTGGGCTGATCCCGGCGTCCCACCACTTGGCGGCGTCGGCGATGCTGCCGACGAGCTGCCAACAGGTGGCGGCGCTAGCGAGCAGGTCCTCCGGCACGCCGGGCAGGCGGTCGCGCATGGCGGCCACGTATGCCGGGTCGGCGGATTCGACCGAGAGCAGGTTGCCGGTGCCGGCCCTGCCGCGCTGCCCGGGGATGCCAGGCATCCCACTCGGCGCGGTGACCGACGACTCCGCCAACCAGGCCGTCGCAAGCTGACTGGCCTCATTGAGTTCGACGTCCTGGGACCGTTCGACAGTCCACTGGTGGATCAGCTCGTCGACCCCGTGGTCCTCGACCATCCATGCCTCCTCAACGGGCTGATGATCAGTTGATGGGCGCACCGTATGACGGGACCCCGACAGTCCGCTAGACCTCAGTTCGCGACCAACCCCGTTACCAGGGTGTTATGTGCAACTTTCCACCCGGACGGTCCAACGGAGTGGGATCGGCAGGGTGTCCTGTGACGGAACGTGACTTGCCTGATGGAGCGATGCGTGCGGGCGCGGCTGAACACCCCCGGTGCCGTGGCCACGAGAGCTGCGAGCAGGCCGTTGACCAGCCTGTTCACGGTTTCGATCATGCGAACAGGGTCTTGACGAACGTGATGATCGACTCGGCCCCGTCCTTCAACCAGGTGAGGACGCTGTCGACCACACCCGCTGACTCTTGTGGCTGAGTGATCAAGAAGAACAGCACGAACGCGACCACGACGAGCACGATGAGCTTCTTCGCGTTCACCAGTACATACTCCGTCCCGCTACCTTTGCGGCTGGACGGACACCGCGCCCCGGAGCCGTCACCACCGCCTCGAACCCATGGTCCCCCGGACGGGTGCATTTCGACCAGAGAATCACGCGGATGGCCGGTATGCGTCGCCGATCAGCACCCTGAAAGGGCCTGAACAAGCACCCTCTGGTCAGCCGACCGCCCGTGGTTGACGGCGATAACGGTACTGGACGGTGATCCAGTGAGGCCAGGACCCTGGACGTGAGCACAGCGTGTCGTTTTGGCGTGGCGCCCTACCCGGATGGCTGAATGCCTGAGCCCATTGGTGTCCGCCAACCGAAACCCTCGAACGGGAGTTTTGGCCCGAATGGGAGCGTCCCAGCTGTTGAGACGCCAACACGGGGGGTTACCGACTGGTAAGTGGGGGTGAGGGTCGAGAAGGCCGCTGTGGGGGTGCGGCGGGCAGTGGGCTCGGTTCGGGGTGGGCTCGGTTCGGGTG
>DASXYT010000045.1:0-3509 GCA_036502345.1 Pseudonocardiaceae bacterium | reverse complement strand
CGAGACCTCCACGTCCAGCACGGGGTGACTGCCCGGCATCCAGCCAGCGTTGTTGATCAGCGCGTCGACCCGGCCCCAGGTGGCGTCGACCTCGGCGGCGGCCGCGATCACCTCGTCCTCACGGCTGACGTCGGCCGCCAGAGCGATGGCCTCGCCTGCGATCTCGTCGACCACCAGTTGGGCCCGCTCGCGGTCTCGCGCGAGCACCGCGACCCGGGCGCCGTCCGCTGCCAGGCCCATGGCCAGCGTGCGGCCGATCCCCTGTGCGGCACCGGTGACCACGATGACCTTGCCTGTGACGTCGATATTCATAGCACTCCTTAAAACTCCAACGTTGGAGTTGGCAATCGCAGCCTACGGCTCCCCGGCGCAAACTGCAACGATCCGGTTGGTTTCGCCTAGGCTGACGCCATGGCGTGGGACACCGAGGGGACACGGCGGCGGCTCAAGGAGGCGGCGACCGTCGAGTTCGCCGAGCGCGGACCGGCCGGCACGACCATGGCCCGCATCGCCGAGCGCGCCGGGATCAACAAGGAACGGCTCTACAAGTACTTCGGCGACAAGCAGGCCCTGTTCGAGACCGTGCTGTCCGACGAGTTGGCCAACCTGGCGGCCTCGGTGGTGCTGCCAGAGGGCGGTATCGAGGAGATCGGCGAGTTCGCGGGCCGCACCTTCGACTACTACACGGCCAACCCGCACCTCGCCCGGCTGCTGCTCTGGGAGGGCCTGGCCGGCGGACCGGTGGCCGACGAGGTGAACCGCACCGCCCACTACCAGGCCAAGAAGCTCGCCTACGCGGCCGCCCAGCGCGACGGCGTCCTGGACGACGACATCGAGCCCGACCACCTGGTGTTCCTGATCATCGCACTGGCCGCGTGGTGGTACTCCGTGCCCCAACTGGCCCACATGCTCACCGGCGCCGATGACGACGACACGGCGGAGCACGCCCGGCGCCGGGCCAGCGTCGTGCGCGCGGCCCAACGGCTCGCGCTGCCCTAAACCGAAGGGAAAGGCAGGCTTCAGCGCCCCCTGAAACCGTGAGACACGTATCGCGGCCGATCGACCAGGGAGACGTGCCCCATGACGGCAATGACGACTGACGTGTGCGTTGTCGGCGGTGGCCCTGCCGGGCTTACCCTCGCCCTTGAGCTGGCCCGCGCCGGTGTCGACGTCGTCGTGGTCGAGCAGAGCGGCAGCTTCCAGCGCTCGTTCCGCGGTGAGTCGATCTCCCCGGACGCGGTGCTCGTGCTGGAGCGGCTCGGTGTGCTGGATCAGATCCACGCCGACGGCTGTCTGGTCACCCGGCGGATGGAGATCTCCGAGGCGGGCCGGGTGGTGCTCAGCGCCGAGTTCGACGACTACGACTACCCGCAGCGCTTCCCGATGGAACTGCCGCAGTCGGTGCTGTTGGGCATCCTCGCGGAGCGGGCCGCCGAACACCCGAACTTCACCATGGTCCGGCGCTGTGCCGCTGTCGAACTCGTGACGACCGACGGCACGGTCACCGGTGTCCGGGTGGCCGGGCGCGGCGGTGAGCACGACATCACGGCACGGCTGGTGGTCGGCGCGGATGGCCGGTACAGCAAGGTGTTGGACATGTCCGGACTGGACTACCAGCGGCTGCCGCTGGACCGCGACGTCGTCTGGCTCAAGCTGCCGCTGCCGACCGGTTGGGACGCCGAGACGTACCGGGTGCGGATCAAGGGTGACCGGCACGGGCTGTTCATCCCGACCTATCCGGACATGGTGCGGGTGGGTTTCAATATCCCGAAGGGCGGCCTGAAGGAGTTGCGGGCACTCGGTATCGGCGAACTGCACCGCCGGATCGACGAGCTGGCGCCGGAACTGGCCGACGTGCTGCGCACCGACGTGACCGGCTGGTCGGACACCACCGTGCTGGACATCTTCACCAGCGTCGTGCCGGAGTGGTCCCGGCCGGGCCTGGTGCTGATCGGCGACGCGGCGCACACCCTGTCGCCGATCCTCGGCCAGGGCGTCAACCACGCCCTGATCGACGCGGTCACGCTGGCCCCGCTCGTCGCCGAGGCGATCCAGTCGGGTGTGGACCTGGACTCGGCCGCCAGGGAGTTCCAGCGGATCAGGGAAAGCGATGTGCGCAGGTCGCGATCGCTGCAACTGCGCCAGGAGCGGATGTTCACGTTCGCCAGCCCGCCTGCCGTGCTGCTGCGGAGCACCCTCTACCGGCTGCTGAACTCCAGCATGACGCTGCGCCAGCGGGTACTGGCCGACGCTTACTTCCGGCTGCAGAAGCGAGAAGCAGCCTGAGCCGCGTTCTGCCCTGCCGGTTGCTCGGACCGCCGCGGTTTCTGGTTTGGGCTTGGTGGCCCGCTCTCTCGCGTTCAGCGTTCAACGAGGGAGCGGGCCGGACTGCATCGTGCCGATGCCGATGCATCGCCCGGCCTACCCAACAAAAGAAACGGCGAAGGCCCCGGGGCGCGCCGGGGCCTTCGCCGCATTGCCGCTGTCACCAGGTGACCGGCAGCGTCTCCAAGCCGTGCACCATCATGCCGCTCTTCATCCGCAGCGTGTCCACGTCGGTGGCCAGTTCCAGCATGGGCAGCCGGTGGAACAGCGTGGTCAGCGCGATGTTCAACTCGACCCTGGCCAGCGGGGCGCCGAGGCAGTGGTGCACGCCGTAGCCGAACGCCAGGTGCTGGTTCTCCGTCCGGCCGGGGTTGATCGTCTCCGGGTCGGCGAACTTCGAGGTGTCCCGGTTGGCCGAGCAGATCGCCGCCATGACGGCGCTGCCGGCCGGGATCACCGTGCCGCCGACCTCGACGTCGGTCAGCGTGATGCGCAGCGGGCCGCCGTCGCCGATCGGGTTGATCCGCAACAGTTCCTCCACCAGGGCGTTGACCCGCTCCGGCTGCTCGACGACCAGTTTCCGCTGTTCCGGGTCGCGCAACACGCTGAGCACGCAGGCGCCGATCATGCTGACCGTGGTTTCGTGGCCTGCGACGAGCAGCGTCATCGCCATGATGATCAGCTCGATCTCGTTGAGCGAGCCCTTGTCGTCGTGCGCCGTGATCAGCGCGCTGACCAGGTCGTCGCCCGGTTCGGCTCGCTTGGCGTCGATGAGTTCCTTCATGTAGCCGGCCATCGCCATCCGCTCGGCCATCATCTCTTCCTCGGTGTGCTTGGTGAGGGAGACGACGGCGTCGGACCACTGGCGGAACCGGTGGCGGTCGGCGAACGGCACGCCGAGCAGCTCGCAGATCACGGTGATCGGCATCGGGAAGGCCAGCGCCTGATTCAGATCGGTGGGCGGGCCCTGCTCCTCCATCTCGTCGATCAGCCCGTCGGTGATCTCCTGGATCCTGGACGTCAGGTTGCGCACCCGGCGGGTGGTGAACTGCCCGGCGACCAGCGAGCGCAGCCGGGTGTGGTCCGGCGGGTCCATGGTGAACAGGCTGCCCGGTGGCGGCGTGATGTGGGTGAGCTTGGGGGCGCCCGGATCGGTGGTCGCCGCGCGGCTGAACCGGTGGTCG
>DASXYT010000044.1:0-45693 GCA_036502345.1 Pseudonocardiaceae bacterium | reverse complement strand
TCCGGCACGGTCGTGCACCGCAACTGCCGCCTGCGACATCCGGTCGGGACTCCTTCGCCGGGCTGGGCGGCGGAGATCAGCACACGACCGTGACCGAGTCCGGTCCTGCCCCGCTCACCCCGGTCCTCCGTCGCTTCCTGGCCAGGCAGGTCGACCACGACCGGCAGCACCAGGCCATGGTGCTGACCTGGCACCAGGCACCCGATCCCGCACTCCTGGAACAGGCCCTGTGCGCGGTGGTGGGCCACCACGAGGGACTGCGGCTCCGGCTGGGCGACGACGGTCTGCTGGTGGGCGCCGGCGGAGTGGCACTGCGGGTGGTGGCCGACCTGGACCTGGCCGCCGAGGAGATCGACGTCGACATGCGGTTGGCCGGTCCACTACTGCACGCCGCGCTGTCCGGGCGACGGCTGTTGCTGGTCGCGCATCATGTCGCGACCGATGTCGTGTCGTGGTCGATCCTGTTGGACGACATCGCGACCGCCTACCGCGCGGTCGAAACCGGTGCCCAGATCGTGTTGCCGCCGGTGCGGACGACGTACCGACAGTGGGCGACGCGGCTCGCGGAGTACGCGCGCAGCGACCGGATGCTGGACGACTCGGCGTTCTGGCTCGCACACCGGCCGGTCCCGCGTGGTCTCCCGCTGGACAGCCCGGAGGGCAGCGACACCGAGGCGTCCCGGGCCGTCGTCGAGACCACGCTGCCCACAGCGCTGAACGAGACCCTGCACCACAGGGCGCCGCGGGTGTTGGGATCGCGAGTGGACGAGGTACTGCTGTGGGCGGTCGCCAGGGCGGTGACGCACTGGACCGGCGGCACGGACACCGTGGTGGACCTGGAAAGCCATGGCCGTGCACCGCTGTTCGACGACGTCGACCTCGGCAGGACGGTCGGCTGGTGCACCTCGGTCTACCCGGTCCACCTCCATGTGTCGGGCGAGGATCCGGTCCGTGGGCTGGCCGCCGTGCGGGATCAGCTGCGCGCCGTGCCCCACCGCGGCATCGGGTACGGGATCGCCAGGTACCTGCGCGAGGACACCGGAGCGGCACTCGCCGACCGGCCGCCCGCTCAGGTCGCTTTCACGTACCAGGACAGCGGGAACCACCTGGCAAGTCGGCAGTTCGACGCGAGCTTCGACGCGCCGGGTGGGACACGGGCCGCGGAGAATGTCCGGGAGCACGTGATCGCGGTGGACGCGGCGGTCGTGGCCGGCGAGATCGTGCTGCGGTGGACGTACTCCACCGCACTGCACCGCCGCGAGACGATCGAGCGGATCGCCCGGCACTGCCTCGCCGAACTCGCCGACCTCGCCACGCGCGCCGCCGAGGTGCGGGACGCGGAGCGGCGACCGGTCGAACGGGTCTTCAGGCACGCGCCTGCCCTGATCGTGCCCATGGTCCGCCATCACGTCCGTGGCGTGAGCGTGGCGCTGATCGAGGACGGCGAGGTCACCGACACCTGGGGCGAAGGCGTCACCGGCGGCCCTCGGTCCACGGAGGTCGGTCCGCACACGGTGTTCCTGAGCTGCTCGGTGAGCAAGCACGTGGCCACACTCGGCGTACTGCGGCTCGTCCAGGACGGCACACTGGACCTGGACGAGGACGTGTCGCGGTATCTGCGGACCTGGGAACTGCCGGCCGGGCCAGGCCGGATCACCGTGCGGCAACTGCTGGGCCACACCGCGGGCCTGGTCTCTCTCGGCTACCACGAGTGCTCCCGGGACGGGAGTATCACGACGTTGGCGCCGATGCTGGCCAAGATCGGCCGGGATCACGCTCCTGGGGACCACTTCGAGTACTCGGGCGTCAATTTCGCCGTCCTGCAGCGGATCGTCGAGGACACCGAGGGCAGGCCGTTCGCCGACGTGCTGCGATCGCTCGTACTGGAGCCGTTGGGCATGCGCGACAGCGGGTACGGACAGGACTTCCTGGCCGGCCACGTGGATGTCGCACACGGTCACCTGACCGACGGCAGCCCGGATCCCGTCGGACTGCCGGTCGTGCCGGACATGGGGTCCAGCGGCCTGTGGAGCACCGCGGGCGACCTCGCCAAGGTGGACCGGGAGATCTTCGCCGCCGCCACGGGCGGTCGACCCGTGTTCCTGGACCACGACCTGGCGACCGAGATGATCACGCCGAAGCACGGTGACTACGCCCTGGGCACGGCCACCAGCCCCGGCAGGGACGCGTACTGGTTCGGGCATCCCGGCGACCGGTACGCCTACCAGGGCTTCACCGCCGTCGACCTGCGCACCGGCGCCGGGCTGGTGATGCTCGCGAACATCGGCGGTGACGTCCCCTTCCTCGGGAACGTGGTCAACGAACTGGACCTCGATATTCACTACAAGATCCGTTAGGGGCTTCGGACATGAACGTCAGCAGTCACCTGGACCAAGTCCCGCCCCCTCTGGACCGGGCCCGACCTGTCGTGTTCCTGTTCCCCGGGGTCGGCGACCACTACGCGGGCATGGGGCAGGGCCTCTACGACACCGAACCGGTCTTCCGGTCCGCTGTGGACCTCTGCGCGACCGTGCTCGAACCCGAACTGGGCAAGGACATCCGCACTGTCCTGTATCCGTCGGGCGGCCCCGCACCACGCAGTGGTGGGCTGGACCTCGCCACGCTGATGCACGGTCCGCGCGGCCAGCAGGAGATCGACCGAACGAGGATCGCACAGCCACTGGTGTTCACCGTGGAGTACGCGCTGGCCCAGTTGTTGCTGAGCTGGGGGATCACACCATCCGGCATGCTGGGCTACAGCCTCGGTGAGTACGTGGCCGCGTGCCTGTCCGGGGTGTTCTCACTGGAGGACGCCCTGCGCCTGGTGGCCAGGCGGGCGGAGTTGATCGAGACCATGCCCTCCGGCGGCATGCTGGTCGTGATGCTCGGCCCGGACGAGGTCGTGACCCACCTGGACGACGAGGTCTCGCTCGCGGCCGTCACCAGTGATCTGCTGTGTGTCGTCGCCGGCCCGGTGCCCGCACTGGAACGCCTGGAAACCACGCTGACCGCCTCCGGTGTCGGCACCCTGCGCTCGAACACCCGGCACGCCTTCCACTCCTGGATGATGGCGCCCGTCGGGGAACAGCTGGAGACGCTGCTGCGCGACGCCGAGCTCGGCGAGCCCCGGATTCCCTTCCTGTCCAACGTGACCGGCACCTGGATCACCCCGGACCAGGCGCGCCGCCCGGACTACTGGGCCAGGCACTTGCACGAGACCGTCCGGTTCCACGACGGCCTCGGCGAGATGTGGCGGCTGCCCGAGGCCGTCGCGCTGGAGGTCGGCGCCGGCTCCATGCTCGGCAGTCTCGCCGCCCAGCACCCGGCTCGGCCGCTGGGTGGGCGGCCGCCGGTTTTCGCCACCCTCCCGAGCGCCGGGCGGGCCGCCGACGACGTCGCCGCTCTGCGCGCCACCGCCGAGCAGTTCGGTGTCGCGATCCCAGTCCACCATGGAAGGGCATGATCATGGACTTCTCGTTGAGTCCGGAACAGACCGCGCTGCGGCAGCGGATCATCGCGTTCGCGCAGGACCAACTCGGTGGCAAGGCGGCCGAGCACGACAGGGACGAGACCTTCGACGAGGACGGCTGGCGCGCCTGTGCCGAGTTCGGCATCACCGGCTGGCCTGTACCGAAGGAGTACGGCGGAGCGGGGCTCGACCCGCTGACCACGGTGATCGCCTGCGAGGCGCTCGGCTACGGCTGCGTGGACAACGGCCTGGTCTTCGTGATCGAGAACCACCTGTGGGCCTGCGTGATCCACTTGCTGAAGCACGGTTCGGCCGAGCAGAAGGTCCGGTTCCTGCCTGGGCTGGCCGACGGCAGCCTGATCGGCGCGCACGCGCTGACCGAGCCGGAAGCCGGTTCGGACGTGCTGTCGCTGGAGACCACGGCGCAGCGGCACGGCGACGACTACGTGCTCACCGGAACGAAGTGCTTCATCAGCAACGGCCCGATCGCCGACCTGTACGTCGTGTTCGCCCGCACCGGTGAGGGCCAGCGTGGCCTGACCGCGTTCCTCGTGCCGAGGGAGACTCCTGGTCTCCAGGTGGTCCGCCAGATCAGCAAGATGAGCGTGCGCGGCACGCCGATGGGCGAGATCCGGTTCGACGGCTGTGTGGTGCCCGCCGCGAACGTCCTGGGCAAGGAGGGCGGCGGGTACCACCTGTTCACGTCGACCATCGAGTGGGAGCGCGGTTTCATGGCCGCCACCCAGGTCGGCCGGATGCAGCGAATCCTGGAGATGTGCGTCAGCCACGCCAGCAGGCGCAAGCAGTTCGGCGTGCCGCTCGGCTCCTTCCAGGCGGTGTCGCACCGGCTGGCGGACATGCGGGTCAACCTGGAACTCGCCCGGCTGATGCTCTACAAGATCGGCTGGCTCAAGCAGCAGGGCCGGATGGCGCTGCTGGAGTCCGCCGTCGTCAAACTGTTCACCAGCGAGAGCCTGCTGGACAGCGCCCTGGCCGCCGTGCGGGTGCACGGCGCGCGGGGCATCGTTGCCGACCTACCGATCGAACGCGAGCTGCGGGACGCACTGGGCTGCGCGATCTACGGCGGCACATCCGACATCCAGCGCAATGTGATCGCTGGCCTGACCGGAGTGGCAGGTGCGATATGACCGAGCACACCATCACCCTGGGCACCGAGCTGCCCGAGTTCCTGGCGAAGGAGTTCGCCAAGCGCGTGTACTTCGCCGCCGAGGAGATCAACGACTTCCGCCTGATCGGGTCGGACGACCGGATCAACGCCGTCGTCGTGCACACCGACGGCGACGCCGAGCCTGCCGGGCTGGCGGACAAGCTGCGGTTCCTGCTGCGCAACGACGTGCTCTCCCAGTTGGTGCGCGACCCGAAGGTGATCTGGCGGTCGACCACAGAGCACATTCCGGCCGGCGACACGTTCGATCGCCTGGTGGACATGGGCGTCGCGTATCCGGTGGGGGAGGGGCAGGTCGCGATCGGCCAGCCGCTGCTGGACCTGATGGACGACCTGGACCGGGTGGTCCGGCGGATCGTGACCGACGAGTTCGCCGGCACCGAGTTCCGCTACCCGACGCTGATCCCGATCGACGCGCTGCACCGGTGCGACTACTTCACGTCCTTCCCGCAGTACGCCATGTTCGCGACCCGGCTGAAGTCCGATGTGGACAACTACCGGGAGTTCGTCGAACGGGCCAAGGACGTCGGCGACGTCGGGTCGGAGATCCTGGACCGGTGCGCGGGCGTCGACTACTGCCTGCCGCCGACCATGTGCTACCACACGTTCAACCAGTTCGCCGGGCGCTCGCTGCCCAAGGACCTGGCGTGCGTCACCGCGCGGGGCAAGTCCTTCCGGCACGAGGCCCGCTATCACCGTTCGCTGGCACGGCTGTGGGACTTCACCATCCGCGAGATCGTCTTCTTCGGTACCCGCGACGAGGTGCTCTCCGCGCGCGAACGGTTCCTGGGCAGGGCATTGCGGCTGGCCGACGCGCTCGGCGTGTCCGGCCGGTGCGAGGTCGCGACGGACCCGTTCTTCTGCAACTCCGACACCAGTCTCCGTACCTCGTCCCAGCGGCTGCTGGAGCTGAAGTACGAGCTGCAACTGGACATCGCGCCCGACGATCGGATCTCGGTGGCGTCGTTCAACTTCCACGAGCGGTTCTTCGGGGAGTCCTTCGGCATCACGCTGCCCGACGGCGTGACGACACCGTTCAGCGGCTGCGCCGGCTTCGGGCTGGAACGCTTCGCGTTCGCCCTGGTCTGCCAGCACGGCGTGGACGTCGAGCAGTGGCCTGCTGAGATCCGGGCCGAGCTCGGCATGACAAGCAGGGAGAGGTCATGATTCACGACATCGGAGTGGTCGGCGCCGGCACCATGGGCGTGGGCGTCAGCCACGCCTTCGCGGCAGGTGGCCGGAGTGTGACCCTGGTCGACATCTCGCAGGAGGCACTGGACACGGCTCGCGCGGCCATCGTCCGGGACCTGCGGATGGCCGCCATGTTCCACCGGACCTCCGACGCGCCGGGCGACGTGCTCGACCGGATCACGTTCACCACCAAGCTGGAGAGCCTGGCGGACGCCGGGTTCGTGGTGGAGAACGTGACCGAGAAGCCGGAGATCAAGCAGACCGTCTACGCGGGACTCGACGAGATCTGCCCGACCGACTGCCTGTTCGGCGTGAACACGTCGGCGATCCCGATCACCCGCGTCGCAGGCTGGACCGGCCGCGCCGAGCGGGTCATCGGCACCCACTTCATGAACCCGGCCCAGCTCAAGCCGATGGTCGAGGTGATCAGGGGCTTCCACACCAGCGAGGAGACCATCGCACTGACCCAGGGCCTGCTCGCGGAGATCGGCAAGCAGAGCATCGTGGTGCAGGATTCGCCGGGCTTCGTGACCAACCGGGTGGCGATGCTGACCGTGAACGAGGCGATCCTGCTGCTGGAGGAGGGCGTCTCCACCGCGTCGGACATCGACCGGCTGTTCGTCACCTGCTTCGGCCACCGGATGGGCCCGCTCGCCACCGCCGACATGATCGGCCTGGACACCATCCTGTACTCGCTGGACGTGTTGCTGGCCAACTTCAACGACCCCAAGTTCCGCCCCTCGGTGCTGCTGCGGAAGTACGTGGACGCGGGCCTGCTCGGCCGCAAGAGCGGCCGGGGCTTCTTCGACTACGCGACCACCGCCGCCTAGCGCGAACCAGACCAGAGGAGATTGTCATGAGCGACCAACTCGCCACCATCCGTGCCTTCGTCGCCAACCACGTCGGCGGCCTGGAGTTCGGCGACGACGAGGACTTCTTCGAGACCGGGTACGTCAACTCCCTGTTCGCGGTCCAGATCGTGATGTTCGTCGAGTCCACCCTCGGCGTGCCGGTGGTGGACGGCGACCTGGACATCGCCAACTTCTCCACGATCAACCGCATCGACGGATATGCCAACCGCAAGCGGGCCGCTCTCGCCCCGGCCGCCGGCGTCTAGGGGCCACCGATGACCAGGATGCTGAACCGGTCGCCGTGGTTTCCCTACTGCCGGTCCGACTCGGCGGCCACCATGCGACTGTTCTGCCTGCCACCCGCTGGCGGCGCCGCCTCCAGCTACCGCGCCTGGCGCTCCACCCTCCCGCCCGACATCGACGTGATCCCGATGCAGCTGCCCGGCCGGGAGAGCCGGCTGCGGGAGGCCCCGCAGACCTCGGCCGCCGAGCTGGTGGAGCTGCTGGCCGACGCGGTCGGGACCACTGACGGCCCACCGTTCGCGCTCTTCGGGCACAGCATGGGCGCCATGTTGGCGTACGAGCTGGCGGCCGAGCTGACCGACCGAGGCACGCCGCCTGCCCACCTCGTCGTGTCCGGCGGTGTACCCAACCACCTGTACCACGTGCGGCCGGCCGGCACCCAGGTCGCCGGCATGTCCGACGCGGAACTCGGCGACTACATGGCCGAGTTCGGCGGCACCGACCAGGACGTCCTGGCCAACATCGAGCTGATGGCGCTGCTGCTGCCGCTGCTGCGGGCCGACCTGACCGTGTGCGAGTCCCATCGCTGGACGCCCAGGGCGCCGCTGGGCCTGCCGATCACCGCGCTCGGTGGTGTGGCAGACCGAGGGGTGCCGGCCGAACTGCTGGTCCGGTGGTCCGAGCTGACCGACGGGAACTTCCGGATGCGGATGTTCCCCGGCGGCCACCACTACCTGTTCGACGACGCCCCGGCCGTGCTCGCCGCGGTGTCGGACGCGCTGCTGGAGTCCGGGGGTGATGGGCCGTGACCGCGTTCGCCGATGTGGTCGACGCCCAGCGCATTCCGACGGTCGTCCGACTCGCGGACAACCTGTACGCGCTGGCGTACCGGCTGATGAAGATGGTGCCGGCCAGGCACATCCTGCGTCAGGCCGAGCTGGACGGTCGACTGGACCGGGACACCACGATCGTGGAGACCACGTCCGGCACGTTCGGGCTCGCGCTGGCGATGGTCTGCGCGCTGACCGGCCAACCGCTGGTGCTGGTCAGCGACCCGGTGATCGACGCGCGGCTGCGCCGCCAGCTCGAAGACCTCGGCGCTCTGGTGGACATCGTGCACCAGCGCGCTCCCGGCGGCGGATACCAGGCGACCCGCCTGGCGCGGGTGGACGAGATCCAGGCCGGTCTGCCGTCGTCGTTCTGCCCCCGCCAGTACAGCAACCCGGCCAACCCGGAGTCCTACGAGCTGGTCGCGGAACTGCTGGCGGACCAGCTCGGCCAGGTGGACTGCCTGATCGGCCCGGTCGGGTCCGGTGGGTCGATGTGCGGCACCACCCGACACCTGCGGGAGGCGAACAGCGACCTGGTGAGCATCGGCATCGACACCCATCGGAGCGTCCTGTTCGGCCAGCCGGACGGCCGGCGTGAGCTGCGTGGCCTCGGCAACAGCCTGGTGCCGGCCAACCTGGACCACACCCAGTTCGACGAGGTGCACTGGGTGACCCCGGCCGACGCGTACGCCGCGACCCGGCGGCTGCACCGCAACCACGCCGTGTTCATGGGCCCGACGAGCGGCGCGTCCTACCTGGTCGGTTCCTGGTGGGCGGCCCGCAACCCGGACCAGGTGACCGTGATCGTGCTGCCGGACGAGGGTTACCGGTATCTGGACACCGTGTACGACGACGCATGGCTGGCGTCCAACGGGTGGCCCGTCGCCGAGCCGGCATCCGGACCGATGACGGTCCGGGAGCCAGGGCCATCGGGACCGGGCTGGTCCCGGCTGGCCTGGGGTCGGAGGTCACTCGACGACGTGCAGCTGGGCGCCGAGTTGGCCGGTGTGTCATGAGCGGCACCGGCCGGCTCGCCACCGGCCTGACCGCCAGGGCGGCGCGCATCGTGTTCGGCGACACCGCGGACGCCGGGATCGATCTGGAGCTCCCGGACATCACCGCGATCGACGAGGCCCACCTGGTCATGCTGGTGGCCCGCGGGCTGATCGACGCGGGCAGTGCCGGCAAGCTGCTGGTCGAGATCCAGTCCTTGCGGGAGAGCGGCTTTCTGCCGCTGCGGGGCAGGCCGGCGCCGCGCGGAACGTACCTGCTCTACGAGGAACACCTGATCAACACGCTCGGCGCCGACGTCGGCGGCGTCCTGCACACCGGCCGGTCGCGCAACGACCTCAAGGCGACCATGCACCACCTGCGGGCACGCAGGCTCGCCCTGGAGGTCCTGAGTGGACTGTTGAGGTTGCAGGCGGTACTGCTCAGCATCGCGGGGCGGCACAGCACGACGGTGATGCCCGCCTACAGCCAGTACCAGCCAGCGGTCCCGGTCAGCTACGGCTGGTACCTGCTCGGCATCGCCGAGTCCCTCGACCGGGACATCCTCGGTGTCGCTCAGGCGTGCGACGGGCTGCGCCGGTCCCCGCTCGGCGCGGCCAGCGGCGCGGGCACGGACATCGCGATCGATCCGACGATCACCGCCCGGCTGCTGGGCTTCGACCACCCGGTCGAACACGCCGCCTACGCCATCGCGTCGCGGGACACCCTGGTCCGACTGATGTCCGCGAGCGTGCTCGCCGGCCTGACGCTGTCCCGGCTCGCCGCGGATCTGCAACTGTGGAGCACGCCCGAGTTCGGCATGATCGAGTTTCCGGACAGCCTGGTCGGGTCCAGCTCGGCCATGCCGCAGAAGCGCAACCCGTTCCTGCTCGAACACATCAAGGGCGGGGCGGGCTCCCTGATCGGGGCATGGACGGCTGCGGTGACGACGATCAGGAACACGCAGTTCGGCAACTCCGTCGAGGTCACCACCGAGGCCGTCGGCCCGATCTGGCCAGGCATGCGGCGGCTCGCCGAGATGGTCCAGCTGAGCATCTCGGTCACGGCAGGCGCCCAACCCTGCCCCGATGCCATGCTGCGCAGCGCCGACCGTGGCTTCACCGTGGCGACCGCGATGGCCAACCGGTTGGTGGACCAGGGCGTGCCGTTCCGCACCGCACATCGGGCGGTCGGCAGGTTCATCACCGAACTCATGGCTGACCGGTCGACGTCACTGGACTCCGTGCTGCGGGCCGAGGGCGTGCCGGACGGTGTGAGCGCCGACGGCCTCGATCCGGCCTCGGTCTGTGCCGCGACCGACTTCGGGGGCGGCCCGGGGCCACGCTCGTTCGCCGTGGCCAGGGACCGGCTCGCCGGGTCGTGGCGCGGCTACGTACTGGACGTGACCAACTGGTCGGACCAACTGCGGGCCGCCGAGCACGACCGCGCTGTTGCCGTGCGTGGCCTGATCCACGGAGGCCACGATGGGTGAGCCGTGGTTCGTCCTGGTGGAGAGCAACACCACCGGAACCGGACGCGACTTCGCCATGGCCGTCCGTCGGCACGGGCTGCGCCCGATGATGGTGACCCGCGATCCGGACCGGTACCCGTACGTCGCAGAACTCGGCCTTGATGTGTCGCTTGTGGACACAGCTGATGTCGACGCCGTCGAGCGACTGTGCCGTGGTCTGTCCTCGGTGGCCGGGATCACCAGCAGCAGCGAGTACTTCATCCACACCACGGCTGTGGTGGGCAGGCGGCTGGATCTGCCGACGCCGGATCCCGAGGCCATCGCGGTCTGTCGGGACAAGGTGGCGCAGCGCCGCAGGCTGCGGTCCTGCTCTGTCGACGTGCCCGACTTCGTCGCGTGCTCCTCGGTGGCCGAGGTCCGTGCCGCGGCCAGGGCGCTGGGCGACGCCGTCGTGGTCAAGCCGAGCCGGGGGTCTGGTTCGGTCGGTGTCCGGCTCTGCCGGGACGCCGACGATGCCGGGCGGTGGGCCGCAGGCCTGCCCGACGGCGAGATCCTGGTCGAGCGGGAGGTGCGCGGGCCGGAGTACTCGGTGGAGTGCATGCACGGCGAGGTGGTCGGCGTGACCCGCAAGTATCTCGGTCCGACGCCGTACTTCGTGGAGACCGGGCACGACTTCCCGGCCACCGTGGCCGCACCGGTCACCGAGGTGGCCGTGGCCGCGTTGCGGGCGGCGGGGTTCACGACCGGGCCGGCACACGTCGAGCTACGCGTGGACAGTGGCAGGCCGTTCGTGATCGAGATCAACCCAAGGCTGGCCGGCGGCATGATCCCTCGGCTGGTCCGGTACGCCACCGGCCGCGACCTGGTGGCCGAGGTGGTCGCCGCCGCGGCGGGGCGCCCGCCCGCGCCCACGACCACGGTGGACAGACACGCCTCGATCCGGTTCGTCGTGCCGGATCGGCCGGGCACCGTCGCCGCTGTCACCGGCGTGGACAGGGCACGGTTGGTCCCCGGAGTGGTGGCCGCCGAATGCCGGCTCGCCCCTGGTGACCGGATCGACCTGGCCCACTCCTTCACCGACCGCAAGGGGCACGTCATCGCGGTGGGCCAGCACGCAGCCGAGGCCGGAGAAGCCGCCCGGCGCGCGGTCGCCGGGATCATGATCGAGAGAAGTGAGGACCATGGCCGACGTCGAACTGCGTAGCGACACGTTCACCCAGCCGACCCCGGCGATGCTCAGCGCGATGACCAGGGCTCCGCTCGGGGACGACGTCTACGGCGAGGACCCGACCGTCCGACTGCTGGAGGAGAAGGCCGCCGAGATCCTGGGCAAGGAAGCGGGCTGCCTGATGCCCAGCGGCACCATGGCCAACCTCGCTTCCCTCACCGCGCACGCGCCGCGCGGCAGCCGGATCTTCGTCGCCCGCGACTCCGACATCTACACCTACGAGGCCCACGGCGTCTCGGTGTGCAGCGGCGTCGCGCTCGACCCGGTGGACACGGACGCACGCGGGCTGCTGGACCAGGCCCAGATGGAACGACTGCTGCCCGAGGACAACGACGACCCGCAGTTCTCCGTCCCGGCAGCGGTGAGCCTGGAGAACACGGCCAACCGGGCCGGTGGCATCCCGCTGACGGCACACGAGGTGGCCGACACGGCGTTCTTCGCCGAGCGCAACGGCCTGTCCTTCCACATCGACGGTGCGCGGATCTTCAACGCCGCCGTGGCGCTGGGCGTCAGCCCGGCGGAGCTGACCCGACCCGCCGACTCCGTCCAGTTCTGCCTGTCCAAGGGACTGTCCGCGCCGATCGGCTCCATGGTGGTGGGCCGGGCCGAGTTCATCACGCGCGTCCGGCGGGTCCGCAAGATGCTGGGCGGCGGCATGCGCCAGGCCGGTGTGATCGCCGCGGCCGGGGTCGTCGCGCTGGACACCATGATCGACCGGCTCGCCGAGGACCACGCGCACGCGAGCATGTTCGCGGAGGGGCTGGCCGGCATCGACGGCATCTCCGTGGTCCCGGTGGCCTGCCGGACCAACATCGTCATGTTCCAGGTCACCGACCCCGCGCTGCCGCACGAGAGGTTCATCGACCTGCTGGCCGCCAGGGGAATCCGCCTCGCCGAGTTGGGCCGGGGCCAGATCCGCGCGGTCACCCACCGGCACGTCACCAGCCGCGATATCGCCACCACCCTGGCCGCCGCCGAGGAGATCATGCGCGAGCACCGTGCGGCCCGCGGTCTCGCGACGGCCGTCCAAGGAGGACTGTCATGACCAGCACCCGATCGACCTACTGGCAGGACACGTTGGCCGGCGCGCCGATCGCGCTGGAGGTCGTGACCGACCGGCCGAGGCCACGGGCCATGACCGAGCCCCTTCGTTCCCGTCCGGTGCGCCTGCCGTTCGGGATGCCCACGGACGTGTTCGCCTTCGGGCTGGCCGCGTTCCAGCTCGTGGTGTCGCGGTGGAGCGGCCAGCGGGACGTCGTGGTGATCGGCATCGTGGACGGTGTCCGGCTGCCCCTGCGGACCCGGATCTCCAGCGTCTCGCCGTTCAGTGGGCTGGTGGGCCAGGTCAGCCGGACCGTTGCCGAGGCGCACGCGCAGGCCGCCGAACTGGCCGGCATGCCGGCCCCGACGCAGATCGGTTTCCAGCTGTCCGAGGGCCCGTTCGCAGGCGACGACCTGACGTTGGTCCTCACGCCGGGCCGAGAACGGATCGTGTACCGGCCTGAGCTGTTCGACGCGGCCACCATCGACGCCATGGCTGCCGCGTTCACCCGCCTCTGCGCGCAGGTCCTGGCCGAACCGGACGCGTTGTTGTACACAGTGGATGGTCTGGCGCCGGACCAGTGGGACGAGCTGGTCCATGCCCGCAACGCGACCACGACGGAATACCCGTACGCCGACCACTGCATCCACCAGTTGGTCGAGGACCGGGTCGACAGTTGTCCCGATGCCATCGCGGCGGAGTGCGGCGACCAGTTCATGACCTACCGCCGGCTCGACGAGCGGGCGAACCGGTTGGCCCGGCACCTGGTCTCGCTCGGCGTCTCCCGGGAGACGCCGGTGTGCGTGCTGCTGGACCGCTCCCTTGACCTGCTCGTCGCGTTGCTCGGCGTGCTGAAGGCCGGCGGCTGCTATGTCCCGATGGACCCCTCGTACCCGGCCGAGCGGCTGTCCTTCATGGCCTCGGAGACCGGGGCGAAGATCCTGCTCACCAGGTCGGACCTGGTGCACAACGCGCCGTCGGGCGGCTGGGACAAGCTGTGCCTGGACAGCGAACAGGACTCGATCACGGCCAGGTCGGCCGACCGCCTACCGGTGCGCAGCGGCCCGGACCACCTCGCGTACGTGATCTACACGTCCGGCTCGACCGGCCGCCCCAAGGGCGTGATGGTCCCGCACCGCGGGGTGGTCCACTATCTTGCCTGGTGCGGCTGGGCCTACCAGGCGGAGCAGGGCAACGGCGCTCCGGTGCACTCACCGCTCTCGTTCGACCTGACGGTGACCGGGTTGTTCCTGCCACTGATGTACGGCAAGACGGTAACCCTGGTACCGGACTCGGAGCACCCCGTCGTCGGCCTGTCCACCCGGCTCGGCAATGCCCCGGACTACACGTTCGTCAAGCTGACCCCGGCTCATCTCAACGCACTGGCCCAGTGCCTGCCCGATCCGCTTGACGTCTCGGCCCAGGGCACCCGTTGGCTGGTGGTGGGTGGCGAGCAGCTCACGGCGGAACATCTGACCCTGTGGCGTGAGCACGCCCCGGACACCATGATCTCGAACGAGTACGGCCCGACCGAGACATCGGTGGCCTGCGTGACGGAGTGCCGTCCGGCGGGCGAGCTCACGACGTCCCCGGTGTCGGTCGGCCGGCCGTTCTGGAACACCCGTATCTACATCGTGGACGACGAGCTGAACCTGGTCGCCTCTGGTGTCCCCGGCGAGTTGCTGATCGGCGGCGTCGGCGTCACCCGGGGGTACTGGGGCCGTCCGGCCCTGACCGCGGACAAGTTCATTCCCAACCCGTTCGGCCCCGGCAGGCTGTACCGCAGCGGCGACATCGTCCGCTACCTGCCCGACGGGCGCCTGGAGTTCGTGGCCAGGATCGACCGCCAGGTCAAGGTGCGCGGCTACCGGGTGGAGCTTGGTGAGATCGAGGCCCGGCTGACCGAGTTCCCCGGAGTGCGCCAGGCTGTCGTGCTGCTGAAGAGCCAGCGGCTGGTCTGCTACCTGGAGTCGGACCGGGAAATCGACCGCAAGGACGTGCAGCGGTTCCTGCGCGACCGCCTGCCCGACTACATGATCCCCGAACGGACGACGACCCTGGCGGAGTTCCCGCTCACCCCCAACGCCAAGATCGACCACACCAGGCTGCCCTGACGGAACGTGCTAGCCGACCAGCGTGGGGAGTGCCTTGGTGGCGATGTCCGCGTCGGCTGCGATGTGGGTGGCCAGCGTCAGCACGCCGAAGTCGAGCGCGGTGGTGGCGTTCGGGATGGCGAGCACCGGCATCCCGGCGGCGTGTGCCGAGCGAATACCGGAACCGGAGTCCTCGACAGCGAGGCACAGTGCCGGTGGGAGGCCGAGCCGGCGCGCTGCGAGGAGGTACGGGTCCGGTGCGGGTTTGCCCTGCGTGACGTCGTCACCCGTCACCGTCGTGCGCAGGCGCGGCCCGAGTCCGCATGCGGTGACGCAGGCGTGCACGTAGCGGCCGGGGGAGGCCGACACCAGACCGACCGGGCCGAGTTCGGCCGCGGTGGCGAGCAGGTCCGCCGCACCGGGTAGCAGCCCGAACCTGTCTTGCTCGACGGCGCTGATCATGCCGTCGACGCACTCGGCCGCCGCCGACTCGGGCGTGAGGTTCGGGCAGCGGACCGCGAGGTAGGTGCCCCAATAGCTGGTGGACCTGCCCTGGATGGCTGCCCAGTCCGCAGGCGTCCACGAGTAGCCGTGGCCGGCCGCGACGGTGCCGATGACCTGGGTCCAGGTCGCGGCGCTGTCGATCAGGGTCTCGTCCAGGTCGAAGACGGTGGCGACGAGCATCAGCTGACCGCTGCCGTGGGCTGGGGCGCGAACGCGGCCAGTTGTTCGATGGAGATGACCTTCAGCCACTGCCGGTCGGCCAGTGCGCGCAACTGGGGCAGCCGGGCGACGCTGCCGTCGTCGTTGCAGACCTCGCTGATGACGGCGACCGGCGCCAGACCGGACAAGCGCATCAGTTCCACCGCCGCTTCGGTATGGCCACGGCGCTCGGCGATGCCGCCGGCACGAGCGCGCAGCGGGAACACGTGCCCCGGCCGACAGAACATGCCGGGCCCGGCGGCGGGATCCGCGAGGAGTCGGAGCGTGTGTGCCCGGTCAGCGGCGGAGATACCGGACTCGATGCCGTCCACGGCGTCGACGGACACGGTGTAGGCCGTGCCGGCGGGGTCCTCGTTGTCCTGCACCATCGGCGGCAGCAGCAGGCGGTCGGCGAACTCGGGCGTCATCGGTGCGCAGATCAGCCCGCTGGTGTGCCGCATGTAGAAGGCGATCGCCTGCGGGGTGGCGTATTCGGCGGCCATGATCAGGTCGCCTTCGTTCTCCCGGTCCTCGTCGTCGACGACGATCACAGGCCGGCCGGACCTGATGTCCATGATCGCGACCTGCACGGTGTCCGTACTGGACTGGATCTCGCGGCGAACTTGTTCAAGCACAGGATCATGATCATCGGGCAGGGGTCGAGCCGCAGGATGGATCCGTTCAGGTAACCCGAACCGGTGAACGTGCAGGTCGCGACGACGTCTCAGTTTCGGGGCGGCTCGGAAGACCATAAGCACCGAACACTCAACGCTATAACGTCAGTAGGGACTGAAGTTCGTGCTGCGTACCATTACCGCACTCAACTCGTCCGCCATCTCTCGGAACGCATCGAGTGGCCGAACTCGACCGCTGTGGTACTCCGGCGATGTGCCAGCGTTGTAGCTCCTGTCAGGCGGCTGTGGGCGAGCTGTTCGGGCGAACGATGGCAGCCCCGCTGGCAAGGGCGTGGCTCATTGGGCACTGCGGGGTGATCGCCGCCGCAATGGCATTTGTGAACAAAGTCCCCGCGCTACTGGAGTACTACGGCGGTCATGAGGTTTCGCAATGACGGGTTGAACTCGAGACTCGCGATCTCCGGGCTGCCCGCGGAAGGCGCATGCGCTTCCTGTCCGGGTACGGACTCTGTGGTGGGGCATGACCCTGTGGTTGGCGGATGGTCGGCGGTAACCAGTAATCATCCACAACGCGATGATTGCGGCAGCTTCGCGGCCACCGTCGTCGCAGTACCCGGCCGGCCATCTCCGTCAAGACGACCTTGGACCCAGGGCGCCAGGCAGGCGGTCTCGTCGACGTAGCGGCTGACCAGTACCGACGACATTCCTTCAGATTGTCCTTGTTTTGTCCAGCCGCCCGTGGACTTCGGTGGCGAGCGCTCAGCAACTACTCTCCGTGCTC
The DNA here is from genome assembly GCA_036502345.1 of Pseudonocardiaceae bacterium. Taxonomy (GTDB): domain Bacteria; phylum Actinomycetota; class Actinomycetes; order Mycobacteriales; family Pseudonocardiaceae; genus DATEPR01. The sequence goes on along the minus strand of DASXYT010000044.1, from coordinate 28,981 downwards.
GTATTCGTTGATCGCGCTGCACGAAAGATTCTCGTTGGGAGGGAGGGCTGCAAGTAACCAGCGGGTCTTGCCCGCGTGCTTCGGTAGTGAACGCGTAGCCGAATCCGATGAGTAACAAGTGGCTCGCCAAACCTGCGCTCGTTCGTGCTACGGCGCTATTGATAGAGTGGCATCCAGTTACTGAAGCGCCCGAGGGCGCCAAACGGCCGATCTCGCAAGAGCGAGAACGGCCGCTGGCACTAGTTGTGATCTCGCTTGGACTGAGTTAGGTTGCCGCCTGCTCAGCGAGATCGCCAGAAGGAACAGCTGGTGCTTGCGACCCACTTGGGTAGCGAGTCCGCCCTTCGCCTTTTTCCTTCGTATTAGCGTCGATCATTATTCGGTTGTTCGCGATCATGAACCACCTCCTCCCAGTCCGGGCGCCGATCCTCCGTGGGGTCGGCGCTGTCCAGGTAGAGGACGCGCCACTATAACCAGGGCCTGGCCAGGCCAAACGGTCGGGGGCGCCCCTGTGGGCAGCTCCAGATCCGGGGTGTCGAGGCCCCCAAAGTTGGGGGGTCGCAGGCAGGACTGTCCCGCTTATGTGGTTCGACTGTTTTGACCTGAATTTCAGAAACGCTGTGTGATGCGTGATCATCGTTGGGTGATCGACGTGAATGACTCGGGTCAATCCGATCAGAAAAATTCCGACCGTACGGTTTGGAATGCCCGGTGCAACCTATAACGGTATTTCATCGGCTGTCGTATGTCTTCCGAATCGAATGAATATGCGTCTTCGGGCCAACTGAGAGGTCGCGGTCAGTGACAACGACCGATCTGTTCGCCGAACATGGCAGCTACCAGTGGCTTTGCTGCTATGGCGTTCGCCGTACGCCGATGGGCTGAACTTCACCCGTAACGCATCCCATGCCTCAGGTGATACCTGTCACTTTGCTAGGTTGAGCGTGTTCAGCTGCGGCTGGGCATGCCCTTACTGCCCTACATCCGTGGGGGCAGGTGGGCATCGCTAGTTGGAACCCAGGTGGACGACGATTGCCGCCTTGCTCGCCTGGGTCCCAGAAGGAACAGCTCGGTGCTTGCGACCTTCTTGGGCAGCAAGCCCGGGCTGTTCGCTGTACGTCACGCCCCTTCCTCCAGGACGAAGCTGCCGGCCAGCACCTGCAGGTCGGCAGCTAGATTGCGCTCGGAGTCGCAGGTGTCCGGGTGCTGCCCGCCCAGGACGCGGCGGCGACGTTCGACGGTGTCCGTATCCAGGTCGCGCGCTTCTTCGTACCGATGCAATGCCCGCAGATCAGCGGCCAGGTTGTTGGCCGAATGCAGTGTGCTCGGATGGTCGGTGCCGAGCACTCGCCTGCGCCGGTCGAACGTGTCTGCGTCCAGTTCCCGAGCCCGGGCGTGATCGGATAGCTGGGACAGGTCGGCGGCCAGATTGCTGGCCGACATCAGCGTGTCTGGATGGTCCTCGCCTAGGACGCGGCGGCGTAGCGCGAGGGTCTGCTCGTCCAGGTGAAGGGCACTTAGGTGGTCACTCACTTGGGACAGGTCGACAGCGAGATTGTTGGCCGATGTCAGCGTGTCTGGATGGTCGTCACCGAGGACGCGGCGGCGAAGAGCGAGGGTCTGTTCATCCAGACGATGCGCGCGGACGTGGAGGCCGAGGCGCGACAGGTCGGCGGCCAGATTGCTGGCCGATGTCAGCGTGTCTGGATGGTCCTCGCCTAGGACGCGGCGGCGTAGCGCGAGGGTCTGCTCGTCCAGGTGAAGAGCAGCCTCGTAGCGGCCCAGGGAACGCAGGTCCCCTGCGAGATCGTTCGCCGCACGCAGGGTGTCCGGATGATCGTCGCCGAGTCGTGTCCTGACTCCTGCATACGCGCGTTCGAAGTAGGGATGAGCGGCGCGCGGATCTCCCCGGGTCTCGATGTAGGTGCCAGCCCTACCAAGTAACCAGTCAACCTTGTCCAACACGGGCTCCAGGTCCAAGGTTGGTACCCGCGACCGGGCGTGCTCGACTACCGAAAGCACGTGCGGTAGCAGGTTGTGCCACACCGACCAGGCGCTTGGTTCGTTCCATATCTTCTCCGGTACGGCGGCGCCCACCAGACGCACGGCGTTCGCACACCAGCCGTCTCGGGGTTCAGGCGCTGGGCTGGAAGCGCGGAGCAGAGCGGCTGGAATGCGGTGCAGCAGCACACTGTCCGGGTCGGTGCGAGCCAACGCTCTGCGGCGCAGGCCACCCAAGAGCGCCGCCCAGGCCAGGGGGTCCTCCACTATTCCTGACAGCGGCTCGGGTAGCTGCTCGGCGTGCTTGGTGAAGAGGGCCAGTGGGACCGGTTCGGGCGCCAGCCAAGCGGCTAACGTCAACATCTGAACAGATGCCGGCTCGGTGTCGACGGCACGGGCGAATGCCAGTCGCCAGGTTGCCGGTACTGCCGAACGGCGCGTGTGGTCGGCCTGGCCCAGCACATCGTCTGCGCGTGCTCGGAGCAGATGTAGGTATTTGTTCACGGTCCAGCCGGTGTCGGCGAGCAGGGCCGCGGCCTGGTCGACCACAAGCGGCAGGTCGCCGACCGCCTCTGCCAGCGTGGCCGCGTCGGCGGGTGAGATCGGTGAGCGTGAGCGGATTAGTTCCACCGACTCGTGTCGGTCGAACTCAGCGATCTCCACAGGTATCGCGATGGCGTCCCAGTGCGGGTTTCGCGAGGTGATCAGCACGTGGCCGCCGCTCGGCAGGAACCGGGCCAGCGTCGCCGGGTCGTCCGCGTTGTCGAAGACCAGCAGCCAACGGTCCTGGGTGCTGAGCACACCGAGCAGTCGGGCGACAGCGACATCGGTTTTGTCGGCGGGATGGGTGAGATGGAGGGCGTGGGCGAGCGCGGCCAGGCTGGCGGGGATGAGTTCGGGTTGCTCAGCCGTCATCCACCATGCGATGTCGTAGTCGTGAGCGTGGCGGTGTGCGTACTCCAGTGCCAGTGTCGTCTTCCCGGCGCCTCCCATGCCGTGGACCGCACGGACGACACCTGCCCTCGTCGAGTCCAGCGCGCCGCGCAGTTCATCGATGATCGCCTCACGGCCGATGAACCGGGCAGGACGAGCCGGGATGCCCCATACCCTGCCCACGGGCGCCGTGGTCGACTGAGCCCGGGGTAGCTCGACCAGAGCCTGGAAGACAGCGACTTTTAGATCGTCGGCAGACTTCACCATGGTCACTGTGACGCCGCTGTCGCGCAGGCGCTGTCGGAAGCCGGCTTGCCGTGCTCCGTATTGCGGATCGAGAAATAGTCCTGCGGGGCCTCGCGCTTCCTCGCTGAGCAGGAACACCAGTCTGGGGATACCCAGTTCGCCGGCCGCCTGGAACTCCAGTTCGGTGTACGAGAGTTCGGGCGTGTCACGCACGGGAGAGCCGTACCGGAAGCCGGCGATCAGGACCAGCACATCGGCCGTTGCCATGGCCTCGCGGCTCGACTGTGCCGGCGGCTCTGTTGCCGCAGTGAAATAAGCCATGTCGACTACGGCATCGCCCGCCCTCGCGATAGCGGCTTCGACGGCTGCCACGAACGAACAATCACGTGGATAGTCGCGCAGCTCAGAACTGTGGCTGATGAAAACACTGCGGGGCGGTGAGCCGGCCATGCTCACTCCTGGCGTCTGTCATGCTGAACATGAGTTCCCCCAGACCAGCACACCCAAGTCTGGTTTGGCTACCAACCGCCACTTACTGTCGTCCATCTGTCAGGCAGGCACTTTCGCGACTCGATTAATCTCAGTTCTGTGCCTGGGCCGCCAATCTCCGCGACGGTGCGGACTTGACCGAGAAAGGTGTACGGTTTCGGATATTGGGTCAAGTACCCGATACGGATCGGCAAAGGACTGTCGACCTCTGGCTGAGGATGACGAACAATCCGATCGGTTCGCCACGGCGAACAGCATGATCAGGTTAGCGCTGCAGGACGCCTCCGGATCACGGCGCCGTGCGCGGTGGGAATCGCTGCCGGCCATGTGGCGTACGAGGACGGTACATGCCGGACCCTCATACTCCTCAGCGTTCGGCGAGGATGGGTCACGGCGTGAGCGAATCGATCCCGCCTCGATCGATGAGCTGTTCGGCCACGGTCACCACGGTAGCCATCATTACGAACACGCGACGATGCAGCGCTTTTTCAGCTGGCTTGTCGGGCCTGGCGCCCGGGAAACCGCCCGACCGAGTCCGGGTTGGGCGCACGGGGCGCCCCATGCATCTGCTGCCTCGGTGTCTGGAAGTTCGGCTGTGGCCACAGCTGTCCACCAGGCTCGCTACTGGCGCCAGCGAACTCACTTGCTCGAACGAGGCGGTTGTGACAAACGCGGCCTTACCGGACCAGGCGCCACTGGCAACACCGTCCCGCCGAACAGGCAGACATAGTCCACGTGAGGGTGGTTGACGCCGGTCAGCAGTTTGCTGAGAATGGCGCGAGGACAGAGCCACGGGCTGGGGTTCGGGAGCGGTAGCATCATCGACCATGGCGATGGCAACATCGAGTATCGACAGACCGGTAAATTGCTTCCAGCCTTTAAGGTCAACATCGCAGACGTAACTGGATTCTCGGTTCGCAAGGCGACGAAGCAAGACAAGAAGAATGGTGCGAGCGCGTTCCAGCAAGTGTTGGTCCTGCAGGGTGGCGGGACGGAACTCGCAGCTTGCCCGATCAACCACGGAACCGCAGAGAAGATTGAAGCGTGGATTCGAGCGCATCCTTCTTTTTGTGGGAACGTTCCGCAGAAAGCGGCAACGGCGGCACCGCAAGGTATGGCGCCGGTCACCATCGCTGATGAACTTGCGAAGCTCGCGCAGCTTCGTGACGCCGGAGTGTTGTCACCTGAAGAGTTCACCAAAGCGAAGGCGAAGCTGCTCGGCTGATGGCGTCCGCAAATATTTAGCGTCGGACGCCTCAGCTACCTCTTCTCTTGTCGTCGTTGGTGGTTCGGTTGGTGCTCGTCGGGCGTTGACGGCACCGCGTTGGCTGGGTTCAGGTCGGGTACCGAGCAGGACGATGGTGTGGCGATGGTTGCCAGGTCCTGGTCGGCCAGGTAGATCAACACGGCGAGCCCACAGAGCTGGCAGGAAATCGCGTGCGGAATGTCGAGACCGTCCTCGCCATCGTCATCCGCACCCTTCCGCTGAACACTCGCGTTGTTCTGCCAGCCGTGTACACCGACCGGCCTGGATCGGCGATCGCTACCGTCGGGCCTCATGACGACGGCCACGACACGCACGGTCGAGTACCCCGCCGACGGCCTGACGATGATCGGGTACCTCGCGCTGCCCGCCGGACCGACGCCCCTGCCGAGTTGGGGTACGTGGCGCTGGCGTTCGACATCAACGGCGGGCACTGGTCGATCACGAACGGATGCGGGACATCGGTCACGATCGGGACGGTCAACGCGATGACCACCGGGCGAGGCGGCGCTCATTCGCTGCCCGGTGTGGCCGGGGTCGATCGGAGGACCCGATCATGTCGCCGGCGCAACGGGACGCGTTCGCGGCCGAGATGCAGGCCGCGGGCGTCGACTGGCGCATCGTGGTCTACGGCGGCGCCCTGCACGCCTTGCACCACCCGCCGACGCGGACCGATCAGACCCTGCTGCTCAGCGTCGGCTACCACCCCCTACACGCGCAACGGGCCTGGCACGACATTGTCGAACTGCTCGCCGAGTGTGTACCGTCTAGCCGGGCTTGCCCAGTGCCATCACCGACAGCAACTCGAAGCCGACGTGCGCGGCCGCGATCCCGGTGATCTCGGCGTGGTCGTAGGCGGGGGAGACCTCGACGATGTCGGCACCGACCACGTGGTGCTCGGCGAGCGAGCGCAGCAACGCCAACAGCTCGCGGGAGCTCAGGCCGCCGGCTTCCGGCGTGCCGGTACCGGGCGCGTGCGATGGGTCCAGCACGTCGATGTCGACCGACACGTAGACCGGCGCGTCACCCAGCCGCGCCCGCATCCGGTCCACCACCGCGCGCAGGCCGCCCTCGTCGAAAGCCGTGCACGGGATCACCTGGAAGCCCAGGACGCCGTCCTCGGTCAGGTCGCTCGCCGTGTACAGCGGACCGCGGATGCCTACGTGCACCGAGTGTTCACGGTCGATCAGGCCCTCTTCGGACGCGCGTCGGAACGGCGTTCCGTGGGTGTACGGCGCGCCGAAGTACGTGTCCCAGGTGTCGAGGTGCGCGTCGAAGTGCAGCACGGCGACAGGTCCGTGCTTTGCTGCCATCACGCGCAGCAGCGGCAGCGCGATGGTGTGGTCGCCACCCAACGAGAGCAGCCTGCCGCCCGCTGCCGTCAGTTCGGCGGCGCCGGCCTGGATCTGCCGCAGCGCCGCATCGATGTCGAATGGGTTGACAGTGAGGTCGCCTGCGTCGGCCACCTGGCACAGCGCGAAAGGCGACACGTCGAGCGCGGGGTTGTACGGCCGGAGCAACCGGGACGACGCGCGAATGTGGGCAGGGCCGAAGCGGGCGCCCGGCCGGTAGCTGACCCCGGTGTCGAACGGGATGCCGACGATGGCGATGTCGGCGCTGTCGACCTCGTCCAGCCGGGGCAGCCGGGCGAACGTCGCCGGTCCCGCGTAGCGCGGCACCTGCGTCCCGTCGACCGGGCCGCGGTTCTCGGTCATGTCCAACCCTTCTCGGTCGCTCCGTACAGTTCCGTGCGGCGGTCGGCGAACACGTCGTTGCGGTCGCTGATCGCCTTGTCCAGGGCTTCGCCGAGGCGGCAGTCTGCGGTCAGCAGCAACTCGTCGTCGCCGGGGGTCGGCCCGGCGAGCGGCCAGCCGTCCGCGTCGACGATGACCGAGCCGCCGACCCAGTCGACTCCTCGCTCGGCGCCCACCCGGTCGCAGGCGGCGACGAACATGCGGTTGACGGACGCCGCGGCCTGCACGCGGACGACTTCCATGGGTCGTTGCCCGGCCGGTCGGGGGAACCGCGGCCAGTTGGTCGGTACGCACAACAACTGCGCGCCTGCCAGCGCGGCCAGCCGCACCCACTCGGGGAATTCCAGGTCGTAACAGATCAGCACGCCGAGTCGCACTCCCGCGACGGTCACGACGGCCGGCGGCGCGTCGCCCGCCTCGAAGACGAGCTTCTCGGTGTCCCACAGGTGCGCCTTGCGGTAGGCGGCGCGGAGGCCGGAGTCGTCGAGCACGACCGCGCTGTTGAACACCGCACCGTCCTCGCCACGTTCACACAGCCCGGCGACGACCACGACACCAAGGTCCGCGGCGAGCTCACCCCACTCGGTGACGGTCGGCCCGTCCAGCGACTCGGCGAGCAGGGCGGCTTCGTCCCGATCCCGGAAGATATACCCGCTGCTGGCCAACTCGGGCAGCACGATCACGCGGGCACCGGCCTGCGCCGCGCTCCGAATCGCCTGCCCGCCTCGTGCCCGATTGACCTCCGGCTCACCGACTCGGGGCGCGTACTGGCAGCACGCCACGCGGGTGCTGGTCTCCGTCACGACGCGTCGCCGGCCAGCAGGGCCCGGCTGCGCTCGACCGCGTCGCGTTCGGCGGACAGATCGAGGTTGCGGCTGAACAGGTAGTAGAGCCCACCTGCGACGATCAGGCCGACCGCGAAGGAGATGTCGCCGCCGCCGAGCGCCTGGGTCACCGGGCCGTGGTAGAAGCTCAGTGCCATGAAGGGGACCATCGCGGCGAGCCCGACGCAGTACGCGAGCAGGCCGCGCCAGGCCCAGCGGTGGTAGATGCCGTCGGGGTTGAAGATCTCCGAGATCGCGTAGTGCCCACGGCGGACGAAGTAGAAGTCCACGAGGTTGACGGCGGTCCACGGCACGAGGAAGTAGAGCATCAGGACCACGAAGTTGTTGTAGTCACCGAGATAACTGTCCGGGATGGCCAGCGCGACGATGAACACGATCGCGGAGATCACCACGATGCCGATGACGCGCAGGCCGACGGTGGGCCGCACCTGGCGGAAGGCGTCGATCGCGCTGGCACTGGTGAGCATCGCACCGTAGGTGTTGACCGACATGATCGTGATCAGCGCGATCGAGGACACGAGCACGACGGACGTGCCGAACCCGTTCACGAGGTTGTCGCCGACCTGGCGAATGCTGCCGATGGCGTCCGGCGTCGGCAGCGCCGAGCCGAGCACCGCGCCCAGCGACATCAGCCATACCGCGGATCCGGCGGCACCGAGGTAGGTCCACCAGATGACCTTCGGTGCCGGCGTGTCCTCGGGCAGGTACCGCGAGTAGTCCGAGACGTAGACGGCGTAGGAGATCTGGTAGCCGGCGGCCGCCGCGAACTGCAGCAGGAACACCGAACCGGAGAAGCCGCCGTGGTGCGGGATGGCGGCGTTGAGGTGCAGTGTCACCAGCGCGTAGATCGTCAGGACACCGAAGACGAGGATCAGCAGGTAGGTCAGCCACCGCTGGACCGCCATCATCAGGTCGTAGCCGACGACCGCGATCAGCACCGACAACGCGATCAGCACCGCGTACCAGACGGCGTTGGGGGCGGGGAGCAGGGTGTCCAGCCCTTGCGCGGCAAGGATCACGTTGAAGACGTTGAATCCGATGTAGACGAAAACCACGGCGAGGAACGGGACGATCGCGCCGCGCGAGCCCCACTGTGCCCGCGACTGGATCATCTGCGGCATGCCCATCGTCGGACCCTGGTTCGCGTGGAAGCACATGAACAGGGTGCCGAACGACGCGCCGAGGACGGCCGCGAGCACCGACCAGCCGGCCGACATGCCCAACGACGGGCCGATGAAGCCGGCGACCATCGTCGTCAGCACGAAGTTGCCGGTGAACCAGAACGGGCCCTGGTGCCACACCTTGCCGTGCCGCTCGGCCGGTGGCACGTAGTCGATCGAACGGACCTCGATGACCGGCCGGCCGGCACCGACTGCTCGTTGCTCGCTGTGCACCATCGCCTGTCCCCGTTCTGCTCGGGGCCGCGCCGGGAGGAGCGTCCAGCCGGACCGTAGGACTCGGCGAGTCGCGAGCGATAGTGGATGATTCATCCGGTCGAGGACAGCGAATGGATGGTTCGTCCATGACGACGGTGCGCGAGTTGCTGCGATTGCGGCCTGCTCTGGTGGTGCGCGCGGGCGAGGCGGCGCTGGACCGGGAGATCCGATGGCCGCATGTCAGCGAGCTACCGGACCCGACGCCCTACCTGCGCGGTGGCGAGTTGGTGCTGAGCGCGGGCGTGCACCTGCCGCGCCGCAAGGCCGACATAGTCGCCTACGCGGGACGGCTGGCCAGCTTCGGAGTGACCGGCCTCGGCTTCGGCATCGACCCGATCCACCACACCGTGCCGCCCGCGCTCGTCGCTGCCTGTGAGCAGCACGGGCTACCGCTGATCGAGGTGCCGCCGAGTGTTCCGTTCATCGCGATCACCGAGGCACTCGCCGCCGAGGCGGAGGCCCGGCACCTCGCCGACCTGCGGCAGCTCAACGCGGCGCAACGCGCGCTCGTCGCGGCGGCCGCCCGGCCGTCGGCGACGGCCGCGATCGTGCGCCGCCTGGCGAAGGAGCTGCGGGCAGGCGTGCTCCTGGTCGAGCCGACCCGAGGACTGCGCTGGTCGGCGGGTGCGCCCGCTCCGGACGAGCAGTCGCTGGCGGCCGACATCCGGCGCGTGACCTCCGGCCGGGGTGAGACCGGTGTGGCCACGCACGGCCCCGATCTGCACGTGGTGGTGGCGCCGGTGCACAGCGAGGACCGCAGGGCCGCGTTGGTGATCGCCAGGGGCAGCGCGCTCAGTGCGCCGGAGCGGGGCATCGTCAGTGTCGGTGCGTCGTTGCTCTCGCTGCTGTGGCGCGGATTGCCGAGGCAGGCGGGTCTGTTGCTGGGTGCCGCGGTGGTCGCCGGGGCGACCGGCGCGCCTGCCGACCGAGCGGTCGCACTGGCCGTGGGCGCAGAGCCGGACACCGACTGGCGTGTCGTCGTCTGCGCGCCTCGGCGTCAGCCGGCAGGCGAGGCAGCGCGCGAGCGGCGCCACACCCGGCTGCGCGCCGCCTTCGGCACCCAGTTGCTCGACACGGACGGAGATCTCGCGGTCCTGCTGGTCCCGGACGCAGCGGACCCGCGTGGCGTGGCGGCCGGGCTCGCAGGCGAACAGGTCGGCGTGTCGGAACCGCACCTATGGCCCGACCTGCCGGCCGCGGCCACCGAGGCGCACCGGGCGCTGGCCACAGCCCGGATCACCGGACGGCCGCCCGGGCTGGATTCCGGCGAACTGCTGGGCGGCGCCGTCGATCCCGATATCGCCGCCAGGTACGCCCAGGCCGTGCTGGCACCCGTGCTCGCCGCCGGAACGGCGAGCGGCACCGAGCTCCTGGCGACCCTGCGGACGTGGCTGGAGCAACACGGCAGCTGGGACCGCACCGCCGCCATGCTCGGCGTGCACCGCAACACCGTGCGCAACCGGATCGCCCGCGTCACCGGGCTGCTGGACAGGGACCTCGACGACCCGGACGTGCGCTGGCAACTGCTGTTCGCCCTGCGCTGGCTGCCGGCGCGCTAGCCGTGCTGATCGGCCATCCCCTGCGCGACCGCCTCAGCCGGGAACGGCGTCGCCCGGCTCACGCCGAACACGTCCCAGTAGAAGTCGTTCATGATGGCCGCGACGGGCGCGTAACGGCTGATCAGGTCCGCGATCGGCTCGGCGGCGCCGGCAGGTCGGGCTCCTTCGGCACAGCGGCGAATGTAGTCGTGGCGCTCGACGGGTCCGCCGGTGTCGGGAGCCGGTATCCCGACGACGTTGGCGACTATCCAGTTGAGCAGTTCCCTCATGGCGTAGCCGGCGTCGTGGCTCGCGTTGCTGGCGAGGAAGTCCCGCTCGTCGGTGGACAGATCGAAGCGAGGCGAGGTGGCCAGACCGAGGTCGGCGAAGTAGAGGCGGTGTCCGTCGGTCAGGACGTTGCGGAAGTGGGCGTCGAAGTGCAGCAGCCCATTGGCGTTCATGAAGGCGATGTCGGTGCGCAGGCATCGGTGCACCATGGCGCAGGCGGAGGCGATGGCGTCCGGGCCGGCTGCGAGTTGGCTGTTCAGCCAGGCAGCCAGGTTCTGTGGAACGTATTCAAGAAACAGCACGACGCTCGCCGTTGCCTGGTCCAGGGCGTGCAGCCGCCGCCGCACTGCGGCCGAGCCGCCCCAGTACGCGACGACAAGGTCGATGTCCGCGAGTTCGTCCGCCAGCGGCGCCGCCCCGGGCAGCACGGAGCAAGCTATGTCGGCCTGTGGATCGACATGACAGCCGGCCACCGGTCGCCGCACTGAACGAGGCAGCGTCAGCGGACGGTGGTGTGCAGGTCGTCGCCGCGGGTGAGTGCGATGCGTCCGTAGCCCCTGCGGATGTCGAGCAGGTGGTGTTCCAGGTCGTGCAGGGCGTGGTAGAGGTTGTCGCGGGCCGTGATCGTGGCGAACGGGGTGACCAGCGTCAGCGTGTCGAGTTGTGGTCCGGTCGGGCCGGCCAGGAGTGCGTCGAGGGCGGCCAGCGCGCTGGGGCAGTCGATCGGCGGTGTGGGTGGGGGCACTCCGGCCGCGTCGGCGACCTCGGCCACGGTCTCCGCGACGACGTGGATGGAGTGGACGACGTACTCGGCCGCGGACCACGTCCCCTCGGCCGGTCGCTGGTCGGCGTCGGGGTTGGTCAGCAGGTCGTGCATGGCAGCCAGTACGGCCCGCAGGCCGGTGCCGACGTCGGCCGTCCGGCGGGTGTCGAACCCGCACTCGTCGCAGATCTCGACAACCAAGCCGTCCTGGCGGCGCCATCCGTAGCTCACGGCGGCACTGTAGGGCGGACCGTGCCTGACCGCAGCCGACTTTCGGTCAACCGGCCGAGCGCCGCTGCTCAGTCGGTTGGATCGAGTGGGGCGGTGCCGCTCTCCTGCGACCACTGCTGTCCCAGTGGCAGCAGATCGGTCGCGACAACGGAACGCGGGCCGTCCGGCGTGGGCACGATGACCCGCATCGTGGGGTGCAGGTCGATGAACACCTGGCGGTCCCGGCCGCACGGGCCCATGATTCCTCGGCCGTGATTGCCCACCGCGACGATGCACGTCGGTTGGCGGGCGCCCTGTGCCCGGGCGGATCCCAGCGCCACCAGTTCGGCGCACGGTCCACCTGTGAAGTGGTAGAGGTTCACGCCGGTGTACACGTGCCCGTCGGCTCCCCGCACCGCTGCACCTGTGGTGTGCAGGCCGTCCTCGTCCGGGCCGGCGTCGGTGTTGGCGTCGATCGTGTCGCGGGCGAGGTCGACGAGTTCCCGTTCGTCGTCGTCGAGTGGTCGAGCGGACGGCGGCACGTACACAGCGGGTTCTCCCTCGGGGTGGCTGGTGTCAGCCTTGCCCGGCGGGGCGCCGGCCACAAGTTGGATTACCCGGAGAACTTCGCGGCGTTCTCGGTGAGGAATTCCTCGACGGAGCGCGGTGCCCGGCCGAGCATGTCCCGCAGCGTTGTGGTGAGCCCACTGACGTGGCCCGACTCGGCACCGGTGTCCAGGCTGACGAGGAGGTCGGCGTACCACTGCGGTGTCCCGGCGGCGGCCAGCAGGTCGCCGCGACGGTCCTGTTCGGACACCGGGAGGTAGGTGACCTCGTGCCCAGGATCTTGGTCAACAATGTCGCCACCTCCGGGAAGTGTACGCGTCGGGGCCGGAGAGGTTGTGGATCGGCCGTGCAGCGTGGGATCACGCAGCACCAGGGCGGCTGCCTCGGACAGGTCGCGGACGTCGGCGTAGGCCACCCGGCCGGTCGGCGCGGCAGCGGTCCACCTGTGTTCGGCGGCCACCTCCACTTCGCCTACCGTCCCTACCAGGACCTGCTCGCCTACGCCCAGTCCAAGACCGCGAACGTGCTGTTCGGGGTCGAGGCGGCCACTCGGTGGGCCGCCGACGGCATCACGGCCAACGCCGCCGCACCAGGTCCGGTGCTCACCGGATTCCAGCGCAACATGGATCCCGAGCGGCTGCGGCAGCGGCTGGGTGACCGGCCGTTGCGGGAGGGTGAGGTCCCGGCCGGGTGGAAATCACCCGAACAGGGGGTCGCGACGTTCGTGCTGCTCGCGGCATCAGCCTTGACGGCCGACGTGACCGGCCGGTACTTCGAGGACTGCGCCGAGGCCGAACGTGTGGATCACGGCGGCGACTACTCGCACGGCGTCGCTCCTTACGCCCTCGACCCGGCGAACGCGGCCCGCCTGTGGGCGGAATCGCTGCGGCTGCTGAAGTAGCCACGTTCCCAACACGTCAGGAGCTGCAATGCCCACACTGGACCGCGACGACGACGTTCTGGTGCTCGACATCGGCGACACCGAGAACCGCTTCCATCCCGACTGGCTCACGTCGGTGAACGCCGCGCTGGACGAGGTACGGGAAGCCGGCGGGCCACGGGCCCTGGTGCTGGCAGCGACCGGCAAGTTCTTCTCCAACGGTCTGGATCTCGCCTGGGTGATGGCGAACCCGGAGCAACTGCGGGACTACGTCACGAACGTGCACGAGTTGTTCGCCCGGGTACTCGAACTGCCGTGCGTCACGGTCGCGGCCATCCAGGGCCATGCTTTCGCCGCCGGTGCGATGCTCACGCTGGCGTGCGACTTCCGGGTGATGCGTGCCGATCGGGGTTACTGGTGTCTGCCCGAGGTGGACATCAAGATCCCGTTCACGTTCGGTATGAACGCGCTGATCAGCGCTCGGCTGACCCCGCAGACCGCCCATCAGGCCATGACCACCGGTCACCGGTTCGACTCCGCGAGCGCGGTGGCCGCCGGCATCGTGGACCAGGCCGTTGCCGAGCACGAGGTGCGCGGTACCGCGATCGCGTTGGCGCGGCCCCTGACCGACAAGGCGGGCGACACGCTCGGCACGATCAAGCAGCGCCTGTACCGGCCGGTCCTGGACGTGCTGCGGGACGCGGACGCGCAGTCCCTCTGAGCGGCCGACAATGTGTCAGTCATGACACGTTGTGGCACACTCGTCGCTGTGGCGGAGGACGAACAGCTGGGCAGGCGGGCGGCGAACCGGCGTGCGACGCGCGCCGCGTTACTGTCGGCCGCCCGGGAACTGTTCGAGGCCAAGGGTTTCTCGGCGACGACCGTCCGGGACATCGCTGATGCCGCAGGGGTCACCGAGCGGACGTTCTTCCGTTATTTCGCGGTCAAAGAGGACCTGATCGTCGACCACGTGCTCGCCTGGGTGCCTCGGCTGCGGGCGGCCGTGCTGGCGCGACCGGCCACCGAGCCACCGTTGACCGCGATCCGGCACGCGATGCGGGACACCAAACCGATGTCGGCGTCGCAGCCGCCTGCCGACCTGTCGCTGGACCGGTTGGGCGCTTCGGCGTCCGGGAGTCTGCAACGCAGGCTGGAGAACGACCTGACGGAGGTGGTCGCCCAACGCCTGGCAGCCACGGGAATCCTGACCGAGGCGGAGTACGGATTCCAGGCAGAGGTCCTCGCGCGGACGGCGGTCGCGGTGCTGCGCAGCGCGGTGATCCGGGACTCGGAACTCCGCGCCGCCGACGCACCTGACCGCCCGAGTATCGCGACCTTGGTGGATCAGGCCTTCGAGGCACTGCCCGCCGGGTGAACCGGTCCGATTCAGGCGAACCGGGCGGTCAGCGCGCGCAGGGTCTTGGCGATGCCGTCGCCGTTCTTGGCCGGGTAGCCGAACATCTCCAGCATTCGCGGGGACCTCGCGCCGGAGTAGTCGAACGTCTCCGTCACCTGTGTGGTGCCGGGCCCGGTCTCGGTGAACTCCCAGCGCCAGCGGTGCCCCATCGGGTGCTGCCACTCGATGAGTTTGTCGTCCTCGAACGCGGTCACCTTCGAGGTGATCTTGTACGGCACCCCGAACTGCTTCATGCCCACGGTGAACGCGGCACCGGCGCTCAGCCGGTCCGGACCGGTCACCGGCACGGCGCGCAGCGTGCCCGAGCCGTCCAGTTCGGTGTGCCGGTGCGGGTTGGCAACCAGGGCGAACAGCTCTGCGGCAGGCGCGTGCACGACCGCCTGTCGGGTGACCTTGCGATGGCCGGTTTCGATGGTGGTCACCAAGTCGTCAGTCATGACACGACCCTAACAGAACGTGTCATGACTGACATGATTCGAGCATGCACCAGCCTGACGTCGATTGTGCTGCGCACCTGGGCACGATCAATGACGATCGGTGCTGACATCGTCGGCAGTCATCCGAAGCACCCGCAGCTCGGTGACCATCCGCACGTGCCGGCTGCCCCGGTCGTCACACGGCAGTACCAAGGTGGGGCGGGGGAGGCGCACGTCGTTGTAGCGGGTGGCCAGCAGCGCGGCGCAACCGCCGAACTCCGGATCGATCTCGCCCCAGGACAGCACCACCTGGTAGCCGTCCTGCCCTCGGGCCAGGATCACGAACATGAGCTGGTCCATTTTGTGGCCTTCGCCCAACCTCAGGCGTAGACCGTGTCCATCCGGTCGCATGTCCTGGTGACGTAGTGGACCGTGCGGGGCCACGAGCCCGGCGGTCGAGGTCCGGCGTGCACACCGCCACATCCGGTTCGTTGATCGCACCGGTCACCAGAAACTGGTCGGACCGCGACGCGGCGCGGGGCCGTGGAACCGCTGCTTCGGGTACTCCGACAGCGCTGCTGCGCTCGTCGGACAGCGGGTCCATACGATCACGCTAACGTCGGGCCGTACAGAACCCCCCGATCGGGCAGCCTGGTGCCTGGTCCGGCAGGTCAGGTTGACCGGCCCGGTCGTCGCGGATCCGCCTGCTGTCGGTGCGGCGGACTTCCTGGCCCGGTCGGCCGGTTCACGGGAGATGGCGCTGACCCGCCGGCAGAGCCAGCCGTGTCACAGTTGCTGGACGCGCAGCACGCCGGTCAGCATCGGCAGGGTGAACTCGCCGCTGCTGGTTTCCGGTCTGCTGGCAAGGAAAGCGCGGATCCGGCCGAGCATGGTCTCTCGTTCCTGTTCCGGCAGGACCAGCACTCCCGCGCGGGTGGCGATCGTCGCGACGAGGGAGTCGGCGGTGCGGCGATGCCCGTGCTGGAACTCGGCCTGCTCCGGCGCACCGAACCGGGCGGCCACCTCCACCTTGGGCAGGTGCAGGCCGGTCGTCGCGGCGCGCCAACTGCTGAACGTGTCGCGAGGGCCGATGGCCGCGCTGCCGCTGATCCGTTCGAGTCCGGCGATCCAGTCGACCCGGTCGTCCATCACGTTCCACAGTCCGGCCAGGATGCCGCCTGGCACGAGGATCCTGGCGATCTCAGGCCCCGCGACGGCCATGTCGAACCAATGCATGGCGTTCCCGGCCAGCACCGCGTCGACGGACGCGTCCGGCAGTGGTATCGCCTCGGCATCGCCCGGCAGGGCGCGGACGGTCGGCAGTGCGCGCCGTAGCTCGGCCAGCATCGCCGGGTCGGGCTCGACCGCGACGACGTCGGCGCCCAGCGCGGCCACCGTGCCGGTGAGCTTGCCGGTTCCCGCGCCGAGGTCCAGCACCCGCGCTCCGGGTGCGTGCTCCAGTGCCCAGCGCACCGCGGCAGGCGCGTAGTCCGGGCGGTGCTCTGCGTACGCGACCGCCGCCGTGCCGAACGACGAGGCGAGTTCCATACGAGCACCCTATCGAGGGTGGCCTGGTGACCACGGCGCACCGTGATCACCAGGCCACCGATGACTCAACTCACTGCACGACGGACCACACGAAGGTGGCCGAGCCCGAGACTCCTCTCGTGTCGGTCGCCGTCACGGTCACCGTGGAGGTCCCGACAGTGCTGCTGGAACCGGAGATCGTGCCGTTCGGCGCGATCGTGATGCCGGGCGGTAGCCCGGTCGCGGTGAACGTGAGGGCCTGCGGCGCGTCGGAGTCCACGGCCTGTATGGCGAAGGAGACCGCCGCCCCCTTGGGGCTGCTGTAGCCGAAGGGGTTGACCAGGCCGACCGTTTCCGCACCCGGCACGCCCGAGTTCGGCGTGACGTTCGCGCTGACCGTCGTGTTGGGCGCCGAGACACCAGCGCCCGACGCGCCCGCCGCGATCTGACCGGTGAGGGTCTGGGCCAGGCTGGTCGACCCGAGCAGCGGCAGGCTCGTCGATGAGTCGCCGACCGAGATCGAGTACGTGCCGGCCTGAGCTGCCCAGGCGTTCGCGGTCGGGGACCACGAGGCCAGGTCGTGGATCGTCAACGGGAAGGAGACCGTCGCACTCTGCCCGGGATTGAGCATCGCCCGCTGGAAACCCTTGAGCTGCTTCGGCGGGTCCTGGCTGGCTGCCGGGTCGCCGACGTACAACTGGGCCACGTCCGCGCCTGCCTTGGTGCCGGTGTTGGTGACCGTGGCGGTCACCGTGGCCCTGCCGTTGGAGTTGAACGGGCTGACGGTCAGGTTCGAGAAGCCGAACGTCGTGTAGGACAACCCGAATCCGAACGGGAACGCGGGAGCGATGTTCTGCGACTGGTACCAGCGGTAGCCGATGTCCACGCCCTCGCTGTAGACCGGTCCGGTGGGCAGGCCAGGCCACTGCGCCGTGGTCTGTGCCGGGACCTGACTGAGGCTGCCGGGGAACGTGACCGGCAGCTTGCCCGACGGGTTGGCGGTGCCGAAGATCAGCGCGGCGATCGCGGCACCCGTTTCCCCACCGCCGTACCAGTTCTCGAACACGCCGGCGACCGAGCTGAGCCACGGCATGACCACCGGCGAGCCGCTGTTGATCACCACGATGGTGTTCGGGTTGGCCGCGGCCACCTGCTGGATCATCGTCTCGTCGGCACTGGACAGGTTGAGGGTGGCCAGGTCGCTCTCCTCACCTTCCGGGGCACTGACGAAGACGACGGCGTCGGTGGCCGCCCTGGCCGCCGCGACCGCCTGCGGGATGTTGGTCGTGCCGTTGTCGTCACCCGCGGTGAAGGTGACCGTGGCGCCGGGCCCGACAGCGTTCTGGATCCCGGTCAGCGGCCAGACCGTGTTCGCGCTGTTCACCGAGCCACTGCCACCGCCGGAGATCTCGACCCCGGCGCCGCCGTCGGTGCCGATCACCGCGACGGACCTGGTCGTGGTCGGGTTCAGCGGCAGCAGGCCGTTGTTCTTCAGCAGCACCGTGCCCTCCTCACCGAGTTGCAGCGCGGTCTGCTGGTGCGCCGCGGTGCTCACGGTGGCGGTGAGGGAACCGGTGTTCGGGTTGTCGAACATGCCGAACGCGAACATCTGGGTCAGGATTCGGGCCACGATCGAGTTGACCGTCGCCTGGCTCAGCGTCCCGGCCGACAGGGCGTCGGACACGGCGGGTGCGTCGGAGAACGGCATCGCGATGTCCATGCCGCCCACGGCGTCCGCGACGGCGTTGCCCGCGGCGCCCCAGTCGGAGATGACGAAACCGCCGTAGTTCGCCTGCTGGTCCAGGCCGTCCTGCAACATGTCGGCGTTCGCGCACGACGGTGCGCTGTTGACCACGGCGTAGGAGCACATCATGGAAGCGGGTGCCGACTGTTCGACGGCGTCCTGGAAGGGCGTCAGGTAGAGCTCCTCCAGGGACTGTTGGCTGACCGTCTCGTTGTCGTCACCGTTGGGGTAGCGCTCCTGGTCGTAGGCCGCGACGTGCTTGACGTCGGCCATCACACCCTGGCCCTGCAACCCCTTGACCTGCGCCGAGGTGATCTGGCCGGCCAGGAACGGGTCCTCGCCGTAGGTCTCGTAGGTCCGGCCCCAGCGCGGATCGCGCACCAGGTTGGTCGTCGGGCCGAGCACGACGTTCACTCCCTTGCCGGCGAACTCGGCGCCCTTGGCCGTGCCCTCCTGCTGGATCAGCGCCGGGTCGAAGGTCGCGGCATCGGACTCGCCGTCCGGGAAGGCGGTCACCCCACCGGTGCCGTCACCGACGCCGGACGGGCCGTCCTGCAGGTTGATCGGCGGGATGCACAGCGCGGGGATGCCGCCGACGTGGCCGATGTAGGACGAGGTGCCGTCACCGGAGAGCAGCGTGACCTCTTCGGCCTTGTTCATGGTGTTGAGCACCTGCTGGACCCGTTGGGCGATCGGCGCGGCAGAGCCGACCCAGGGGCAGACTCCGTTGCCACCGCTGCCGTTGCCGCCGGTCACCGGGGCGGTGGTGGTCAGGCCGAAGACATCGAGCTCGAAGATCGAGTCACCGAACTGGGTGCCCCGCGCGGTGGCGAACACGCGGACGTAGCGGGCGGTCGCGGAGACCGGCAGGGTCTGGCTGCCGCCGGTGCCGGTCGTCGTCGAGAAGACGGAGGTCCAGGTCGCGTTGTCGTTGGACACCTGGACCTGGAACGCCGACGCGAACGCCGCCTCCCAGAGGATGCTCACGCCGCAGATCTGTTGCGGGGCACCGAGGTCGACGTCCAGCCACTGCGGATCAGCCGACGCGCTGGACCAGCGGGTGCCCGGGTCACCGTCGGTGGCGCCGCGCGCCGGATAGATGGTGGCGTCCTGGCTCGATGACGCCGTGGTGGGCTGGTCCAGCGCGAGGTCCTGCGTGCCGCAGAACTCCGTCGGCCCGGTGCCGCCGCCGGGAGGAGGCGGCGGCGGGGGTGGGGGCGACGAGGTGCCTTGGGCGAAGGACATGAAGTGCAGGTTCCAGCCGTTGGTGTCCTGGTCGACGGTCAGTGTCTGCTGGCCGGCCGGCAGCGTGATGCTGGCGGTGACCGTGGTCCAGGTCTCGAAGCCGCCGGTGTTCGGCACGGCGACCGCGCCGCTGAGGTTCGCGCCCGCCGCGTTCGCGATGTGCAGCGCGTCGGTGATCCCGTACGGCGAGGACACCCGGAAGCTGACGGTGTAACTCCCGGCGGTGGCCACGTTGACGGTGTAGTCGAACCATTGGCCCGGGGTCGTCCAGCCCAGGTCGTCGACACCACCGCCGGTGGTGTCCTGGGTGTCCGCGCTGGCCTCCAGATCGATGCCGTCGGTGCGGTAGCCGTTGGCGGAGCCGTTGCCCGCTATGGCGTTGAACGCGACGCCCTGGCCGCCGGTGTCGTAGTTGGCGGCCTGGACGGTGCCCGGCACGGCGGCAGCGGTGCCGCCGAACGGCGTGCCGCCTGCGGCGTAGGCCGAGGTGGCCGCACCTGTCAGTGACAGGGCGGACAGCGCCGCGACGGCGAGCAGCGCGCGGAGCTTGGGTCGGTGGTGCGGTCGCGATCTGCCGCGGGTGGGCACGGGTGACTGCGGGAGAGGCTGCATAGCATTCCCTTTCAGTTGCCTGAGCTGAGAACGCAGACCGGATCGCGGTTTCCGCTGCGAGATGTCAGGGTCCAGTGACGGCAGGGCATGGCGAGCCGCAGTGCCGCAACGGGATGGGTCAAGCCAGTGTTCCTGGCCTACAGAGAGCGCTCTCAGGAACAAGGTTTATGGCACAAATCCGGCTGTGTCAAGCCTCTCCTCGCAGACGGCGGCACCTGATGACACCGCAGTGCGCGAGGAGAGGCCTGCCGATCTGGCGGGCGGGTACGGCAGGAGCTGCTGCCCCTCGTGCCGCCCGCAGGTACGTGAGGTAGACGTCCGGGCCACCGTGTGCGCGGTCCTGCGCGCCGGAACGAGTGTGGGTCAGGGCGTATCCACGTGACAGGCGCAGCGTGGTCGTCGCCGCGCGGCCGGTCGCGGGCGAGCCGTCGTCGGCGTCGAGGACGTGGACCTCCGGTGGGAACGTCGCTCGGGCCTCCGCCTGCGAGGCCGCTGGTGGGTGTCCGGTTCGGTTGGCGCTGCTGACATGCAGATGCCCGGCGAGTATCGGGCGCAGCGGGGTCCCAGCAGGCGCCGAACACCAGGCGTGACCGTCCCGGATGGCCGGGCGCGCCCAGTCCGGCACGTGGCCGGATCCCAGTGGCAGCAGCAGTGTCAGCCGCTCGCGCACCAGCAGGTCGCGGGCGAACAGGCGGGTGCCGGCGTCGAGATCCAGGGCGTCGGCGAACTCGGCCCAACAATCGTCGTCGACGAGCCACAAGGCGACGGCCTGGTCCGCGGGACGGCCTTTGGCGTTGTTGACCACGTTCTGCGCGGTGGCGGCGACAACGGAGGTCAGCGGATACGGATTGGGAAACACCACCGCCGAGCCCGCCTGCAACGCTTCGGCCGCTGTGGCCAGGGCCGTCGTCGGAGTGAGAGCCGTCATGTCGCGGACACCGCATGGGTCGCGCGGAGCCCGTCGATGAAACCGACGAGGCTCTCGTCGGGGATGACGGCCTCGTTGCGCCGGAACGCTTCCGCCTTCACCCACGCCAGCGCGGCCGCGGTCTCGGCACGGTCGAGGACCAGTCCTGCCCGTTCGCCGACCGCACGCAGGACCCGGGCGCTGGCCAGATGGGTGAGCACCACCGTCGGCTGGATGCCCAGTATCGCCGGGTCGTAGGGCTGGAACGTGGTCGGCCGCACGAAGGGCGTGCCGATGGAGATCGTGCCGACTCCGGTACCGACGATCGGCATGGTCACCGTCAGCGGCAACCCCGTCTCGCGCGACACCGCGCGGGCCATCGCGGGTACGCGTGTCAGGTCGGGCGTCGTGTGCCAGAGGCCGGCATCGCCCAACAGTTCGGCCGTGCGGTGGGCCAGCAGGAACAGGACCTGTTCGGTGGCGACCATGCCGCTGCGCTCGGCGACACCCAGCAGTTGGACGCGGAATTCCGCGCTCATCAGGGTTTTGCCCTGTGCGCCACGGCGTCACCCGCACCGCCGCCGCCCGGCAGATCGAGGACCACCTCAACCGCTGTCTGCAAGGAAGTGATTGATGGAACTCTCGACGGCCCTGGACGTCCTCCCCACGACCTCCCTGCTGGCCATCAAGGACGGCAAGACCGTCTATGAGTACGGCGACACCACCGAGGTCAGCTACCTGGCTTCTGTCCGCAAGTGCATCCTCTCGCTCCTCTACGGACGCCCGGTCACCGACGGTGTCATCAACCTGCGGAGCACCCTCGACGACCTCGGCATGCATCGACGACATCCAGGGCCTGCTGCCGCGCGAGCGCCGAGCCACCGTCCATGATCTGCTGACCGGCCGCTCCGGCGTCTACCACCCGGCAGCGAGCCCGACCGACCTGGAAGCGCGGCTCCCCGAACGGGGCACGGTCGAGCCCGGCACCGAGTTCCACTACACGTCGTGGGACGCCAACGTCCTGGGCACGATCTACGAGCAACAGACCGGCAGGCGCCTGTTCGACGCGGTCGCCGAGGACCTCGCCGAGCCGCTCGGCTTCCAGGACTTCGACCCCGCCCGCCAACGCCTGCTCGGCCGTCCGGAGATCTCGCGGCACCTGGCCCACCACCTGTTCCTCTCCGGCCTTCATGTCGATCGGCAACTTCGGCCAGTTCCTGCTCGGAATTCCGGACCGGAACCTGGTGGTGGTGCACCGGGTCGCCGTTCCCGACGAACTGGCGATCGCCCGCAACAATGGTGCCGACGTCGCCGTCGAAGGGGTGAACCACCGCGAGTTCGCCCAGGTCGCCCAGCTCATCCTGCGGTCCGATTGGGCCTAGGTCGATCGCTTGATCCTGCCGTTGCCTTCCGCCACCACCGGTTGGGCTCGCCACGCCGCCTCGTCGGACACGTCGATGGGGGAGCCCGCGCACAGGACGTAGTGGCCGGGGGCCATCGCCGTGTGCCGGCCCGGTTCGGACAGCAGCGCCATACAGGCGGCGTGCGCTTCGGTCGGGGAACTGTTCGTCGGCACATACGCGACCAAGCCGGCCGGTCCTACCGACACATGACAAGCCGGGACGTGCAGCGCATCGGTGATCAGCTGCCGCACCGAGGACAGCCGCACCCAGCACGAGTCGACACACACCCAGTCGGCGTCCCGCTGCACCGGCACCACGCGGGTCACCTCGCCAAGTCGGCTCAGCGGCACGTTCTCGGCAGCCGCCGCGACCAGCAGGCCCTCGACGCCACGCAGCAGCGACTCGATCTCGGCGTCCTCGACGTGGCGCAGGTCGGCGGTGAGACCCAACATCAAGTCGGGCGCCAGCTGGGCCGGGTTGCAGATCAGGATGACCGGGAACGGCGCCGACTCCATCCACAGCACCTCGGTCCTCGGCAGCGCGCCGGCCACATCGGCGATGTCGGTGGACATCTCGGCGGACTCGTCGGTCAGGCCGAAGTGGGTGCTCAGATCGTTGACCGAGAAGTCCCTGGTGAACGCCGTGCCCCGCTCGTGACCGACCTGGTCGATGAGCCGCCACAGCTTCGTCGCGTCGAACATGCTGGTCGTGTTCGCCGTCAGCGTCGCCTTGGCCGCCCGCGCCACCAACTCGTCGAACGTCGGCTCGGCCACGTCCAGCGCCATCAGTCCGTCCTGGGCGAGACTCCCGACGTACTCACGTAGCCGCAGCCGGAACCGGTTCCCGGACACCGAGGCGAACACCGCCCGCGGAATCCCCGTGCGCCAGGACAGCACGGCACACATCGCAGCCACCACGATGACCTGCCGACTGGCCTTGGTCCGCATCGAGATGTGGCCGAGCGCCAAACCGGCCGCCGGCGACGACAGGATCCCGGTGCGCAGCCCTTCGCCCGGCGATGCGGAGGGCGGCATCGGATACAGGCTCTGCGGCGCCGCTCGCAGGTGCGTTTCCCAGTGCCGCAACGCTGCTTCCGCTGCCTTCAGGCCGCGCGGCGACTGCTCGATGGCGGCCTGGTCCAACGGCTGGTGGCCCGGCTCACCGACCACCCGGGACGCCGGATCGGCCGCCAGCGTGGTGAACTGGCCGCCGATCAGCACCATGCTGCCGAAGTCGACCGCCAGGTGCGAGTACACGATGACACCGACGCCCGGCACACCGTCCCGGACCCCGATGGCGACCTTCAGCGGCAGCCCTGACCTGAAGTCGACGCCACCGACCCGCAGCTTGCCTACCAGCAGTTCCACGGCGTCGTCGTCGGTCAGCGAGTCGGCCAGCGGGTGCACCTCGATGGACAGTTCACCGCTGTCCCGCACCCGCTGCTCACCGTCGACGAAGTTCGTCCGCAGCGCCTCGTGCCTGGCCATCAGCACCTCGAAGGCCGCCACGATGTCGGCGAGCGTCACCCCGTCGGGCAGGGCGAGCACCCAGTGGATCACCGCCGAGAACTCGTTGGCCTCCTGCCCGACCCAGTTCATCGTGTTGTGCTGGCCGAAGGTCAGCGGCCCGGTGGCTGCCCGTGCGCCGGTGAAGCGCACGGGCAGCGTGGTGACATCCATGCCGACCTCCGAATAGGGCGAGCTATCGCCAGAGCACCGGGCAGTACGTGGGATCCGCGTAGTCCGGGCGCCCGTCGGAGGTCCTGCGGACCAGCACGTCGTGGTTGTAGACCACCGGATCGCCTGACGGGCGCTGGTAGGGCCGGTAGGTGTTGGCGCCGTCCTGCATGTGCATCGAGATGGCCCTGCGCGGCCGCTCGCTGAGGTTCGGGCCACTGCCGTGATAGGTCTTGCAGTGGTGGAAACTCATGTGCCCCTTGGGAATGATCATCGGGATCCGCCGGACGGTCTCGCCGTTGTGCTCGGCGTTGCGCCGCAGCAGGTCCTCCAGTTCGTTGCCGTCGCGGTGCGCGAAGTGCCGCGTCGAGTCGTCGCCGGGCACCTCGGTCCACCGGTGGCTGCCGTCCACCATGGTGATGGTGCCCATCTGCTCGTCGCAGTCGTGGAACGGGATGAACGCCGTCAGCATCCGGTCCGACGTGCACGTCTGCCAGTAGTGCTTGTCCATGTGCCACGGCACCCGGTTGGTCGGCTCGTCGGGGCGCGGCGGCTTCATGATCAGCGTCGTCTGGAAGATCCGGATCTCGTCCGCCTGCGCCAGCCGCGCGGCGACCGCGCCGACCAGCGGCTTGCGCAGGATGGCCGCGACCGCGTCGGACTCGTAGTGCACGTAGTCGTTGTGCCGCTGGACCGGGCCGTCAGCAGGCGTCCAGTAGGCCAGGTTCGGCGGCCGCAGCGGCAGTTCGCGGTCCCGGTGGCCCGCGTAGAAGCGCTCGGTCTCGGCGACGAGGGTGTCCACCTCGTCGTCGGTGAACAGCTTCTTCGTCAGGTACCAACCGTGTTCGGCATAGTGCAGGACCTCGTCGTCGGTCGGGAGCAGCGCAAGCTCCTCATCCGACAGTGCGAAATCCGGCAGGGCAAAGCCCGTCGCTACTGTCATTGCTGTGTCGCTGGTCACGGGTTTCCTTCCAGGTCAACGGGAGACGCCGGCGCCGTGACTGGCCCGTTCGCGTTCCACTGCCTCGTACAGGGCCTTGATGTTCGCGCTGCCGAACGTCAGCGCGTCCCGCCGCTCGATGATCTCGAAGAAGAACGTGTGGCGGGGATGCGTGGACTGGGCGAAGATCTGGAACAGCTCGCCCTCGTTGTCCTGGTCCACCAGGATGTTCAGCTCGCGCAGCGTGTCCACCGGCAGACCGATGTGGCCGAGCCGCCGCTCCAGTTCGTCGAAGTAGCTGCCCGGCGTGGTCAGGAAGCCGACGCCACGCGCGCCGAGTGTGCGCAGGGTGCCGGCGATGTCCTCGGTGCGCAGCGCGAGGTGCTGCACGCCCGCGCCGTCGTGCGCACGCAGGAACTCGTCGATCTGACCGGGCATCCGCGTGGTGTCCGGCTCCAGCAGGGTCAGCGTGACCCCACCGGACGGGCTCTGCACCACCTGCGAGTTCATCGCCTGCGCGCCGACCTCGATGTACTCCTCGAAGATCTTGCTGAAGCCGAGCACGTCCTCGTAGAACCGCACCGTCGGCCCCAGTTCGCCGGCCGGCACGCACACAGCGACGTGGTCGAGCACGTCCAGCATGTCCAGCGGCTCGGCCGGGGTCCTGGTGCCGCCGATGAACCTGCTGGCCAGCTCATCCCGGGTCACGAACGTGTGGGCCACGTCGCCGAAAGCGGCGATCCGCACCTGGCTCGGCGGGGCCGACTCGGCCAGCGGCTTCGCCGTGAGCAGCGGCACCGCGCCGGCCGCGACCGCCTCGGTGAGCGCGCTCTCCGGATCGTCGGTGCGCAGCGCGATGGTGGCCGGGCCGTCACCGTGTGCGGCGACGAACGCGGTGGCCGGGTGCTCGTCGGTCAGGCCGGCGGTGGTGACCAACTGGATGTCACCCTGCTGGAGCAGGACGGACCGGTGGTCGGCCTCGTCGGCGTGCCCCTGTATGCGGAAGCCGTAGCTGGCGCACAGTTCCGCGGCCACCTGGTGGGCGTCCGCCACGTAGAACTCGACGTGATCGATCCCGTGTACGTGCATGGTTCAACCTCTTGAGGTGCTGGAGGGTCCGAACAGGAGCGTGATGTTGTGGCCGCCGAAGGCGAAGGTGTTGGACAGCGCCACCCGCACGTCGCCGGTTCTGGGCGTGCCCCGGACGTGGTCCAGCGCGCAGGCCGGGTCGGGGTCGTCCAGGTTGTAGGTCGGCGGCAGGATGCCCCTGTTCACCGACAGTGCGGTCGTTGCTGCCTCGACCACACCGGAAGCGCCGAGCAGATGCCCGGTGAGTGCTTTGATCGAGCTGACCGGTGGACCCTGCTCGCCGAACACGGCGTGGATCGCGGCGGTCTCGGCAACGTCACCGAGCGGAGTGCTGGTGCCGTGCGCGTTCACGTAGTCCACATCGGACGGATCGCGGCCGGCATCGGCGATGGCCGACCGCATGGACGCGATGGCACCCTCGCCGTCCGGTCGCGGCTTCGTCGGGTGGAAGGCGTCGGTGCTGGCGCCCCAGCCGATCACGTCGGCGTACCCGGTGGCACCGCGAGCCTGCGCGAAATCGGCCCGTTCCAACACGAACACGCCGCCGCCCTCACCGAGGACGAAACCGTTGCGGCCCTTGTCGAACGGCCGACTGGCCGCCGTCGGGTCGGTCCAGCCACGGGCCAGTGCCCTCGCGTTGGTGAACGCCGCCGCGATGGTCGGGTGCAGCGGCGCCTCGCCCGCCCCGCACACCACGACGTCGGCAAGGCCGTCCCTGATCAGCCGGACCGCCTCGGCGACGGACTGCGCACCGGCTGCGCACGCCGTGACGAGGGTGGCGCTGTAGCCCCGGATGCCGTACTTGATGGCGATCCGCGCGGTCGCCATGTTGGACAACATGCCGGGCAGCAGGTACGGGCTGATCGCCGGTCGGCCCCGGTCCCATCTGGCGCGGGCGTAGTCCTCGTAGACGCCGAGACCGCCACCGCCGGTGGACACGACCACCGCGATCCGCGCAGGGTCGACATCCCGGCCGACCTCGATGTGGGCGTCGCTGATCGCGTCGTCGGCCGCTGCCATGGCCAGCAGCACGAACCGGTCGACGCAGCGGGCCTCGGTGGCCGGCAGCACTTCGATCGGGTCGATGTCCGGCGCGATGCCGGCCGTGTCGAGCCAACCCGCCGCCGGGTGGTCGTCGGTCGGCGTGCGCAGCCCGGACCTGCCGGTGCACAGCGCGTCGAAGACGTCGTCCACCTTCCGGCCGACCGGGGTGACCAGCCCGATGCCGGTGATGGTGACCGCGGGCCGCTGCGCGTTCACCGGGTGCCCTGGGTCTGTAGTTCGCGCAGCCGGAACTTGCGCACCTTGCCTGTCGGGCCGAGCGGGATCGACTCGTCCGCCACCACGGACACCTGCCGCACGGTGTCGGCGACATCCGGGTCCAACTGGGCCAGCACGTCCTGCGTGCGATCGAGCGCCGGGTCGGCGTCCGCGGTGAGCTGGAGCATGACGTCGGTGACGATCTTGCCGCCCTCCCGCACCGCGCTGACCGTGCAGTCCACGACATCGGGGCAGCCGGCCAGGATGCGTTCCTCGGACATCGCCGTGTACAGCCGCTTGCCGTTGCCAAGATCGACGGAGTCCACCAGTCGGTCCAGGTGGTAGAAGTAGCCCTCGGCGTCCCGGTAGACGACGTCGCCGGTGAGGAAGTAGCCACGCACCCGGGTGCGGAACGTGGTGACCGAGTCGTTCCAGTAGCCCAGCGACAGCGTGTCGGACTTGGTGCCCAACTCGCCGATCTCGTTGTCCGGCAGTTCGTTGCCGTCCGGGTCGAACACCTTCAGGTCGGCGAACGCGTGTGCCCGCCCGATGCACCGGCCGTACCGGTTGGTCTCCGTGGTGTGGGTGATGAAGAAGTGCGAGTGGCCCATCTCGCTGGAGCCGAGACCGTCGATGAACATCGAGCCCGGCTGGAGCACCCGCCCGTTGGACGTGGCGACGATCCGGTTGCCCTTCGCCACCAGCCGCCGGATGTGTGCCTCGTGCGCGCAGTCGCCGGTGTTCCACCACAGCGCCACCGAGTCGAACGACCGGTTGGACAGGTCCTGGCGGGCCAGGTCGGCCCAGGTGGCCGCGAAGCCGAGCACACCGGTGGGCCGCCAGCTCTCGATCATGTCGACGACGGCAGGCCCGGTCTGGTTGGACAGCACCAGCAGTTCGGTCTGGTTGGCCAGCGACTGGTTCAGCGCGATCAGCGTGGCCACGTGCGGCACCGGCAGCGCGGACAGCATCCGGTCGGCACCCTGCGCCTTCGGCATCCGCATGCGGTGCCGGATCGCGGCGAACATGCTGTGGTGGCTGTGCACGACGGCCTTGGGCACGCCGGTGGTGCCCGACGAGTGGGTGATGGCGACCGGGTCGGTGCCGTAGTGCTGGTAGGCCGGGGGAGCGGCGGCCGGGTCGCCGGCACCGAGGCTGGCGATGTCGATCACCCTCGGGATGCCGATGTCGTGGCCGGCCAGCGACGCGCGGCGACTGTCGTCGGTGAGGAACGCGACGGCGCGCAGCCTGGTCAGGTACAGCGCGGCCAGCTCGGCGGGCACCTTCGCGTTGAGCAGCGCGGGAATCGCACCGAGCCGGACCAGCGCGAGGAACGTCAGCACGATGTCCGCACCACGGGTCGCACTCACGGCGACCGGGTCGCGCCAGCCGATGCCGAGACCGTGCAGTGCTGCGGCCCTGGCCCGGACGCGCTCGTCCAGTTCGCTCAGCGTCAACGCGTGCAGGGCCGGGTGGATGCCGTCGATCCCGGTGTCGAACGTCAGCGTCGGCCTGTCCGGATCGACACCCA
>DASXYT010000043.1:0-5060 GCA_036502345.1 Pseudonocardiaceae bacterium | reverse complement strand
CTCGTCGGCGTCCGGTCGGGCCAGGTACGGCCATGCCTCCGGCATGGTGCCAAGACCGGGACACAGCAGCACGTCCCTGCCGGTCTCACCCGTCCGCCACACCCTGATGGTGGTGCCGTCCGCCGAGCTGATGTCGTGTTCACGCACCGCAAAAGTGTGCCGCACCACGCGCTGCGGCGCTGCCCGCGTTCGGCCCATACGGTAGGCGCGTGACAATCTCGGTGCTGGTCCCCGACGATCATGGTGTCGACGTGCTGTCCGGTGTGGCTGGCGTCCGAGCGGTGCGCTACGAGCCGGGCGAGCCGTGGCCCGCCGAGGCGGCGTCCGCGCAGGTGCTGGTGCCCCGGTTCCTGTCCACGGACGACGTGGCCGAGATGCTGGCCGGCCTGCCGGAACTGAAGTACGTGCAACTGCTGTCGGCGGGCGCGGAGGTCTGGATCGGCAAGCTGCCCGACGGCGTCCTGCTGTCCACCGCCCGCGGCGCGCACGGCGGCAGCACGGCGGAGTGGGTGGTCGCCGGACTGCTCGCGGTGTACCGGGACTTCCCCCGCTTCATCGAGGCCCGCGCCCGGCAGAAGTGGGACTTTCATTCCACGGACACGTTGCAGGACAAGCGGGTGCTGATCGTCGGCGCCGGCGACCTCGGTGACCAGCTGGCCCGCAGGCTGGCTCCGTTCGACACCGGGACCACACTCGTCGGCCGGCATGCCCGGGACGGTGTGCACGGGGTGAGCGAGCTGCCCGACCTGGTCGGCGACTACGACGCCGTGGTGTTGATGGTGCCGCTGACCAGGGAGACGACCGGCCTGGTGGACGCCGCGTTCCTGGCCGGGATGCGCGACGACGCCATCCTGGTGAACGCGGCGCGCGGCCCTGTCGTGGACACCGACGCGCTGGTGGCCGAGTTGCGTACCGGCAGGCTGCGGGCGGTGCTGGACGTCACCGATCCCGAGCCGTTGCCGCCCGATCATCCACTGTGGACGTTGGATGGCGTGTTCCTGACACCGCACGTCGGCGGTTCGTGCCGGGGCAGTGGGCGCAGGGCCTGGCGGGTGGCCGCCGACGAGATCGCCAGGTACGCGGCCGGGCAGCCGCTGCGCAATCTGGTGCACGGGGAGTATTGAAGTCAGGTCCGTGATTGATCTCTTACCGGTGAAATCGCCAGGTCACAGTGTGTTGGCCGGTCGGCGTTCACCCGAAGGTGTCGCGTTGGTGACCCGGATCACGTAGCCTGCCGCACCGTGAGCACGTACGACGGCGACAAGCTGTTCAGCTCGACCTACGACTCGGCCGGACGTGACCCGGACGAGGAGTTCGGCTTCACAGGTTCGGAGCCGACGACCTCCCTGCCGCCGGCCGGCACCGGGTACAGCCCGTCTCCCTTCGACGACGACGACCGGACCAGACCACCACTGCGCTGGACCGGCAGTGCCGACTTCGGCCTGCTGGTGCTCAGGATCGTGGTCGGCGGCACGTTCATTGGCCACGGCCTGCAGCACCTGTTCGGCCTGTTCCACGGCATCGGCCACGACGGGTTCGTCAGCCTGGTGAAGGCCAGCGGCTACACCGATCCCAGCATCCTCGCCTGGGTCGCAGGCGGCACCGAACTGGTGGGCGGTGGCCTGCTGGTACTCGGCCTGTTCACCCCGCTGGCAGCGGCCGCGGTGCTCGGTCTGCTGGCCAACGTGATCGTGCTGAAGTGGAAGATCGGCTTCTTCGCGCCCGGCTACGAACTGGAGTTGATCCTCGCGGCCGGCGCGTTCGCGCTGCTGTTCGCCGGCCCGGGCAGGGTGTCCCTGGACCGGCCGACACCGTGGTTCCGGCGGCCCGGCCTGAGCGGGTTCATCTTCCTGATCATCGGCGCGGCAGTGGCGATCGTCTTCCTGTTCGTACTGCGCAACCACTGACGGACCACGAAGGGGGCAGCCGGTCGGCTGCCCCCTTCGTGTCGTCCGCGCTCAGCGATCCACGTCCCGCACGGCGCCGCGCGATGCCGACGTGGCCATCCGCGCGTAGGCCCGCAGCGCCGCCGTGACCGGTCGCACCCGGTCGGTCGGCTGCCACGGCCGCTCACTGGCATCCATCTTGGCCCGCCGCTCGGCCAGCACAGCCGGGTCGACCAGCAGTTCCAGCTTGCGCTCGTGGACGTCGATCATGATCTGGTCGCCGTCCTGGATGAGTGCGATCGCACCGCCGGCAGCGGCCTCCGGCGAGATGTGGCCGACCGAGAGACCGGACGTGCCGCCGGAGAAGCGGCCGTCGGTGATCAGCGCGCACTTCTTGCCGAGCCCTGCGCCCTTCAGGAACGCCGTCGGATGCAGCATCTCCTGCATGCCGGGGCCACCGGACGGTCCCTCGTAGCGGATCACCACGACCTCGCCCGGCTGGACCTGCTTGCCGAGGATCGCCGACACCGCCTGCTCCTGGCTCTCCACCACCCTGGCCGGGCCGGTGAACTTCCACAGGTCCTCGTCCACACCGGCGGCCTTGATGATCGCGCCGTCCTCGGCGATGTTGCCGCGCAGCACCATCAGTCCGCCCTCGGCCGAGTAGGCGTGCGCCGCGTCCCTGATGCAGCCCCCTTCGGCGTCGGTGTCCAGGCTGGACCAGCGGTTCTTCGTGGAGAACGCCTGCGTGGTGCGCACCCCGCCGGGTGCCGCGTGGAACAGTTCGAGGGCCGTCTCCGACGGCGAGGCCGCACGCACGTCCCAGTTGCCCAGCCACTCGGTCAGCGTCGGGGTGTGCACCGAGCGCACATCGTGGTCCAACAGGCCGGCACGGTCCAGCTCACCCAGGATGGCGGGGATGCCACCGGCCCGGTGCACGTCCTCCATGTGGTAGTCGGAGTTCGGCGCCACCTTGCTCAGGCACGGCACCCGACGGCTGATCGCGTCGATGTCGTCCTGGGTGAAGTCGATCTCGCCCTCCTGGGCGGCGGCCAGGATGTGCAGCACGGTGTTCGTCGAGCCGCCCATCGCCATGTCCAGCGCCATCGCGTTGGCGAACGCGGCCCTGGTGGCGATCGAGCGGGGCAGCGCGGACTCGTCGTCCTGCTCGTACCAGCGTTTGGCCAGTTCGACCACGGTCCGGCCGGCGTTGAGGAACAGGTCCCTGCGGGCCGCGTGCGTGGCCAGCGTCGAGCCGTTGCCGGGCAGCGCGAGGCCGAGTGCCTCGGTCAGGCAGTTCATCGAGTTCGCGGTGAACATGCCGGAGCAGGAACCGCAGGTCGGGCACGCCGACGCCTCGACCAGCGCCAGGCCGGCGTCGTCCACCGACGGGCTGGCCGATGCCGAGATGGCAGTGATCAGGTCGGTCGGTGCCTGCGCGACACCGTCCACGACGACGGCCTTGCCGGCCTCCATCGGGCCACCGGACACGAACACGGTGGGGATGTTCAGCCGCAGTGCCGCGTTCAGCATGCCGGGGGTGATCTTGTCGCAGTTCGAGATGCACACCAGGGCGTCCGCCTGGTGCGCGTTGACCATGTACTCCACCGAGTCGGCGATGATCTCCCTGGACGGCAGGGAGTAGAGCATCCCGCTGTGGCCCATGGCGATCCCGTCGTCCACCGCGATGGTGTGGAACTCCCTGGCGACGCCACCCGCCTCCGCCACCGCTCCGGCCACCAGTTCGCCGAGGTCACGAAGGTGCACGTGACCGGGCACGAACTGGGTGTAGGAGTTGGCGATGGCCACGATCGGCTTGCCGAAGTCACTGTCGGTCATGCCGGTGGCCCGCCAGAGGGCGCGGGCGCCTGCGGCGTTGCGGCCGTGGGTCGTCGTGCGGGAGCGCAGTTGGGGCACGGCTCCTCCAATGTCTCGCGATACGGATGCGTTGACCCGACCTGTGCCGGCGGAGCTGGTGGGCGTCGGCGCGTATGGAGGTGGGCACCTGGTGGGTGCCGGTACCCGGTGGGGCGCTCACCAGGTTACTCCGGCCGCCCCAACCGCCCGGCCACACGGCGCAAGGGGAGTCATCCCCAACGCTGTTAACACTATTTCAATTGTTACCGATACGCATTCACAGAATGATTTCATGTGAATGCGCGTCTCATTGAGTGAACGGTCTTGCCGCAGCTCAGGTGGACGATGAAAATCATCGCAACGGTGTGGCGAGGGTGCTACCGCCTGCGTCATACCGGGCCGGTTACCCCGCGCGTGCGGTTCGAGGGCATATCGCATGCGCGATACACAGAAAGGCACCCGATGGGCGTCAAATCCCTGCGTTCCATTGCTGTCGCCGGAGTGGCGGCTGGCATCGCGCTCGCCGTACTACCCGCGATGGCGAGCGGAGCCGTGGCCACGACCAACACCGCGAACCACGTCATCAGCCACACCAAGTCCGTGTCGCAGTCGAGCAACTGGTCGGGCTACGCCAAGACCGGCACGTTCACCACCGCGACCGGCCACTGGACGGTCCCCACGGTGTCCGGCACCGGACGCCACTTCTCGTCGCAGTGGGTGGGCATCGACGGCTTCAGCAACTCCAACCTGATCCAGACGGGCACCGAGGCCGACGTCGTGAACGGCCGCGCGACCTATGACGCATGGTGGGAGATCCTGCCGGCAGCCGAGACCGTGATCACCACGATCGCCGTGCACCCCGGTGACTCCTTCACCGGCACGGTGGCGAAGGTCAGTGGCACGACCTGGAAGATCACGCTCACCAACAACACCACAGGCGCGTCCTTCACCTCCAACAAGACGTACCGGGGTGCCGGCACGTCGGCGGAGTGGATCGAAGAGGCGACCTCGGTCGGCGGTGTCATCGGTGCCCCGCCGCGGTTCTCCACGTTCAGCTTCACCGGCCTCACGGCCAACGGCGCGAACCCGAATCTGACCACCGCGCAGGAGATCCTGCTGGTCCAGGGCTCGACGACCTACTCGACGCCGTCCGCCCCATCCGGTGGGAACAGTTTCTCGGTGACCTATACCGGTCCCTGATCCAAGTCGGGGTCGGTGGGGTCGGTCACCCGGCCACCACTGATCAGCGCAAGCGCTGGTAGATGCCTGGTGCGCACCGATGGCAGCGGAATCTCGCCGCCGCCGTCGGTGCGCACC
>DASXYT010000042.1:0-5193 GCA_036502345.1 Pseudonocardiaceae bacterium | reverse complement strand
CTGATCGCCGAGTTGGAACGGGTCGGGCTGGCCTGGGCCGAGGTCCGCACGCCCGGCACGGTGATGCTGTCGCCGACCGCGATCGCCCGCGAGGTGGCCGCCCAGGTCGACGACCGGGCCGGCGGCACCCGGCCGGTGATCCGGCTGCCCTACCGGTTCTCCCAGGCGTCGTGCGCTCCTCGGGCCGGTGCGGCCCACGTCGGCGAGCACAACGCCGAGGTCCTCGCCGACTGGCTGGGCATGACCGCCGACGACGTCGGTGAACTGGAACTCGCAGGCGTGCTACGACGACAGGAGGAGATCGGGTGACGAGCACGGTGGTGAGCTGGGAGCAGCACGGCCGCGTACTGACCGTCCACATGCGACGCCCACCGGTGAACGCGTTGGGCCACCCGATGATCGACGGCCTGCACGCGGCGATGGACGCCCTCGACGCGTCGGACGCCAAGGTGCTGGTGCTGTCCTCGACGCTGACCGGATTCTTCGCTGCTGGCGCCGACATCAGAACGATGAGCGGTGCGACGCCGGCGGAGTTCGCCGACTACGGCACGGCGCTACGCGGTGTGCTGGACCGGATCGCAGGCCATGCCCGCCCGTCGATCGCCGCGATCGAGGGCCGCGCGCTGGGCGGTGGCCTGGAACTCGCCATGGCGGCGAGCCTGCGGGTCGGCGGCGAAGCCGCCTTGCTGGGCCTGCCGGAGGTGAAGCTCGGCCTGATCCCGGGTGCGGGCGGCACCCAGCGACTGCCCCGGCTGGTCGGGCGGGGCAGGGCGCTGGACATCATGCTCACCGCGCGCGAGATACCGGCCGCCGAGGCGCACGCCATCGGACTGCTGGACCAACTCGTGCCCGAAGGGGACGCGGAGTCACGGGCACAGGCACTCGCGGCCACGCTCGCCGAGTACTCGGCACCTGCGCTGACCGCGGTGCTGCGCTGCGTCGACGACGCGGACACCCTGCCGATCGCCGACGGCATGACCCGGGAGGCCCAGCGGGTCGAAGCGCTGTTCACCGACGGCGAGGTGGCCGAAGGGCTGCGCGCGTTCCTGGACCGCCGACGCCCGGACTTCGCCTAGGCATTCCTGTGCCGACCAGGGAAATCACGGTGCTGAGCAGCCCTGCGGTTCAGCCCGTGGCCGCGATCTCGCGCAGCTTGAACTTCTGCACCTTCCCGCTCGCCGTCATCGGCAGCTCGGCCACGACGACCAGCCGCTCGGGCAGCTTCTGCGGGGAGATCCGCCGCTCGGTGCGCAGGAAAGCGGTCAGCTCCGGCAGTGTCAGCTCGCTGCCCTCGGCCAGGACCACCACGGCACAGGCGCGCTCGCCCAGCCGCTCGTCCGGGTAGGCGACCACCGCCGCCTGCCGGATCGCCGGGTGCGCCAGCAGGTGCCCCTCGACCTCGCCCGCGCTGATGTTCGAGCCGCCTCGGATGATGATGTCCTTGAGCCGCCCTGTCACCCGGAGGTAGCCGTCGGCGTCCATCCGGCCCAGGTCGCCGGTGTGGTGCCAGCCTGCTCCGTCGATCACCGCCGAGGTGCGCTGCGGTTCGCGCCAGTAGCCGAGCACAGCGCCGGGGCCCCAGTAGCAGATCTCGCCGATCTCCCCGGTCGATACCTCGTCGCCGTCCAGCCCGACCAGCTTGATCCGCACACCGGGCAGGGCCGGCGTGCCGTCCGAGTTGGACATTCGTTCGATCGGGTCGCCGAGGTGGCAGCAGGTCGCGGCGAGCACCTCTGTGCAGCCGTACAGCGGCACGAGCTGTCCACCGTCGAACACGTCGCCGAACTCACGCGCCAGGGCTTCGGGGATGGGCGCACCCGCGCACAGCCAGAACCGCATGGACGACACGTCGGCACTGACGGTCCGCGACGCGTCCAGCGCCATCCGCACGAACGGTGTCGCGGTGGCCGTCGTCGTGCAGCGGTACCTGGCGATGCGCCGTAACCCCTCTGCGGGCTCCCAGATGTCGAGCAGGTGGCTGTGCGATCCGGACGCCAGCGGTACCAGGATGCCGACCAGCAGACCGGTCGCGTGCGCGATCGGCGACGGCATGAACATCACGTCGTCCTGGGTCATCCCGAACACGTCGGCGGCCAGGCCCCGGGCGCTGAAGTCGATGGTGTTCCAGGTGTGCACGCAGCCCTTCGCGGTGGACTCGGTGCCCGACGTGTAGACGATCAGGTGCGGCGCGTCCGGATTCGGCAGCCTGCCGAGCACGTCGTCACCGGGGGTCTCGCCCGCACCTGCCGCGTCGAAGGCCAGTTCGTCGGCCAGCGCCTCGCCACGCGTGACGATCAGCGTGGCCAGTGCCGGTACCTCGGCGCGCAGTTCGCGGAACATGCCGGCGTGGTCGAAGCCACGGAAGGTGCCCGAGGTGACGGCGGCGACCGCGCCGGAGTTGGTGAGCACGTGCCGCACCTCGGCGTGCCGGTACACCGTCATGACCGGCACCGTCACCGCGCCGATGCGAGCGATACTGAGGTAGGCCACCACGAACTCGACCCAGTTGGGCAGTTGGACCACCACCCGGTCGCCGGGTCGGACGCCGAGTTCCAGCAGCCGCGCCCCGAATCGGTACGCCCGGGCGCGGACCTCGGCGAAGGTCAGCTCCTCAGTGCCGTCGGACACGAACGGGCGGTTCGGTGTGTCGACCGCCCAGTGGTCCAGCCGTTCGGCCGCGGACCCGTCCTGCCACCAACCGCGGGCGCGGAACGTGCGGATGGAGTCGGCGTCATATCGGTCCTGGACGGTCAGATCGTGCGTCGTCGCGTCGATGACCATCGCCCACCTCCGAACGAGCCAAACTGTCGTGAGCCCTACTACTGAGGACTAGACTATTTTGGCTACTCTAACTCGGCGACCGCCGCCAGGCCAGAGCCGTTTGGCACGAAAGACCACTGTTGCCCGGCGCCCGGCATGCCGCAGGATCGAGCCCGATCACTTATAGTTGTCGAGCATGCGACTATATCGTCAGTGAACGAAGCGCCAGGAGAGTGCCGACCATGACGTCGACCACCGGACAGACCCGATTCACCTTCCAGGCCCGCGACGGCCGCGACATCGTCGCCTACCGGTGGATGCCGAGTGGGCCGCCGCGCGGGCTGGTGCAACTCACCCACGGCATGGGCGAGCACGTGCTGCGCTACGACGCGGTGGCCCGCGCGCTCACCGAGGCGGGCTTCCTCGTCGTCGGGCAGGACCACCGTGGCCACGGTGCGTCCGCCGCGTCCGACGCCGACCTCGGCCAACTGGGCAAGGACGGCTGGTCCGAACTGGTCAACGACATCCATGTGCTCGCCGGGCTGGTCCGGGCCGAGCACCCCGACCGGCCGCTGGTGCTCGTCGCGCACAGCATGGGCTCCTTCGCGGCCCAGCAGTACCTGCTCGACCACAGCGACGAGATCAGCGGCGTGGCACTCACCGGCACCGGCCTGCTCGACCTCATCGAGCCGACGCTGGACCTCGACCAGCCGCTGGAACTGGCGATGTTCAACGCCCCGTTCGCGCCGGCCCGCACCGACTTCGACTGGCTGTCCCGCGACGAGGCACAGGTGGACGCCTACGTCGCCGATCCGCGCACCGGTTTCGGGCTGGACAACGACGGCGTCAGGGCGATGTTCGCCGCAGCCCGGCCGCTGGCCGACCAGCAGCGACTGGCCGAGATCCGCTCGGACCTGCCGGTCTACCTCGGGGTCGGCGAACAGGATCCGGTCAACGGCCAACTGGTCCTCGTCAACGCGATGGTCGAGCGCTACCGGGCGGCCGGCCTCACCGACATCACACTGCACACCTACCCCGGTGCGCGGCACGAGGTGTTCAACGAGACCAACCGCGCCGAGGTGGTGGCCGACCTGCTCGCCTGGCTCGACCGGCTGGTGCCCCGGACCTGATCTGGTGGTCAGGCCCGCGCGGAGGGTGCCATGCCGGCCAGGTAGATGTCCACGAGTCGGAGCGCGGTTGCGTTCCAGTCGGGCACCTGCGGGAGCTGCTGTGCCAGCAACGCGCCGAAGATCACGACGTCGGCCGTCCGCACGCCGTGCCGGATCGTGCCGTCCTGTTGCCCCCTGCGCAGCAGTGAGCCGAGCCTGCGATGCACCTCGACCTGGATGGCCACCGTGTCCTCGTCCATCAGGACGGGACCGCCGTGCAGGGGCAGCACCAGGTCGGGCCCGTGCTCGATGGTCTGTTCGAGGAAGCCGCGCACGGCGGCGATACCCGGCTGACCGGTCCCACCGGCCTTGGTCGCCGAGTCCAGCACCAGTTGGAACGACCGGTGCGTCAACGCTCCGAGCAAGGCCTCCCGTGACGGGAAATGGCGGTAGACGGTGCCCACGCCGACCCCGGCGTCGGCCGCCACGGTCGCCATCGGTACTCCGGTGCCCTCCCGCCGGACCGCCGCTGCCGCCGCCGCCAGCACCCGGTCCCTGTTGTCCGCCGCGTCCCGCCGCAACTCCCGCCGCCTGCTGCTCTCGTTCGACTGTGGCTCGGTCACGGCGTCGATGATGACACCTGTCCCGTCGTGCCGGCACCGTTGACGCCGCACCAAACGGACGATATCGTCCGTTTGATGAGCATGGCTTACATCGCCCAACCAGAACAGCAGCAACAACTCGAATGGCTCGACGGCGGCACGCTGGCGATGCTGCTGGACGGCACGGCCACCGACGGCCAACTCATGATCGGCCGCTTCGACGTCAGCGCGGGCGAAGCACCGCCGTATCACGAGCACCTCAACGAGGACGAGGTCTTCCTGCTGATCAAGGGCACCGCGCTGGTGTGGTGCGACGACCAGGAGTACGAACTCGCCGAAGGCGGCATCGTGTTCCTGCCCAAGCAGGTCCCGCACGGATACCGCATCACCTCCGCCCACGCCGACCTACTGATGATCAACACGCCGGCCGGTATCGAGGGCATGTTCCGGGAGACCGGCCGCGACAAGTCGACCCCACGCCCACCCGGCTTCCAGGTGACACCGAACCCGGAGATCGCCGACAAGTACGGCAACGTCGTCCTGGGCCCGCCCCGCTGACCGGTGTGCCACCACAGCATGAAGGGCACCTCATGACCCAGCAGCAGCGCCAGGCCCTCGACGACCTCCTGCGCGCCGGCCCGCTCGACGTCGGCGGCGACGTCATCGAGCAGCGCGTGGTCTTCCACGAGATGATCTCCGCGGTTCCGCTGCCCGAGGACGTC
>DASXYT010000041.1:0-1647 GCA_036502345.1 Pseudonocardiaceae bacterium | reverse complement strand
GGCCGGGCGACCCGACCGACGACGGCATCACCACCGTGCACGCCACGGTGTCCGGCTCGCCGATGCAGATCTACCTGTGGCTGTGGGGCAGGCGGCCGGACCGGGCCGTGGACATGGAGGGCAACCAGGACGCCATCGCGCAACTGTGGGCGTTGCTGCGACTGGCCACCCGGTAGAAGTCAGATCTTGCGCAGCCGCAGCCTGTTGGTCGCGTGGTCAGGGCCCTTCTGCAGGACGAGATCGGCCCTGGCCCTGGTCGGCAGGATGTTCTGCACCAGGTTCGGCTCGTTGATCTCGCTCCACAGCGAGTTCGCCCGGGTCACCGCCTGCTCGTCGTCCAGCGCCGCGTAGCGGTGGAAGTACGAGGCCGGGTCGGCGAACGCGGTGCCGCGCAGGGTCAGGAACCGGGACACGTACCAGCGCCGGATGTCGTCGATGTGGGCGTCCACGTAGATCGAGAAGTCGAACAGGTCGGACACCATCAGCCGGGGGCCGGCCTGCAGCACGTTGAGGCCCTCGATGATCAGGATGTCCGGCTTGCGGACGGTCTCCTTGGCGCCGGGCACGATGTCGTAGCTGAGGTGGGAGTAGACCGGCGCGTGCACCTCCGGGTAGCCGGCCTTCACCTCGGCGACGAAGCGCACCAGCGATCTGCGGTCGTAACTCTCCGGGAAGCCCTTGCGTGCCATCAGGCCCCTGCGTTCCAGTTCCGCGCTGGGCCACAGGAAACCGTCGGTGGTGATCAGGTCCACGCCGGGATGGTTGGGCCAGCGGGACAGCAGCGTGCGCAGCACGCGTGCCGTGGTCGACTTGCCGACCGCGACACTGCCCGCGATGCCGATCACGAACGGCACCCGCTCGCCGCGTTCGCCGAGGAACGTCGTGGTGGCCGCGTGCAGTCGCTGTCTGGCCGCGACCTGGAGGTTCACCAGCCGCGACAGCGGCCAGTAGATGTCGGCGACCTCTTCCAGCGAGGTCGGCTCACCGAGGCCGCGCAGCCGTTCGAGCTCAGCGTCGGTCAGCGGGAGCGGTGTCGTCTCCCGTAGCTCGCGCCATTCCTGGCGGTCGAGTTCGACGTACGGGGTCAGGTCCCGGACTCGTGCCACAGCCTCAGTGTCACCCGTGATCGCCGCCACAGCCGTCCCGGGTGGTCCGCCGAGTTGTCGCGTCGATCACTCGGGGCTACCGTCGCCGTGATCGTGTGACTACCGGGTGTGACCAGGGGGTCTGATGCGACGGTTGGCGGCTGTCCTGTGTGCCACGATCCTGTGTCTTGCGGCGGCCGCGTGGCCGGCCACGGCGCAGTCAGTCGCACAGCCCGAGCGACAGGTCCTCTACTCCAGGGGCAGCTTCTATCCACGGGTGATCCGGCTGGCCGACGGCATGCTGCTGACCAGCCTCACCACGAACGTCGGCCGGGACGGCGTCGGCATCATCCACGCCAGCGTCAACAACGGCGAGAGTTTCCAGCAGGTCGCCGAGATCCGGGATCCCACGGCGACCAACGGCGGTTCGGTCTGCTGCGCGACGCTGTTCCAACTGCCCTCGGCGGTCGGCGACCTGCCGGCCGGCACGGTGTTGTGGGCCGCCAGCACCGGCTCCGGCATTCCAGCGGCGAAGCGGACCAGCAGGGAACGGCTGTGGGCC
>DASXYT010000040.1:0-9535 GCA_036502345.1 Pseudonocardiaceae bacterium | reverse complement strand
GCCTGCTGAAGGCAGGCCCGGTCAACGTCGTCCCACTGATCAAGTACAACTTCATGGAGCTCACCGCCCGCCCGTTCGACCAGTTGATGTACAGCGTGCGCACCGGTGAGCCCGCGTTCGAGGAGACGTTCGGCAGGTCGTTCTACGAGTACCTGAACGACAACCCGGCGACGCAGGCGTTCTTCGAGAGCTTCATGCGGCACTGGGCCCGTCAGATGACCGACGACGAGATGGAGTCCTTCGGGCTGGCCAACTACACCAAGGTCGCCGACCTCGGCGGCAGCGACGGCTACTTCCTGTCCCAGGCGCTGCTGCGCTACCCGAACCTGACCGGTGTGCTGACCGACCTGCCCAACGTGGTGAGCGCGGCAGGCCCGGTGCTGGCCAGGCACGGCGTCGCCGACCGGGTGGCGATCGAGGCGGGCGACTTCTTCACCGACCCGCTGCCGTCGGGCTGCGACGCCTACCTGCTCAAGGCCGTGCTGCACAACTGGTCGGACGAGAAGGCGCTGACGCTGCTGCACAGGGTCAGGGAGCAGATCGGCGACACCGGCGCCAGCCTGCTGGTGTGGGACCAGGTGATGGCCCCTGCCAACCGGTGGGACCACGCGAAGCTGCTCGACGTCGACATGCTGGTGCTCTACGGGGGCCGGGAACGCACCCTCACCGAGTGGCGGGAACTGTTCGACGCCGCCGGTTTCGACCTGGTGAACGAGCCGGTCGAGCACTGGGCCGTACTGGTCGGGAAGCCGCGGTCATGACCAACACCCTCGCCCCCGTCACCGGCACCGAATGGACCCAGTGCGGTGCGTGTGACCGGTTGGTCTACTACCGACAGTGGGACCGGTCCGCCGGGGTGTGCCCGCACTGTGCACACCACCGGCGGCTGACCGGCCGGCAGCGGATCGAGCACCTGGCCGACACCGGCAGCACGGAGTGGCTCGACTTCCCGATCAGCCCGCGTGACCCGCTGGGTTTCGTGGACTCCCTGCCCTACCACCAGCGGCACGCGCGGGCCCGCGACAAGACGGACCTGGCCGACGCGGTGGCGTGCGCCAGGGTGCGCGTCATGGGCCACCCGGTGGTCGTGGCGGCCATGGACTTCCGGTTCATGGGCGGCAGCCTCGGCGCCGGCGCCGGTGAGCTGATCACCAGGGCCGCCGAGGTGGCGCTGGAGGACAGGACGCCACTGCTGATCGTGACGGCGTCCGGCGGCGCGCGCATGCAGGAGGGCGCCATCTCGCTGATGCAGATGGCGAAGACGACGCAGGCGCTGGCTGCCCTGAACGAGGCCGGTGTGCTGACCCTCTCGCTGATCACGGACCCGACCTACGGCGGTGTCGCGGCGTCGTTCGCCACGACGACCGACATCATCATCGCCGAGCCGAAGGCACGGATGGGCTTCGCCGGGCCTCGGGTGATCGAGCAGACCATCAACCAGCAGCTGCCGGACGGCTTCCAGACGGCCGAGTTCCTGCTGGCCAGGGGCTGGATCGACGACATCGTGCCGCGTGGCGCGCTGCGCCCGACGCTCGGTTCGCTGCTGTCCACCGTCGTCCCGGCGGATGCCGGCGAGTCGGTTGGCTCGACCGAGATCAACGACCCGACCGGGCTGCCGGATGCCGACCAGTGGGAGTCCGTGCGGCAGGCCCGTCAGCTGTCCCGGGCGACCACCAGGGACTACCTGCTGCGGTCGTTCGACATGTTCCTGGAACTGCGCGGCGACCGGGTGTCCGGTGACTGCCCGGCCATCGTCGGCGGCATCGGCATCCTGGACGGCACGCCGGTGGTGGCCGTCGGCCACCAGAAGGGCCACACGCCCGTCGAGCTGAACGCCAGCAACTTCGGCATGCCGACCCCGGCCGGCTTCCGCAAGGCCGCCCGGCTGATGCGGCTGGCCGCCAAGCTCGGGCTGCCGATCGTCACGTTCATCGACACGCCGGGCGCGTATCCCGGGATCGTGGCCGAGGAACAGGGCCAGGCGACGGCGATCGCCGAGAACCTGGTGCTGATGTCCTCGCTGCCGGTACCGGTGGTGGCCGTCATCATCGGCGAGGGTGGCAGCGGTGGCGCGCTGGCCCTCGGTGTCGCCGACCGCGTGCTGATGTGTGCCGGCGCGATCTACTCGGTGATCAGCGCCGAGGGCTGCGCCGCGATCCTGTGGAACGACGCGTCCAGGGCACCGGAAGCGGCCAGGGCACTGAAGCTGGACGCGAAATCGCTGCTGACCCAGGGCATTGTCGACGCGGTGATCCCGGAACGGTCGTCCACAGGGGACGGTGAGTCGGCGCCGTCGGCCACCGATGTCGCGCTGTGCGTGTCGAACGCGATCACCGAACTGGCCGCCCAGTCCCCCGCCGAGCGCATCCGCGCGCGGCGACGTCGGTTCCGCGGGTTCGGCACCGACGTCACGACGTCAACCAGGAGGTGACGGACATGACCGAGCTTGCGAGGTCATCAGAGAACACAGGCTTCCCGGTCAGGGCCGTGCCGAGCGCCAGCGAGGTGCGGTCATGACCGACTCGCTGGACTCGATCAACGACGAACTGCTGGCCAGCGTGTGTGCGCGGGCCGCGCAACTGGCGGCCGACCAGAAGGTGCCACCACAACTGGTCCGGGTGCACGCAGGCGACATCTCGGTGGAGATCGCCTGGCCGGAGGTCCAGCAGGCGACCGCACTGCTGGCGCCCCGCGCTCCGGAGCCGACAGGCGACCCGGGCGAACTGGACCTGGACACGTTCAGCTACGTCTGCGCGCCGACGGTCGGCAGGTTCTACCACTGCCCCGCGCCGGGTGCCGCGCCGTTCGTGACGGTCGGCGACAGCGTCGCGGAAGGCCAGCAGATCGGCATCCTCGAAGCGATGAAGCTGATGATGCCGGTCACCGCGGAGACCGCAGGCATCGTGGAGTGCTTCCTGACGCCGAACGAAGCGCAGGTCGAGTACGGCGAGCGGCTCGTCGCCCTGGTGAACCACGACAACACCTGACGGGGGACGCCATGTTCGACACAGTCCTGATCGCCAACCGGGGCGAGATCGCCCTGCGCATCGCACGCACGTGCCGTGAGATGGGCATTCGCACGGTCGCCGTGTACTCCAGCGACGACGCCGAGTCGGCCGTGGTCCGCTTCGCCGACGAGGCGATACACATCGGTCCCGCCGAGGCGAAGCTGAGCTACCTGTGCATGCCGGCGATCATCGAGGCGGCGAAGATGACAGGTGCCCAGGCGGTGCACCCCGGTTACGGCTTCCTGTCCGAGGACCCGGACTTCGCCGAGGTCTGCGCTGGCAACGCGCTGACGTTCATCGGCCCGCCGCCCTCGGTGATGCAGGAACTGGCCGACAAGTCGCGCACCAAGACGCTGATGAGCCGAGCCGGCATCCCGG
The DNA here is from genome assembly GCA_036502345.1 of Pseudonocardiaceae bacterium. GTDB lineage: Bacteria > Actinomycetota > Actinomycetes > Mycobacteriales > Pseudonocardiaceae > DATEPR01. The sequence continues at coordinate 6,149 of DASXYT010000040.1, read as the reverse complement.
TGCTGCCGGGCAGCGAGGGCTCGGTGGACGACTTCGAGACGGCCGGCCAGTTGGCCACCGAGATCGGCTACCCGGTGCTGGTGAAGGCCGTCGCGGGCGGCGGCGGGCGGGGTATCGCGCTGGCGTCGGACGAGGCCGAGTTCCGCTCGGTGTACCGCGAGACCAGGGTGAACGCGCAGAAGCTGTTCGGCGACAGCAGGGTCTACGTCGAGCGGTTCATGCACCCGGTGAAGCACATCGAGGTGCAGGTGCTGTGCGACAGCCACGGCAACGGTGTGCACCTGGGCGAACGGGACTGTTCGCTACAGCGGCGCAGGCAGAAGCTGGTCGAGGAGGCACCGGCAGCGGGCCTGCCGGACGGCGTGGCGGCACGGATGGGCGAGTTGGCGGTGCGCGGTGCGCTGTCCGTCGGCTACCAGGGCGCCGGCACGTTCGAGTTCGTGGTCGACCAGCACGGCGACTTCCACCTGATCGAGGTCAACTGCCGGCTCCAGGTGGAGCACCCGGTGACCGAGATGGTGACCGGCGTCGACCTGGTGGCCGAGCAGATCAAGGTGGCCGCCGGGCTGCCGCTGGCCATCCGCCAGGAGGACATCTCGATCAACGGCGTCGCCATCGAATGCCGGATCAACGCGGAGAATCCCGCGCTGAACTTCGCGCCGACGGCCGGCACCGTCGACGTCTTCGAACCGCCTGGCGGTCCGTTCGTCCGGGTCGACACCCACGGCTACACCGGGGTCAAGGTGTCGGCGGCCTACGACTCGCTGCTGGCCAAGCTGATCGTCTGGGGATCCGATCGGGACCAGGCCATCGCGCGGATCCGCAGGGCCATCGACGAGTTCGTGATCGCGGGCCACGGCATGAGCACCACGTCGGCGTTCCTGTCCGACATCGTGGACCACCCGGTGTTCCGCAAGGCGACGCACACCACGACATCCATCGAGCACATGCAGACCTGATCAACGAGGAGGTTCCCGATGCACGACACCGACCTGCCGTCCCCGGCGCCGATCCTGCAACTCGTGATGGCCTTCTACGGCTCGCAGGCGCTGATCGCGGCCGTGGAACTGGACGTGTTCTCGCAGCTGTCCGGTGAGCCCGTCGACGTCACGGAGGCGCAGCAGCGGATCGGTCTGCACCCCCGTGGCGCGAAGGACTTCCTGGACGCGCTCGTCGCGCTCGGGCTGCTGGACCGCACCGCTGCCGGCTACCGCACCAGCCGGTCCGCCGATACGTACCTGGACCGCACGAAGCCGACCTACGTCGGTGGCTACGCGATGATGGCCAAGCACTACCTGATGCCGGTGTGGCGCAACCTGGGTACCGCGTTGCGCACCGGTGAGCCGCAGGTGCCCACGGAGGGCGGCTTCTTCGACGGCTACCAGGACATGGACGCCGCACGGACGTTCTTCAGCGCGATGGACGCCGTGAACGGCAAGGTGGGCGCCGATCTCACCGACGCGGTGGACTGGGCGAACTACGGCTCGTTCGTGGACGTCGGCGGCGCACGGGGCAACCTGGCCGCCATGCTGACCGACCGGCACCCGAAGCTGACCGCGACCGTGTTCGACATGCCGCACCTGCGGCCGTTCTTCGACGAGCACATGGCCGCGCTGGGCACGGCGGACCAGATCGAGTTCCGCGACGGCGACTTCTTCGCCGACCCGCTGCCCACGGCTGACGTGCACATCCTCGGGCACGTGCTGCACTACTTCGACGACGAGCAGCGCAGGCGGGTGCTGGAGGCCGTGTACGCGGCGGTCAACCCGGGCGGTGGGGTGGCCGTCTACGACCGGATGATCGACGAGGAGCGCAGGAACCGGGCGCTGAGCCTGCTCGGCAGCCTGAACATGCTGCTCACCTCGCCGGGCGGCCGCGAGTACACCCCGTCGGAGTGCCACACCTGGCTGAAGGAGGTCGGCTTCGAGGTGCGGGAGACGCGGCCGATCGGCGGGACCGACGTGTTGGTGTTCGCGACGAAGCCCTAGCCGGTTCGCTACGGGCCTCCTCGGCTGCCTACTTGGTCGAGGAGGCCAGTAGCGCTGGGAAGATCACCAGGTCCACGATCTCGGCGATGTCGTCGTCGGACAGCGCGCTGCCGCGCAGCAACTGCTGGTGCATGATCATCGCGGGGCCGACCTGGCTGATCAGCAGCACAGGACTGGCCACGCTGATCTCGCCCCGGTCCGCGGCCCTGCGCATGGCGGCCACGATCAGCTGGATCCTCGGCTGGATGAGGTGCTTGTCCAGCACGGCGACCAACTCCGGCGGCCTGCCCTCGACGATCATGCTGCGCAGGATCCGGCCGGCCGGCTGTTCCAGCCCCCTGGTCATCCTGACCAGCAGGTACATCAGGTCCTCGCGTAGTGAACCGAACTCCGGCGGCTCGTCGTCCACCCGGGGCAGGGCGTTGACCAGCGCGTCCAGCACGAGCTGCCACTTGGTCTGCCAACGCCGGTACAGCGACGACTTACCCGTGTGGGCGCGCTCTGCGATGCCCTCCATGGTGCTGCGCTCGTAACCGCGTTCGACGAGTTCCTCCAGGGCGGCGGAGAGGATCGCGCCTTCCAGGGTCTGGCCACGCCGTCGTGTCTGCAACGGGTGACCATCGCTGTCCCTGGTATCCACCTGGCCACCTTTCTCTGTCCGGATTCCGTGATCAGCAGAATAGCCGTTCTCCCAGCTCACAGGCCGTGAACACGCTCACGCTCGGTCACCGACTCCCCCACCGGGGCAGAATAACACGGAATAGACATTGGACATCCCCAATTCGGAAGCCCAAACAATGGCCTCCAAGAAAGGGGACTTCACTCGACTCTCCAGCGTTGTTCAATCAGCTGCGGACACAATAGGTATCGACGGAAGGAGACCTGATGCTGCCACGGCGAACACTCATGGTCATGCGGATGAATGACACGTCGTCGACGGATGAGATCGCGGAGATCTTCACCAGGCACGACGAGACGCCACTGCCGGTCGAGCTGGGCGCCACCCGGCGAATCCTGTTCCGGCACAAGGATCTCTACCTGCACCTGATCGAGTCGGATAGTGAGCTCATGCCAGGCCTGTACAAGGCTCGCAGCCATCCGGTGTTCCAGGAGACGAACGACCGGCTCAGCCACCTGCTGAGCAGGTATGACGCCAACTGGACCGAATTGAACGACTCGCGGGCCGAGGTCTTCTACGACTGGACACCGGATTCCTGATGCCGGACATCAAGGTTCCCCGACTCAACAACAACGACGACTCCTACATTCTGGTGGAGTGGCTGTTCGACGACGGGCGGGACGTGCCGGACGGCGCCGTGGTGGCCGCTGTCGAGACGGCCAAGGCTGTCGAGGACATCGTGGTGGAGACCGGCGGTGTGCTGCGGTGCGACACGAAGCCGGGCCAGGAGTGCCAGCCGGGTGACGTCATCGGCAGGCTGTTCGCCGATGGACAGGACGTGCCCCGACCGGTACCCGTCCACACGACGACCGAGCCCGAGGCCTTCACGGTGACCGGGCCTGCGGCGGCGCTGGTGCGGGAGCACGGGATATCCGACGCCGACCTGCGCGGACTCGGCAAGGCCATCGTCACCAAGGGCGATGTCCAGGCCCTGGTGGCCGGCGGCACGGATCACCGGCGCACCGAGGAGCTGGGCAGGAACCAGGCCGCGGTCGCAGCCACCGTGACCGAGTCGCACCGGACGATCCCGCAGGCGTTCGCGATGCTCCGGATCAGGGCGACGGCACTGGTCGAGCAGCGCAAGGCCGCCCGGCTGGCCACCGGTCAGGTGTTCGGTGCGCTGGAGCTGCTGGTCGCCGTTCTCGGTGACCTCGCGGACGACCACCCACTGCTCTACGCGGCCTGGCGCGACGACACCAGCATCTACCTCGCCGAGGACGTACACGTGGGTGTCACGGTCGACTCGGGCAACGGCCTGACCATCCCCGTCCTCCGATCGGTGACCGGCAGGTCGTTGTCCGACATCGGGGCCGAACTCGACTCGTTCCGGCAGCGGTCGACCACCGGGCGCTTCCGTGGTGACGAACTGACCGGCGCCACGATCTCCGTGTCACTGGCCAACTACAACGACATGGTGGCCTCGGTGCCGTTCGTGCAACCCGGCCAGGTCGCGATGCTGTCGCTGTGCGGGATGCAGCACGAGTGGCATCCGGAAGCCGGGCGGGTGCCGTACTTCAACCTCGGCCTGTCCTATGACCACCGGGTGGTGAACGGGCGCGGCGCCGCGCAGTTCCTCCGGGCGGTGAAGAGCGTTTTCGAGGACCGGGCGGCCATCCAGCGGATCAGCGAACGGAGGGAGCCATGACCGCCGACGTGCTCACCATCGCGGACGAGTTGCGCGAGGAGGGCGTCCACCTGACGGCCATCGACCTGTACGGCTGGCTGCTCGGGTACGACGACTCGGCGGCAGCGCACTTCGGGATCGGCCAGAGCTACGGCAAGACTGGCCACTACGACGCTGCGCTGGAGCACCTGGACCTGGCGTTCGCCATGGACCCGGACCGGCCGACGGGGTACGGCTACTACGCCTACATCCTGGAACGGGCCGGCCGGATGGCGGAAGCGGACCGGGCCTACCGACGGGCGCTGCGTGGCACCGAGCGCGACGATCTCTGGACCCGGTCGCACCAGGCCTGGTTCCTGGAGAAGGACGGCAGGCTCGACGAGGCCGAGCGAACGTTCCAGGCCATCCTGGCGGACAGTCCGAAGCACACGTGGAGCAGCAAACGCTACGCACTCCTGTTGCGGCACAACGAGAAGCCGGCACAGGCCAGGGCGGTGCTCACAGCAGCGGTCCGGGACGGCGGTCTGTACGCACGACTGAACCTGCTGGAGTACCTGCTGCTGACCGGTGCACCGGACTACGGCGCGTGCCGTGCCGAGCTCGGCGACCCGACCGAGCCGGACTGGCTGCCGGTGCTGCTGGAGTTGTTCGACTACTACCGGGAGCACCTGTTGCCCGGTCGGCCGGACCCGGATCGGTTGGCCCGCTGGACAACCAGTGCCGAAGCACTGACGGCGGGCGTGCACCGGGACTTCGACGATCTCACCGCGCTGCTGGCCGATCGGAATGGCGACATGGCCACGTGGCGCGGCCAACTGGCACGGCTGCAACGGTGAAGGAGGCGTCATGAAGGTGGCCATCGTCACCGGCGGTTCCAGGGGCATCGGCGGCGCTATCGCGACGCGACTGGCAGCGGACGGCGTCGGAGTGGGCGTCAACTACTGCTCGAACCAGACCGCGGCCGACGACCTGGTGGCGAAGATCGGGAACGCGGCGATCGCGGTGCAGGCGGACATCGGCGATCCGGACCAGGTGGTTGGTCTGTTCGACGCGACGCAAGACCACTTCGGTGGCTTGGATGTGCTGGTGTACAACGCGAACACCAACGCGACGTTCAGCACCGTCGCGGCGGCTCGTGCCGAGGATTTCGACGCGACGTTCGTGACCAACACCAGGGCCATGTTCGTCGCGTTCCGGGAAGCCGCCAACCGGCTGCACGACGGTGGCCGGATCGTGTTCGTCTCCAGCGGTGCGACCACGTTCCACCTGCCCGGTTTCGGCCTGTACTCGGCGGCGAAGGCAGCCGGTGAGCAGTTCGTCCGCACGTTGGCCCACGAACTCGGCCCGCGCGGGATCACCGTGAACAGCGTGCTGCCCGGCCCGACCCGCACGGCATCGTTCGACGACCGGCCGTCCGGCGCCGACGAGCACGTGATCAGCAGGACACCTCTCGGCAGGCTGGGCAGGCCCGCCGACATCGCGGACATCGTCGGATTCCTGGTGTCCGACGACGGTCGCTGGCTGACCGGACAGTCGATCAACGCAGGTGGCGGCATGTTCTGACCCACACTGGTTCAACCACACGTGAACCGGGAACCACATGGATACCAGTCCGGTGCGCGATGTGAGGAGAACCCATGCCCGCCAATCACCGCGTGGCTCGTACGACACTGGCTGTCGCGCTCACCGCGGCGGCGCTGACCGGCTGCAAGGTCGACTTAGGTGACTTAGCCAGCGCGCCGTCCGGGGCAGCGTCATCCGGGGTGGCGCCCGCAGGCACAGCGGCCGGTCTGGTCACCGACCCGGAGCAGGGCTACCAGCCGATCTACGCGTTCATCACCTCGGCGCACACGTCGCT
>DASXYT010000039.1:0-8058 GCA_036502345.1 Pseudonocardiaceae bacterium | reverse complement strand
AGCTTCCCGATCATGATCGGGAAGCTCTGATCCTGACAGTGTGGGACGGCCTGAGCAGCCGGGAGGCCGCCCGGCATCTCGGCTGCTCCACCGCAACGTTCGCGGTGCGATTGCACCGCGCGCGACGGCGGCTGGCAACCGCACTGGAACGACAGGACGCTGCCCGTTCGCAGAGCGTGAGCAGCGGGCTCGATCGTGTGGAGGTCACGGCGACGGTTCGTGGTGATGGAGACGCTGTGCGCGGAAAGGATCAATGATGAGTGCACGTGCCCGGGCGGCCGTGGAACGCATGGCGGCCCAGCAGTGTCCACGTGTGGAGCTGCTTGATCGCCACCCGGCGAACGGTGTGCCTGCATATGACAACGAACCTCTCGGTGCCACGGAATGGATCCCTGACGCCGGGCGTGGTCGTCAACGCTCTACTCGACGGCGGTCGGCGGTATTGGTCGCCGCCGCGGCGACGCTCGCTCTTATCGGTGCGGTGGTGTTCAGCCTTCCACATGTCGTGGGCTCCAGGGCTTACGCCGCTACGGCGCCGACACTGCGGTACGTACCTACCGCTGCTTCGAAGGAGACGGTCACGGACATGCTTACGCAGTTGGCCAACCTCGCTGCCGCGCAACCGAACCCGCCCGGATCTGGGCCCTACCACTATGTGCGGACGAAGGCTTGGGACCTCAGTACCGACGTGACCACGCAGATGCAGGTCCTGGAATCGCACATTGCGGTTTCGGAACGTCAGCAGTGGATCGCAAGCGACGGCTCGGGCGAACTGAAGGTGACTACCGATGGCCCGGCTGCGCGGGTAAGCGATGTCTATGGGCCGGGCAAGCTTGCGGCGCAGTTCATCACCGGCGTGAGCGTCGAGGACCTGCAACGCGCGCTGACGCGGCAGTTCCCGCGCAACTCGTCCGCATTCGACTGGGTTGACACCTTCCGCCAGGTATGGAATCGCCAGGTTGTCTCACCTGACCTTCAGGCAACAATGTTGCGGATCCTGGCCGCACAGCCTGGACTCGCGATCAGTGGGGCCACCACCGACCGGGACGGCCGCAGTGGAATCGCTGTGAGCGCGCAGTCGCGTGACGGTCAGGGAGGGTCACCAGCGCTGCGGTGCACCTTGGTCTTTAACCCCGCCACCGGGATGCTGATGGACTACGAGCGGGTGGCCCTTGATGCGGGGAGTCTGCCCATTCAGGCTCCGGCGACGACCGGCTATACCGTGTGGTTGGCCTCCGGCTACACCCACGCCGTATCCGAGATTCCGTAGGAGCTGCAACGTCGGACGCCGGATTGCGTTGGAGGCGGACGTCTGTGTACAGGGCAGCCAGCTCGCCCAAACGTCCGATCAGGGTGTGGTATTTGGTTGGGGAAAAGTGATCCGCCGGCGTTGGACGCAATTTATAGGGGGGATTGTCACCCCAGTTTGGCGGCTGCGTGCCCACGCGGGAATCGCCAAAATTCGCTCGGTTTTACTACTGATTATTACAGTGGTGTTGGCCGTGGTAGGCGTCGGAGTCGGCGCGGCTAACGCTTCGACGACATCGTCTCAGGATTGCGTCATGGTTGTTGGAAAGGGTGCCACGCCGGACGCGGTCTCGCCCGTTCTCTATCAGTACTGCTCGACTGCATCGATGGCTGCGGCTCGCCAGCACCTGATGTCCTCGCAGGTCCGGGACCAGCTGTGATCCAACGCAGTCGACTCCAGCGATCTGCTGATGACCTGGTGGTCGGACAAACTTCGAGGGCGCCAATACCACTAATATCTTCGGTGCGAGTGGTCCGTGTGATACTGCTGGTTACAGGGTGCAGCCCCAATGCTTCCTTGACGTTCGCTGACGACTTCAGGTTGCCAGCCGCAGGGATCGGCCCCACGCTGAACGACAATGTCGGCCTGACGCACGTATATATGCTCTGATGATTTTTGAATAGGCTGTGTGGTGGTCACCCGCCGCTCTGAATGGGTGGCCGCCACACAGCTGGGCGGGATCTTGCCGAACAGTTCCGGTCAGGGGGTCACCGGGCGGTAGACGTTGATGACGGTGTCGTCGGCGAACGACTCGGACGAGGTCAGGGTCAGTTGGAGCGGCTTGGCCAGGTCCTTGAACAGGGGACGCCCGGCGCCCAACGCGGCGGGACGGATGACCAGGCGGTACTCGTCGATCAGGTTGTGCCTGGCCAGCGCCTGGGCGAACATGGCGCCACCGAAGGCCATGATGTCGCCGTCGCCCGGCTCGTGCTTCAGCTTCTCGATCTCCTCGGTCAGGTCACCGTCGGCGATGCGCGACTCCGGCCAGTCCGCGCTCCGCAGGCTGCTGGAGAAGACGACCTTCGGCTTGTCGTTCATCGGCGCCGCGTAGCGACCGGTGGCCGTCGGCCAGAACGACGCCATCTCCACATAGGTCTTCCGGCCCATGATGTGGGTGCTGACCCCGGCCAGCGACCTCAGCTTCCACTGGATCACCGCTTCGTCCTCGGGCACGAAGTTCGCGCCGAGATTGCCTTCCAGCTCGGCGATGTAGCCGTCCACCGTCATGCCCACCTGCAGTACGACCCTGTGCATGATGATCTCCTCTCGTTGCGGTGTGAACGGTCATCAAGACGACGCGGCGCGACGAAAGGAATCGGTGTCGGCAAAATAAGCTGATGGACTTCGACGATGCCGCTCGCCGGTACCACCGTGAGCTGCACGTTTACTGCTACCGGATGCTCGGCTCCTTCGACGAGGCTGAGGATCACGTGCAGGAGGTGTTCCTGCGCGCCTGGCGGTCCCGGGACACCTGGCAGGGGCTGGCCAACGTCCGTGCCTGGCTGTACCGGATCGCGACCAATGCCTGCCTGGACACCCTGCGCGGGCACCAACGGCGCCCGTCGCAGCCCTACCCGGACACGCTGCTCGACGAGTTGACCAGCGACCAGCCCGGCCCGGAGACGCAGGCGGTCACGCGGGAGTCGATCTCACTGGCCTACCTGGCCGCGATCCAACTGCTGCCGCCCCGGCAGCGGGCGGTGCTGATCCTGCGCGATGTGCTCGACTGCCCGGCCACCGAAGTCGCCGACCAGTTGGACAGCTCGGTACCCGCCGTGAAGAGCGCGCTGCAGCGGGCCCGCGCCACCATGGCCGACTACCAGGCCAACCGGGCCGCGGTGCCGTCTACGTCGGACGAGACCGAGCGCAGGCTGCTCCAGCAGTACATCGAAGCGCACGAGCACGCCGATCCGGAGAGCCTGATCGCACTGCTCCGCGAGGACGTCCGCCTGACCATCCATCCAGGGGTCGGCGAATGGCGCGGCAAGCCGGACGTGGCCGAGGCGCTGCGTGGCGGTATGAACTCCCGTGGTGCCTGGCGGGTGCTGCCGACTCGGGCCAACGGGCAGCCCGCGACCGTCGGTTACGTCCGAGCCGCAGGCGGGACCGTCTTCCGGCCGTTCGTGATCGGCGTGCTGGGCATCGAGGGCGACCGACTGGTCAGCATGACGGCGTTCGAGGACGCACACCTGGTCTCCGCGTTCGGCCTGCCGGCCACCCTCTGAACGCGAAACACCGCCGGCCCGACGTGGACCGGCGGTGTCGTTGCGAAACGGTCTACTCGAAGGCGGACGCGATGATGTCGCGCTGCTCCACCTCGTGCACCTTGCTGGAACCCGAGGCCGGTGCGGACATCGGCCGACGGGACACCCTGCGCAGGCCACTGAACTGGTCGGGCATGAGCTCAGGCAGGCTCAGCCCCAGGAACGGCCACGCGCCCTGGTTGGCCGGCTCCTCCTGCACCCAGCGGACGGTCTTCGCGTTCGGGTACCGGTTCATCGCCTCGGCCAGCCGCCGGTACGGGACCGGGTAGTACTGCTCCAGGCGGACGATCGCGGCGTCCGTGGTGCCCAGTTTCGCCTGCTCGGCGGCCAGTTCGTAGTAGATCTTGCCGCTGCACAGCAGGACCTTGGTGACCTTCGACGGGTCCGGCCTTGTCGGGTCGTCGATCACCGAGAGGAACTTCGAGTCGGTGAAGTCGGACAGTGGGCTGACCGCGGCCTTGTTGCGCAGCATGGACTTCGGCGTGAACACGACCAGCGGCCGCTGCACACCGTCCAGCGCGTGCCGGCGCAGCAGGTGGAAGTAGCTGGCCGGCGTGGACGGCATGGACACCGTCATGGAGCCCTCGGCGCACAGCTGCAGCCACCGCTCGATCCGGCCCGACGTGTGGTCGGGGCCCTGGCCCTCGTGACCGTGCGGCAGCAGCATGACCACATTGGACCGCTGCGCCCACTTGGCCTCGGCCGACGAGATGAACTCGTCGATGACGGACTGGGCGCCGTTCACGAAGTCACCGAACTGCGCCTCCCACAGCACCAGTGCCTCGGGGTTGGCCACCGCGTAGCCGTACTCGAAGCCAAGGGCCGCGTACTCGCTCAGTGCCGAGTCGTAGACCAGGAACCGGCCCTGGTCGTCGGACAGGTTCTGCAGCGGCGTGTACTCGGCGCCGGTCCTGCGGTCGATCAGCACCGCGTGCCGTTGCACGAACGTGCCACGGCGGGAGTCCTGACCGGACAGTCGCAGCAGCCTGCCCTCCAGCACCAGCGAACCGAGCGCCAGCAACTCGGCGAACGCCCAGTCCACCTCGCCCTCGGTGGACATCTTCGCGCGGCGCTCCAGCACCGGCTTCACCCTCGGGTGCGGGCTGAACCCGTCCGGCAGGTCGACGTGCGCGCGGCCGATCCGCTCGATCGTCGACGACGAGATGGCGGTGGCCAGCTTCGTCGGGATGGGCTGCTCGGCCTCGATCGACGGGCTGGTCTTCGGCGGCGACTTCTCCAGTTCGCGGACCTCGTTGAAGACGTGCTCCAACTGGCTGGAGAAGTCGCGCAGCGCGGTCTCCGCCTCTTCCATGGAGATGTCGCCGCGACCGATCAGCGCCTCGGTGTAGGTCTTACGGACGCTGCGCTTCGCGTCCACGATGTCGTACATCGCGGGCTGGGTCATCGAGGGGTCGTCGCCCTCGTTGTGGCCACGGCGGCGGTAGCAGACCATGTCGATGACGACGTCCTTGTGGAACGCCTGCCGGTAGTCGACGGCCAGCTTGGCCACCCAGTAACAGGCCTCCGGGTCGTCGCCGTTCACGTGGAACACCGGGGCGCCGATCATCTTCGCCACGTCCGTGCAGTACTTGGACGAGCGCGAGTGCTCCGGATTCGTCGTGAAACCGACCTGGTTGTTCACGATGATGTGCACGGTGCCGCCGGTGCGGTAACCACGCAGGAGAGCCAGGTTCAGGGTCTCGGCGACCACGCCCTGGCCTGCGAACGCGGCGTCGCCGTGCATCGCGACGGGCAGCACGGTGAAGCCCTCGGCACCCTTGTCCAGCAGGTCCTGCTTGGCACGGGTGATGCCTTCCAGCACCGGGTCGACCGCTTCCAGGTGCGACGGGTTCGCGGTCAGCGACACCTTCGTCTCGCCGTCGCCGAACATCCGGAAGTACTTGCCCTCGGCGCCGAGGTGGTACTTCACGTCACCGGAGCCGTGGGCCTGGCCCGGGTCGATGTTGCCCTCGAACTCGCGGAAGATCTGCGAGATCGGCTTGCCGACGATGTTGGCCAGCACGTTCAGCCTGCCTCGGTGCGGCATGCCGATGACGACCTCGTCCAGTTCGTTCTCGGCCGCCTTGTCCAGCACCGCGTCCACCAGGGCGATGACCGTCTCGCCGCCCTCCAGCGAGAATCGCTTCTGCCCGACGTACTTGGTCTGCAGGAACGTCTCGAAGGCCTCGGCCGCGTTCAGCTTGGACAGGATGTACTTCTGCACCGCTGTCGGCGGCTTCTCGTGCTTGACCTCGACCCTGTCCTGCAGCCAGCGGCGCTCGGCGGGCTCCAGGATGTGCATGTACTCGACGCCGACCGTGCGGCAGTACGAGTCACGCAGCACGCCCAGCACGTCGCGCAGCTTCATCTTGTCGTGCGCCGCGAAACCGGCGACCGGGAACTCGCGGTCCAGGTCCCACAGGGTCAGGCCGTGCGACAGGACGTCCAGGTCCTCGTGCCGGCGCTGACGGTAGTTCAGCGGGTCCACGTCGGCCATCAGGTGGCCACGGGTCCGGTAGGCGTCGATCAGTTCCAGCACCCTTGCGGTCTTGTCGACCGCGCCCTCCGGGATGTCGGACACCCAGCGGACCGGCTCGTAGGGCAGCCGCAGCGACGTGAACACGTCGTCGTAGAAGCCGTCCTCGCCGAGCAGCAACTGGTGGATGCGACGCAGGAACTCGCCCGACTCGGCGCCCTGGATGATCCGGTGGTCGTAGGTGGACGTCAGCGTGAGGATCTTGCTGATCCCCATCTTGGTCAGCGTCTGCTCGCTGGTGCCCTGGAACTCGGCCGGGTACTCCATGGCGCCGACGCCCACGATCGTGCCCTGACCGGCCTGCAGCCGGGGGACCGAGTGGTTGGTGCCGATGGTGCCCGGGTTGGTCAGCGAGATCGTGGTGCCCGCGAAGTCCTCAGTGGTCAGTCCGCCGCCGCGGGCCTTGCGGATGAGGTCCTCGTAGGCCTGCCAGAACTGGCCGAACGACATCGACTCGCAGCCCTTGATGGACGCGACGACCAGGGTGCGGCCACCGTCCTTGGTGGGCAGGTCGATCGCCAGGCCGAAGTTCACGTGCTCCGGCGTGACCACCGTCAGCTTGCCGTTGGTCTCGGCGAAGTGCCGGTTCATGTTCGGGTAGGCCTGCAGCGCGCGCACCACCGCGTAGCCGATGACGTGCGTGAACGAGACCTTGCCACCCCGGGTCCGCTTGAGGTGGTTGTTGATCACGATGCGGTTGTCGGCGAGCAGCTTGGCCGGCACCGCGCGCACGCTGGTCGCGGTCGGCATGGTCAGCGACGCCTGCATGTTCTTCGCGATGGCGGCGGCGGCACCACGGATCGGGCTGACCTGCTCACCCTCGGCAGGCTTGACCGGGGTGGCCTTGGCGGCCGCTGCGGGCGCCGGCTTGCCCGTGGTGGGCAGGCCGCTGGTCGACGGCGGAGTCGAGGGCGCCTTGGTAGGCGGAGCCGGTGCCTTCGTGGGCGGCGGCGCCGTCGCCGCGCGCTTCGCGGTCGGAGTCGTCGTGGCCGGCTTGCTCGCCACGGCCTGACCGTTGGTCGCGGCCTTCGTTGGCGGCGACGATGTGATCCTGGTCGCGGTGCCGGTGGTGCTCGCGTGGCGGCCACCGACGGTGGCCGAATCCACGGTCGCCGCACTGCCCGTGGGCTGTGCGACGTTGTCCCCCACACCGGCCGCGCGCTGCGTCGGCTTGTAGTCGGCGAAGAAGTCGTGCCACGCCGGATCCACCGACGAGGGGTCCGCGAGGAACTGCTCGTACATCTCCTCGACCAGCCACTCGTTCGGTCCGAACTGTGACGCGGTGCTGCTGGACACGGTTGGCGCTCGCCTCTATCCGTCTCGCTCTCGAATCTGAAAACTCCTCCGTCAGGCTAGTACCGTCCGGGCAGCAGGGCGCCTCACTACCAGAGACCGAGACCTGGTGTAGCCAAGCTCACTGGTGGTACTTAGCGCTGTCCGGACGGCCGGGCAATGCGAGCTCCTGACGCAACAACTGTTCGGCTCGCGACGCCCAGGCACACCATCTGCGGCGTTGTCGTCGGTCCCGGTCCAACTGAGGGACCGGGACCTCCTCCGCCTTGCAGCTGGCGCACCTGGACGCCGCTCAGTGATCGAACGCCATCGTGTTGGGGCCTCTAAGTGGTGCGGTGTGTCAGCACCGGAATCAGCACGTCATCGACGACGTGCCGGGCGAATTCGCCGTCCAGTGCTTCGCAGATCTCCAACCGCCTCGCCAGCACCATCGAATGCAGGACCTCGTGCAGCAGGTCCGGATCCGTTGCCGGGTCGAGTTCCCCGCGCTGTACAGCACGACCGATCACGGCTTCGTGCACGGCGTGCTTCTTCTCGTACATGTACTCGTGCATGGTCTTGGCGAGCACCGGGTTGCGCGCCGCCGCTGTCATCACCCCGGCCACCACTTCGCCGTCCAGGCTGTTGCCGAGCTGGCACGCCACTGTCATCAGGGC
>DASXYT010000038.1:0-17288 GCA_036502345.1 Pseudonocardiaceae bacterium | reverse complement strand
TTTTCCGCCACCAGCAGTTCGTCGCGGGCCTGTTGCCATTCCTCCGCGGTGACGATCGGCGGTCGCTCCATGGTCACTGCTCCTTGGCGTCGGCGTACTCGTCGTGCCAGTTCCACCACGAGTACGGCGGAGTCTGGGGGTAGCCGGCCGGCGAGTCCTCCCAGTCCTCCTGCCGGCCGAGCGCCGTCAGATCCAGGTAGGCCCAGGTGCCGCCCATCGGCTCGTCGCCACGGTTGTTGACGAAGTACGTGCGGTACACGGTGTCGCCGTCGCGGATGAACGCGTTCGTGCCGTGCCATTCGTCGACGCCGAAGTCCGCGTCGAAGCCGTCGGCCATGGTGTACCAGGGCATCGTCCAGCCCATCCGCGCCTTCACCCGCGTGATGTCCGACTGCTGCGCGCGGGACACGAAGACGAGCGTGGTGTCCCTGGCGTTCAGGTGTGCCACGTCGGCGACCTGGTCGGCCACCAGGGAACACCCGACGCACGGGTGGTCCGGCCAGCCGTGCACGCCGGGATCGAGAAAGGCGCGGTAGACGATCAGCTGACGGCGGCCTGCGAACAGGTCGAGCAGGCTCACCCTGCCCTCAGGCCCGTCGAACGCATACTCCTGCCGCACCTCCAGCCATGGCATCCGCCGCCGCTGTGCCGCCAGCGCGTCACGGGCGCGGCTCACCTCCTTCTCCCGCACCAGCAGCCGCTGCCGCGCTGCCTCCCATTCCTCAGCTGTCACGGTCTCCGGTGTCCGCATGGTGTTCTCCCTTCGTCCGGACTGAGTTGTCGAGGTGGTCCTGCAACGCGGCCAGGGGGCCGTCCCAGTCCCTGGCCAGTGCGGCCAGGAACTGTTGCGCCACCTGCATCGGCGCGGAGCGGAGCCGGTAGCGCACCCGGCGCCGCTCCCCCGGTTCGGCCGTCACCAGGCCAGCTTCGGCCAGTAGGGCAAGGTGCTTGGCGATCGCCTGCCGGGTGATCGGCAGCCGGTCGGCCAGGTCCGTCGCCGTGGCCGGACCCCCGGCGGCCAGCGCGGCCAGGATGGCGCGCCGGCTCGGGTCGGCCAGGGCGCTGAAGACCTGTTCGGCGACCGCCTCGATATCAGGCGGCATCGAGGTAGTCGACCAGTTCGCCCAGTTCGCTGCGCCAGCCCTGGGTGTTGCCGTCGAACGACTTGCGATAGATGTCCTCGGGCAGTTGGGCGAACCCGGTCTCCACCACCGTCAGCCGGGTGCCGGCGCCGACCGGTTCGAGGGTGAACTCAACATAGGTGCGCCGGGGATCGTCGTCCGGCAGACCGTCGACGCGCCAGGTGAACCCGAACGCGGTCGGCTCCTCGACGCGTTCCACTCTCATCTCGGCCGTGTGTCCGCCGGTCCAGCTCATCCTGGCCGCCCCACCGGGACGCAGGTCGATCGTGGCCTTGTTGCCGAACCAGGTACCCAGTCCCTCGGCCGTGGTGATCGCCGCCCACACCTTCGTCGGCGGGTGTGCGAGTTCCATCGTCCGCTCGATGCGATCGGGAAAACCCATGACTGCCTCCCAAGCAAGTAGCAACCGTTCAGTTGCCACATTATGGCAACCAAGCGGTTGCGTCAACTCCTCGCTCAGGCGAGGCGTTGCTTGGCGAAGCGGTTGCGCACCTCTTTGCGGCTCACCGCGAGCAGCAGGGCGACCAGCACCACCGCCTGCAGGGCCTGCTCGACACGCATCCAGACCGGGTACTGGCCGGCCAGGATCAGGTACGCGATGCCGATGATGCCGGCCACGCAGATGTAGTAGAGCCGCAGGTAGGCGCCCCGGGAGCCGCGGCGCAGCGCGTACGCCCGCCAGATGTAGAGCGCGGCCACCAGCACGGTGGCGACCAGCCTGCTCCACAGCGCGGTCTGCAACGCCTGATGGATCGCGTCGACCTGGGCAGGCGTCGCGTTCGCCGGAATGCGCGCGTGCGCCAACTGGTAGCTCAGCACGCTGTTGTGCAGGAAGAGCGTGATGATCGTGGTCAGCACGCTGAGGCCGAGGTTGACGAACATCAGGACGATGACGCGACGTAATGCCGTGTCGACCGGCTGCGCACCCGGATCGGGTGGCAGTCGCACCGGTGGCGCTGGCGTGAAGTCCCCCTGTGGACGTGGCGATGGTTCCATGTCGGGATGGAACCACGTAGCAGGTGACCACGTGACCGATTTTCCGGACTTGCCCGCCGGACCTCAACCGGACATAGCTGAGTGAAGCGCTGATCACATTAGAGAGCAGTGCTCTTGACAGTTCGCCCGATGCGTTGAACACTGATCTCAACAGAGAGCGGTGCTCTCATCGTGAAGGGGGAGAACATGATCGACACAATCTGGCGGGTAGGCAACCTCGGTCTCGCGTTCGCGCTGGAACTCGCCGCGATCGTCGCCCTCGACTACTGGGGCTTCCAGGCAGGCGGTTCGACGGCGGGCAAGGTGTTACTGGGCCTCGGCACCCCCGCGGTGGCCATCGTGCTGTGGGCCCTGTTCGCGGCACCGCAGGCCAGCGTCTCCTCCCCCGTGCTGCACTGGATCACCGTCGTGCTGGTGTTCGGCGGTGCCGCTCTCGGCCTGTGGGCGTCCGGCCAGCATCTGCTCGGCGTGCTGCTGCCGGTGGTGTTCGTGGCGAACCTGGCCATCATCAACGGCATGCACCTGAACTCATGACCGCAGGCGGGCAAGAGGTCACGCGTTGGTGGCCACTGCTGGGTGTGCACGGCGAACCGACCGCCGTGCACACCGTCGCCGGCGGCGCTTCCGGCGCGGCGGTCCACCGCGTCACCGTCGGCGGCCGGGACGTGGTGCTGAAGGTCGCTTCCGGGCCGGACCGGCAGGGCGCCGGCCGCGAACTGCGCTTCTACCGGGAACTCGCCCACCGCGTACCGGTGCTGGTGCCGAAGCTGCTGGCCGGCGTGGAGCACGCCGACGGCACCTGCCTGCTGCTGGAGTCGGCCGGCGCGGCACCGACCAGGTGGTCGTGGGTGGACCTGGCCGCTGAACTGGGTGGCCTGCACCGGAACCGGCCCGCGGCCTGGTCATGGGTGAAGACTCCGCATACGGCGACGAACACCGAACTCGCTGCGGCAGAACGATTCTGGCAAGCACAAGGCTACGGCCCGCTGCTGGCACCGGTGTGGTCGACGTTCGGCAGCCTGGCCGCAGCGGTGGCCAGGCTGCCGACCTGTCTCCAGCACGGCGACTGCCACCTCGGCAACATCCTGGTCGACCCGGCGGATCGGTACGTCTGGATCGACTGGCAGGAGGTCGGCATCGGCCACGGCCCGGAAGACCTTGCCCTGCTGTGGCAACGCGCGGAGTTCAACGGGCTGACACCACCACGCGAGGCGATGCGCACCGCGTACGCCCGCGGCAGGGCCATTCCGGCCGACGCGACCCTGCGGATGGCCACCATCGCCGCCGAGTTGACGATGCTGCTGCTGTCCTGGCCGTTCCATCTCCTCAGGGGCGCCGAACCCGCCCGTGCCCGATTGCTCCGCAGGCTGGAGTCGCTGGTCCAGTCTTGGCTAGCCGGCGGTCAGTGACGTGTCGTCCAGGACGAACGACGTCTGCAGCGACGCTCGGTACCGGTGAACGTGAGGGTCACGGCCTGGCCCGCGTAGCTGGTCATGTTGTAGGAGTGCAGCGTGTAGCCACTGGCCGCGTTCAGGTTCGAGAACGTCCCCAGCACGGTCGAACCGGCCTTGACCGTGAACGTGTCGTACTGGGACGTCTTCGTCGTCTCGGCCGAGTCGATGTGCAGGTAGAACGACAGCGTCGCGCTGCAACCCGTCGGGATGGTCACCGACTCGGTCATGATGTCGGTGTGGGTGGTGCCGTAGGCAGCCTGGCCACCCAGGTGCCCGTACGCACGGGTTCGCCCGCGGCGGCGTACTCGCCGATCACCTTGGTGCTGGCCGACCATCCCGTGTTGCCCGACTCGAAGCCAGGGTCGGTGATCTTCTGGCCCGGTACGGTGCATGTGCTGGCCGCGCTCACGGTCCACGTGAACGACGCCGTGCCCGAGGACTTCGTGTTGTCGGTGACCGTCAGCACGACGTTGGAGGTGCCTGTCGCGGTCGGCTTGCCGGTGATCGCACCGGTCGTCGCGTTGATCGACAAGCCGGCCGGCAGCCCGGTCGCCGCGTAGGTCAGCGTGGCGCCGGTACCGGAGTCGTTGGCCTGCACGGCGAGGCTCACCGCCGTTCCGACCACAGTGGACTGATTGCCCGGGTTGGTGACCGTCACGGTGTTGCCGATCACCGTCCAGGTGAACGTCACGCTGCCCGCGATCTTGGTGTTGTCGGTCGCGGTGACCGTGACCGTGGAGTTGCTGATCGCGGTCGGCCTGCCGGTGATCGCGCCCGTGTGGCCGCCTGCACCGCGAGGTTCACGGCTGTGCCCACGGCGGTGGACTGGTTGCCGGCACTGGTCACCGTGACGACGTTGGCGCCGACGCCGAGCACAGCGGCCAGGCCGTCACCGATCGGTGAGCCGAGGCCGGTTGTCTCGTCGTAGCCGGTGGTCGCGGTGTAGTCGCCGTTCGACCCGGTGGTCACGTCGTGCAGCACAGCGGCGTACTTGGCACTGCCGGCGACCTGGTACAGCGCCGGATTGGCGAAACCGAGATCGGCCTTGCCCGCGGTCTCCGCCTTCTGGTTGTACAGCGCGGTGAACGCTGCCCACGCCGGAGCGGCCGCGCTCGTCCCGCCTGCCTGTGTCCACGCACCCTGGATGTAGGCCGAGTAGCTGCTCGCGGGGTCGGCGACCGCCGAGACGTCCGGCACCATCCGCATCGTCGACGCGCCGGCGGTCTGCCACCCCGGCTTCGCGAACACCGCCGAGGCGCCACCGCCGCCGTTGGCCCACGCCGTCTCCGAGCCGTACACAACGCCGGTGCCCAGCGTCAGTTTCGTGCCGCCGACGCTCGTGTCGTAGACGCTCGAACCAGGGAAGTCCACGGCCGGCGTGGTCGGGGTGGCTGCGCAGTCGCGTGAGCCCCGGTCGCCGGAGGCGCTGTAGATGCCGATGCCCTCGGCAGCCGCCTGGCTGAACGCGTTGTTGATCGCGGTCAGGTACGACGCCGACGGCTGCGCCTCGCACTCACCCCACGAGATCGAGATGACCGTCGCCGCCGGGGCGATCGCGCTGACGATCTCGCTGTCCTCCTCGACCTCGAACTCGCCGGAACTCGGCGCCGCGTCGTAGCCGGCGCGGTCCACCTTGTGGCCGTCGAACTCCCACAGCACCACCGTCACGCCCGAACCGGTGGCGCCCAACTGGCCGAACCGGTACGCGCTGTTCACCCGGCTGGGTGACAGCCCGCCGACCGGCCTGGTGGTCGCCTGCGCAGTGGGCCGCGTGCCGGCCGGGGTCATCACCGCGCGGTTGTCCAACCCGACGACGCCTTCGATCACCGGGGCGAGCGCTGCCGGGATCACCACCGGATCGTCATTCGCGAAGAACGTACGCGAACCATTTTCATAAGTGCTCAATGTGGTGTGGAACAAGGCGGTCAATGCACCCGCCGTACCCGTCGCGTCCACCACTTGACTGTTCCCGCTGACCGCAGTGACCTCAAGGCCGGCAGCGGTCAGGGATACCGAACTCACGTCGGCGGCGCCGGGACCGAACCGGGCGGCGAACTGCGCCCCGGTCAGATAGTGTCCACGTGTGGCCACTGCTGTGTCGAACTGGGCCAAACCAGCCGGGTCACGTAGTTTCAGGTCGATGGCCATCAAGCGCCGCCAGTACCGTGCCGGCCAGCACGACAATGGCTCGACGCCGACCGATGTCATGACGCTTGGGGTTCGACCTGTGAACGCAACATCAGGACACCTCTCGGTCCGCGCCACCGGCACGATATATCTGACGAATTCTCCTCCACCATCAAGTGCGGGCACTTCGAGTTTTCGCTACGAGAATTGGCTAAACCGCTCAAACGTGTGAGCTGTGAAACGCTATTCGCTGACAGTGCGAATTGATGGGAGCGGCAGAGTTCCCTCGGCCGGACGGCGCCACGACGAGCGCGACGACCCGGTGTGCTCAGGTTGTCGCGGCAGGCGTCACAGGCCCAGTGCGCGCTCGCGTTCGCCGCGGGCGTGCTGCTCCAGGTGGTTGAGGTCGTTGCTGATCGAGAAGAACGTGAATCCGGTACGCAGTGCGGCGGCAGCGGCGTCACCGGTGAAGCAGTGCAGGCCTGCCGCGATGCCGGCCTCGGCAGCCGCCTTGCACACCCGATCCAACGTCTGGCCGAACTCGGGCATGGCCGGACCGGCGCCCGGTGTCCGCGCGCCGAGAGCCAGCGCGAGATCGGACGGACCGACGTACACGCCGGACAGCCCGGGCACCGAGCAGATCGCCTCGATGTTCCGGATCGCCTCGGCGGTCTCGATCATCACGATGCAGCCGACCGACGCGTCCGCGTCGCGCGGGTCGGGGCCGATCCGCAGCGACGAGCGGCTCGGCCCGAAACTGCGGACCCCCGCAGGCGGGTACCGGGTGGCGCGGACGACGGCCTCGGTCTCGGCGGCGTTGTTCACCAGCGGCACGATGACCGCCTGCGCACCGGCGTCCAGTGCCCTGCCGATCCAGGCAGGTTCGTGCGTCGGCACCCGGACGACGCCCGCCGAGCCACCAGCGTCCGCCGCGATCAGCGAGTTCAGGCACGCGTCGTAGTCCATCAGCCCGTGCTGCAGGTCGATGCAGACATAGTCGTAGCCGGTCATCGCGATGCGCTCGGTGAGCACGGCGCTGCCGGACGACATCCAGTACCCGGAGATCGTCTCCCGGGAGCGCAGCCGCCGGGCGAAGTCGATGGTCACGTCGTGCCTCCTCGGCGAGCGCGGCGCGCTCATCGGCTGGTCAGGACGA
This sequence comes from Pseudonocardiaceae bacterium, assembly GCA_036502345.1. Lineage (GTDB taxonomy): Bacteria > Actinomycetota > Actinomycetes > Mycobacteriales > Pseudonocardiaceae > DATEPR01. The sequence goes on along the minus strand of DASXYT010000038.1, from coordinate 10,413 downwards.
CAGCCGCAGTGCTTCCGCGACCTCGGTGAGCGCGGTCAGGTGGCCCTCCACCGGGCCGAGGTCCGCCTTCATGGTGTTGACCGACAGGTGGGTGGCGCCTCGGTCGCGCCACGCGGCGACCTGCTCGACGAGCTTGTCCAGGCCGCCCTTCTGGTAGCTGACCCTCGGCTCCATCTGGATGGTGGCCGGGTCCCGGCCCGCCGCTTCGGCCGCCGCGTTGATGCTGGCCAGTGCCGCGTCGAACTTCTCGTCCGGGCCCATCTGCGGGAACCAGCCGTCGGCCAGGCGCCCCACCCGCTCGTAGGCGCGTGGTGACTGCGCACCCAACCACAGCGGGATCGGCCGCTGCACCGGCAACGGGGCCAGCCCGGCGGCGGTCACCTTGTCGTGGTCACCGTCGAAGGTGATCGACGGCTCGGTCCACAGCCGGCGCAGCAGCGTGATCTGCTCGTCGAACCTGCGACCCCGGTTGTGGAAGTCCTTGCCCAGCGCCTCGTACTCGACCGCGTTCCAGCCGATACCGACACCGAAGCGGAACCGCCCGTCGGTCAGCAGGTCGATCTCGGCAGCCTGCTTGGCCGCCAGCACCGTCTGCCGCTGCGGCAGGATGATGATCCCGGTGACCATCTCCAGCGAGGTCAGCGCAGCCAGGTAGCCGAACAACACCATCGGCTCGTGGAACGTGGTGTGCACGTTGTAGGGACCCGTCCACGGCGCGTGAGCCTCGGGATCGGCGCCGACGACGTGGTCGTAGGCCAGGACGTGCTGGTAGCCCAACTCCTCCACCCGCTGGCCGTAGGCGCGTACCGCACTCGCAGCCCCACCGATCTCGGTCTGGGGAAACACGACACCGATCCTCATGTCTGAAGATCCTATGTTCCGCCCCGAGCGGCGCTACTCGTAACACTGGTCACGTCCGAACTGACCGTGCGGCCACACGCCCGTAACACGACCGAAAGCCGCCACGCCTAGACAGGTTCTCGACAAGCACCACCACAGAGGCTCTGGGAGGTTCGGTGCACGGACCCGGCAACGTCAGTGACATCCGGCAAGTTCTGATCCGCGGTCTCGGCCGCCGTGGCTTCTTCCGCGCCGCGGCGGTGTTGACCAGCGGCGCGGCCGGCCTGGCCGCCGCCGTGCCCGCGGCACACGCCTCGTTGCCACGGGAGATCCTGCAACCCGGGGCCGGGCCGATCCACGGCCAGCACTACCTGCCTTCGCTGCCCGACCAGGTCCGGTGGGGTTACGTCCCGGCGACCGGCAGCGTGCCGGTGCTGCGCATCCGCTCCGGCGAGACTGTCACCGTCGACACCGTGTCGCACGAGGGCATCCTGGAGGACCAGGGCCGCGATCCGGTGGCCTATTTCGGTTCGCACGACGTCGCCAGGCGGCAGGTGCTCGACGACGCGATCGCGATCGCCGCCGAGTACGACAGGACGACCCGGAACTTCGACGTCGACGGGCCACACGTGGTCACCGGCCCGATCTACGTCGACGGCGCAGAGCCCGGTGACGTGCTGAAGATCGAGATGCTGTCGTTCCTGCCCAGGGTGCCCTACGGCGTCGTGTCCAGCCGACACGGCAAGGGCGCGCTGGCCAGGGCGGCCGACGGGTCGGCGCCCGCCGGCATCACGCTGGCCGAGGTCATGCCGCCGATCGCCACCGATGGACGGGCCACCGGTATCCCGACGGAGTACGGCAACGTCTCGGTGTTCACGCCGGTGCAGTCGGGCTCGCACGGCGCGGTCGGAGTGATGGCGCGCGGCAACAGGGGCAGTGTCCGGTTCCCGCTCACCCCGTTCATGGGCATGACCGGAGTCGCGTTCGCCTCGTCGGCGAGTCTGACCGACCCGAACCTCAACTCGATCCCGCCAACACTGGGCGGCGGCAACATCGACATCAACGCGCTGACCGTCGGCGCCGCGTTCTACCTGCCGGTGTTCGCCGAGGGCGCGTTGTTCTACACCGGCGACCCACACATGGCGATGGGCGACGGCGAGGTGTCGCTCACCGCGATGGAGGGCTCGTTGCGGGCGACGTTCCGGCTGACCGTCTGCAAACCTGGCTCGGGCGACGCGCCCTCGGTCGCGTTCACCTATCCGTTCGCCGAGAACCCGGACGTGTGGGTCCCCATTGGACTGTCCGATCCGGACGCCGGCGAGAACGGCCAGGTCAACGACCTCAACATCGCGATGCGGCGCGCGGTGGTCAACGCGCTCGACTTCCTGCAGCACGATCTCGGGATGGATCGCGCGGTCGCCTACGCATACCTCTCGGCAGCCGCCGACTTCCACGTCTCCCAGGTGGTGGACCGCACCACGGGCGTGCACGCGACCATCAAGAAGGCGCACTTCAGCAGGTAGGGATGGCGGGGTACTCCGCGTGGATGTCGCCGCCGAACAGTTTCCAGTAGAAGGCGTTGATCCTCGCGGCGGCAGGTGCGTGCCGGGCCAGGATCGCGGCCACGACAGGCGGCAGGTCGGCCGGGATGTCACCAGCGGCGCACCGGAGCACGTACTCGTTGCGGGCGACCGGTCCGCCGCTGGTCGGCATCGGTACCCCGCAGACGTCGGTCACCAGCCAGTTGACGAGTCGCATGGCCGCATAGCCTGCGTCGTGAGTGGCGTGGCGTTCCGCGAAGTCGCGCTCGGCGGCGGACAGGTCGAACCGCGGCGATGTGGCCAGGCCGAAGTCGCTGAGGTAGATCCGCTCGCCGTCGGTACGCATGTTGCCGAAGTGTCCGTCCAGGTGCAGCAACTCCCGATCACGCAGGAACGTCACCATCTCCGAGAACTGCCGCTCGACCGCGGCGGCCTTGGCTGCCGGATTCTCGCGCAGCCAGCCCTCTACGGGTGCGGGATGTACTCGCAGAACAGCACAAGGCTGGACGATGCGGCGGCCAGCGCTTCGAGGCGGGCACGCACTGCCGGGTGGCCGTCCCGGGCGGCGACAACCGTGTCGATGTCGGCGTGTTCGGCGGCGACCGGCGGACGGCCGGGTAGCACCCGCCAGTGGTGGAGCATCGGGAACAGGTCAGTTTCGCCGGCCAGTACGCCGTCGGTGACGATGATGTTCGCGGCCAACTCGCGCCACGCGTTGAAGCCCGGGCCGCCGACGCCGTACTGGCAGAACATCGGCAGGTCGAACAGGTTCGCGGTGGATTCCGGGTGGGCGAGCTCCAGGTCGGTCAACGGGATCCGCTTCGCGAACACCGGTACGCCCTCGACGTCGAGCACCGCCGAGCCGCCACCGACACCCACGTCGTTGGCCCGACCAGTGGCCACGAGCGCGGCCAACTCGATGTCGCTGTAAGACGCCAGGACGGCCGAGAGTCGCTGGTGACGGGCGTACCTGGCAGTTGTCATCAGCACCATTGTGGCACCGGCCACGCGGCCTACCGCGCGGGCAGCTGTGCGCCTTCGCTGGTCAGGACGCGCTCGGCCAGTTGGACGAACTCGGCCCTGAGTTGGTCGACGCTCACGCCAGGGCCCGCGAGTTCCTCGGCGAGTTCGTCCAGTGGCCAGGTGAGCTGCAGGCCGTGTCGGGCGAAGTAGAGCGCCACCGAGTCGATGCCCCAGCGATTGGTGACGTCCAGCCACGCGTAGCCGAGGATCTGCCACAGCCACCGCTCGGTCCGCTGCGGGTGATCGACGCGCACGACGGTCTTGACGTCGACCAGGGTGTGGCCGTTCTCGGTGCCCGGTTTGCCGATCAGCAGGTCGCCGTCGGCCCAGTTGTCCACGATCACCGGCCCCGCCACGCCGAGCGATTCGCCCGGTGCCGGCTTGCCGGCTGCCTCGCGCCACTGCTGCAGCACCCCGGAGGTTCTGGTCAGCGCGATCAGCCGCTGCAACTCGGCGATGACCGACTCCGGGGCGATCGCCCGCAGTTCCTCCATGTGATAGCTGCCGCGTTCGTGCAGCGCGAGCAGCGTGTCCACCAGCGTGCCGGACCGGTAGATGTCCTCCCAGCTGGACAGCACGTAGCACGCCCGGAGCAGGTTCGCCTCCACGGCAGGCTGTGCCAGTTGCCCGGCCGGGGCGTGTTCTTCCAGGCTGCGCACGGTGCGGTCGAAGAAGTCGGAGAGCAGGCGCTCCTGGCTGGTGTCGTCGTCGCCGGGATCGATGCCGGGGCCGAGGTCGAACCAGCCGGTCGGGGTCGGCCGCAGTTGCAGGGCGCGGGCCTGCTGCGCTGCCGGCAGCCTGCGGTGCGTCGGCCAGGTCGCGGCGGTCAGGTCGGCCCACCGCCGGGTGACGATGCCGCCGCCCGCCAGGCCCAGCAGGCTGTAGTACGGCGGCGCGTGCTGCACGAGGAACGCCAGCCGCACGCCCAGCGTGCCGCCGACAGCGGCCCAGTGCTGCTGGCCGACCTGTCCTGCCGGGCGGATCGGCCGGTGGCCCGCGCCTGCCCTGGCCACGGCTTCCACCACTCCGGCGGTGCCCGGCAGCCTGGTCGCGCACCAACGGGCCAGCTCACCGTCGTACAGCTGCGTGGTCAATGACATGAACGCCAGCTTTGCCGACGTCAACCTCGGGCCGGGCGGCGGGTCGGTGTGGCTGTCGTCGGGTCGGCGGGCCAGGCGTGTTTCGGGTAGCGCCCGCGCAGCTCGGCCCTGGCCTGCTGGTAGCCGTTGCGCCAGAACGACGCGAGGTCCCTGGTCACGGCGACCGGCCGACCGGCCGGGGAGAGCAGGTGCAGCAGCACCGGCACCCGGCCGTCGGCGATGGTCGGCGTGTCGGTCCAGCCGAACGCCTCCTGGACCTTCACCGGCAGTACCGGTTCGTCCGCCGAGTAGTCCAGTCTGATCCGCGAGCCGGACGGCACCGGCAGCCGATCGGGTGCCAGTTCCTCGAATCTGCCGGCTGCCGGCCAGGGCAGCAGCCGGGACAGCGCGTCGTGGGTCGACACGCGGGCCAGGTCGGACCGCCTGCGCGCCCTGCCCAGCTCCGGCCCCAGCCACGTCTCCACACCAGCCAGCAGCGCGTCGTCGTCCACTGCCGGCCACGGCGGACCGACGACCCGGTGCAGGAACGCCATCCGCTCCCGCAGCCGAACCGCCTCGGTCGGCCAGCGCAGCAGGCCGATGCCCTCGACGTGCAGCCCGGCCACCAGTGCGCGGCGCACGTCGTCGCGGGCCGGATCGGTGAGTGGCTGCTCGCGCAGCACGATCGCACCGAGCCGGGAGACCCGCCTGGCAACGACATCACCGTCGGCCCACAGCACCTCGTCCACAGTGGACAGCAGTGCCGGCGCCGCCTGTTCGGCCAGCCGCTGGTCGGCCCGCGCCGCCAGCCTGATCTTGCCCTGAGCACTGCCCGGCGCACGGTCGGCGCTGGCCACGGCCAGCCACTCCGAGTCGGTTCCGGCTGCCGCCTCGACAGCGGTGCCACCAGCCATCAGGTACACCCGGGACCCGGCAGCCCGCCGTCTGGCCAGCCGCTCGGGATGCGCCAACGCCACCACCAGGGCAGCGTCCGGCCACGGTCCGGCCGGCTGGTCGGCGACCAGCGCGGACAGCCTGCGCACCTCCCTGCGCCAGCGACGGGCGGCATCGCCTCGGTCGTCGGACCGCAGCCGCCGCAATGCGTCGTCGACGTCCTGACCGGTGGCGAGCGTGTCGTCGTCCAACAGGGCCACCACCTCGGCCGCGGTCCTCGTACCGACAGCGGCCGCACCGTCCAGCAGCGCTCTGGCCAGTCGCGGATGCAGCCCGATACCGGCGATTCGCCGTCCGCGTTCGGTCACCTGGCCGGACCGGTCCAGCGCGCCGAGCGCCGTCAGCACCTCCCGGCCGGCGGCCAGCGGGCCAGCCGGCGGGCGGTCCCACCAGACCAGGCCATCGCCGTCCGGAGTGCCCCAACAGGCCAGTTCCAGCGCCAGCCTGGTCAGGTCGGTGGTCCTGATCTCCGGTTCCGGGAACCGGGGCAGCGTCACCTGCTCCCGCTCCGGCCAACACCGGTACGCCCGGCCGGGCGCCTGCCGACCGGCGCGGCCTGCCCGCTGCTCGGCCACCGCCGCCGAGACCCTGGTGGTGACCAGGCCTGCGAGGCCACGACGGTGGTCCATCCTCGGCACCCTGGCCAGACCGGCGTCCACCACGGCACGCACGCCCGGCACGGTCAGGCTGGACTCGGCGATCGCGGTGGCCAGTACGACGCGTCGAGAGGTGCCCGGCCGCAGGGCCGCGTCCTGCTCCCCCGCCGCCAGCCTGCCGTGCAGCGGCAGCACATTCAGTCCAGTCAGCAGCGTCGTGACCCTGCGGATCTCCCCTACCCCGGGCAGGAACGCGAGTACGCCACCGTCCGTTTCGGACAGTGCTGTGCGGACGCCTCTGGCGACGCAGTTCTCGATGCGCTCGGTGCGGACAGGCGGCAGATAGCTGATCTCCACCGGGTAGGTCCGCACCGTGGCCCGCACCAGCGGTGTGCCTGCCCCGAGCAGACCAGCCAGCCGTTCGCCGGCGATGGTCGCCGACGCGGCCAGCAACCGCAGGTCAGGGCGCAATCCGGCCCGTGCGTCCAGCAGCAGCGTGAGCAGCAGATCGGCGTCCAGGTGCCGTTCGTGGCACTCATCGAGCAGTACGGCTGACGTGCCGGCCAGTTCCGGGTCGGACTGGAGCCTGCGCACCAGCAGTCCGCTGGTGACGACCTCGATCCGCGTGGCGCCGGACGTCCGCCGGTCGCCGCGCACCGCGTAGCCGACCGTGCGACCCACCGGCTCGCCGAGCAGGTCGGCCATCCTCGCCGCCGCTGCCCTGGCCGCCAGCCTCCTGGGTTCGGCGACCACGATCCGGCCCGCCATGGCAGCGCCGAGGGCCAGCGGGACGATCGTGGTCTTGCCGGTGCCCGGTGGGGCGACCAGCACAGCCGTGCCATGCTCGGCCAGTGCGGCGACGACCTCGTCCAGCACCGCACGAACAGGCAGGTCGGGCAGGTCGGCGGGTAGCTGCACGGTCCCAGTCTGCCGGGGTCAGCCGCCCAGCACCCGCACCGGCTCGCCTGCCCGGTACGCGGCGATGTTCGCCACCACGTCGGTGAAGTACGTCCGGTAGTTCACGTCGGACACGTAGCCCATGTGCGGCGACAGCAGCGTCCTCGGCGCCGTGAGCAGCCAGTGATCAGTTGGCACCGGCTCGATGTCGAAAACGTCCAGCGCCACGCCGGCCAGCCACGCGCCCTCGACGGCCTTGCGCAGCGCGTCCTCGTCGACCAGGGCCGCACGGGACGTGTTGACCAGGAACGACTCCGGCCGCATGGCCCGCAGTTCGGCCTCCCCCACGATGCCCCGGGTGGCCGGCACGAGCGCCATGTGCACGCTGACCACGTCCGACGTCGAGAACAACTCGGCGCGTTCGACCAGCCGTGCGCCGCCCTCGGCAGCCCGTTCCTCGGTCAGGTGCGGGCTCCACGCGACGACGTCCATGCCGAACGCGTTGCCGACCGCGGCCACCGCCTTGCCCTGGTTGCCGAGCCCGACCAGGCCCAGCGTGCGGCCTGCGAGGTCACCGCCGACCGTGCGCTGCCACTGACCGGCGCGGATGTCCCGGTCGTACTCAGCGACCGGGCGGACCAGGCCCAGGATCAGTGCCCAGGTCAGCTCGGAGGTCGGAGTCCTGATGCCTCGGGCGCCGGTCACCACGATGCCGAGATCGCCTGCCGCCGCCACGTCGATCGACCGGTTGCGCATGCCCGTGGTGATCAGCATCCGCAGGTCCGGCAGCCGGGCCAGCACCTCCCTGGGGAACGGCGTCCGCTCGCGCATCGCGACCACGACCTCACGCCCGGCCAGCCGGTCGACCAACGCGTCCCCGGTCAGGTGCTCACCGACGAAGTCGACGTCCAACCCCGACCAGTCCGCGTACGAGCCCGCCACCTGCTGGTAGTCGTCCAGCACAGCCACCCTGGTCACGCGGCCGCCCGCAGGAACTCGACGGCCAATTCGTTGAACCGCTCCGGGTACTCGATCTGCGGGAAGTGACCGCACTCCTCGAAGATGACCAGTTCGGAGCCGGGGATCGCGGCGTGGATGCCCTCGGCCTCGGTCACGTCACCCATCGGGTTGTGCCTGCCCCAGTAGATCCGGGTCGGGGCGGTGATCCTGCCCATCCGGTCCGGGCGCAGCAGGTTGCGCCGGCGGACCGTCATGTCCTGCATGCACAGCAGGTGCGGCAGCATCTTCACGAACTCGGGCTGGTGGTAGATCCGGTAGCGGGCGTCGACCAGGTCCTCGTCCACCGTCGCCGGATCGGCCAGCAGGTTCGCGATGCGCTCCCTGGTGTACTGCACGTCCGGACTGGTCGCGGCCAGCGTCGTCGTCGTGCGGATGCGTTCCATGATCGCCGGAACCGCGCGGGTGCCACCGGAGGCCAGCAGTTGCAGGCTGCGCGTCCGCTCCGGGTGCTCGGCGGCGAACCACGCCGCCACCCAGCCGCCAAGGGACTCCCCGATCAGGTGAGCCCGGTCGGCGCCGATCGCGTCCAGGTAGTCGGCGACGTGCCGCACGTAGTCGGGCACTTCGAGATCCCGGTCGGGCTTGGCGCTGTAGCCGTGGCCGAGCATGTCGATCGCGTGCACGGCGAAACCACCTGCCGCGAGCGCGTGCACGTTGCGCGAGTACACCTCCAGGTGGCTGCTGGTGCCGTGCAGGAGCACAACCGGCTCACCCGAGCCGACCTGCAACGATCGGGTGGCCTGCCCGGCCGCCGGCACGAACTCCAGCCGGAACGGTGCCGACGCCAGATCGCCCCAGATGCTCATCGGACGGGCTTCGCGGCCGGCTGGCCCAGCACCGGAGCCGGCACGTTGATCGCGAGGTGCATGGTGTCTTCCGCGCCATCGTCGTTCCAGTTCTGGTGCGGCACGCCCTGCGGGAACCGGACGAGGCTGCCGGCTGGCGCGCGGAACGTCGTGCCGTCGATCTCGATGTTCATCGTGCCGGACAGTACGTAGAAGATCTGCTCGAAGTCGTGCGTATGCAGGCCTTCCGGCGATCCCTTGCCGGCCGGCGTGCGGATCAGCGAGACCGCGACCCGCTCACCGCCGGACGTGCGGTCCAGGAGTTTCTGCGAGTACCGCTGGTCGGCGGCGAGCGCGGCGAACGTGTCGAAGTCCGCCTGCCGCAGGTACTCGGAATGTTCTGTGGCTGTCATCGGGAAGTCCCCTCTCCTGTCCACGGCGTGTCCGCGCCTACCGGCAGCGCCACCCGGAATGTGTTGAGCACGAAGGAACACACGCAGTAGTAGCCGGCCAGCGCCACCAGTTCGACGACCGGCTGCACGCCGAGCAGTCGCACGGCCTCCGCGTACACGTCGTCCGGCACGGCGCCCGTCGCCAGCAGCGAAGCGACAACGGCGTGCACGGCGTGGTCGACCGGGTCGTCGAGCACCGGTGCCGCGCCGGCTGCGATCGCGGACAGCACTGCTTCCGGAACGCCACCCTGGCGCGCGTACTCGACGTGCCGCAGCCACGCGTAGCTCGCTCGCCAGTGCGCCGCCACGGTCACGATGACCAGTTCCCGGTGTCGCTGGGACAGGTCGGTGGAGAACCGCAGCAGTTCGCCGAGGCGCCCCGCCGCCTCGCCGACCTCCGGCGAGCGGAGCAGCACGTTGAACGGCCCGTTCAGGTAGCCCTCTTCGCGCAGTGCCTTCGCGCCGCGACCACCGGCGGTCAGGGCGTCCCACATCGCCTGCTGCGCCGGGTCGAGGTCACCCTGGTACAGCGGCGGCAAGCGTGGCTCGGTCACCGGTCAGCCCAGGTTGGCGGCGGCCGCCTCGGCCGACGCCTGTTCCTCGGCCGCCTCGGACGCGGACGGTGCCCTGCCGATCTGCCTGCTCTGGCCGCCGTCCACCGGCAGGTCCACGCCGGTGATGAAGTTGGCCTCGTCCGACGCCAGGAAGACGGCCGCGTAGGCGATGTCCCACGCGGTGCCCATCTTGCGCCGCAGCGGCACCTCCTTGTCGCGTTGCGCCACGACCTCCTCGTAGGTCAGGCCGAACTTCTTCATCCGGTTCTCCACGGCCACCGGCGTGTTCAGCAGGCCGGGCAGGATGGTGTTGGCGCGGATGCCGTACTCGGCGTTGCGGATCGCGACGTGCGACGTCAGCGCGAGCACGGCGGCCTTCGACGTCTTGTAGCCGACGTAGGGGTAGTTGTTGAACGCGGCCGCCGACGAGATGTTGATGATCGAGCCGGACCGCTGCTTGCGCATGATCGGCAGCGTGTGCTTGATGGTCAGCACCATGCCACGCAGGTTCACCGCGATCACCCGGTCGAATGCCTCGACCGTGATGTCGGTGATCGTCGCGTCGCCGCCGGTGATGCTGATGCCGACGTTGTTGTGCAGGATGTCGATGCCGCCCCAGAGCCGGTAACAGCCGCGCACCGCGTCGATCACGGTCTGCTCGTCGGTGACGTC
>DASXYT010000037.1:0-2797 GCA_036502345.1 Pseudonocardiaceae bacterium | reverse complement strand
GATCGACTTCTCCGACATCGACGAGGTACGCAGGACCGTCGAGTACTGCAACCAGCTGCCCGTGCCCGAGCGGCACCCCTACGGTGGCGACCTGGTGTTCACCGCGTTCTCCGGCAGCCACCAGGACGCCATCAACAAGGGCCTGGACGCACTGAAGGACGCCGCCGACCGGGCGGGTCACCCGGTCGAGGACCACCCGTGGGAGGTGCCGTACCTGCCGATCGACCCGAAGGACGTCGGCCGCACCTACGAGGCCGTGATCCGGGTCAACTCGCAGTCCGGCAAGGGCGGCGTGGCCTACGTGATGAAGTCCGAGCACCAGTTGGACCTGCCGCGCCGGCTCCAGATCGAGTTCTCCAAGGTCATCCAGGCGGTCACCGACAGCCAGGGCGGCGAGGTCTCCCCCGCCGAGATGTGGCACACCTTCGCGGGCGAGTACCTGGACCGGGTGACCCCGCTGCGGGTGGTGCGCAGCAGGCTGGCCGGCCGGGACGGCGCCGACGACTACGAGATCAACGCCGTCGTCCAGGTCGAGGACGAGGACCGGGAACTGGTCGGGCGGGGCAACGGCCCGATCGCCGCGTTCGTCGACGCGCTGGCAGCGATCGGCTACGACATCCGCGTGCTGGACTACGCGGAGCACGCGCTCAGCGCGGGCGACGACGCGCGGGCGGCGGCCTACGTGGAGTGCACGATCGGCGAACAGGTGCTGTGGGGCGTCGGGATCGACTCGTCCATCGTGACGGCGTCGCTGCGGGCGCTGGCGTCCGCGGTGAACAGGGCCAACCGGTAGGGGTTCAGCGCCGGGACGCTTCGGTCGTCCCGGCGTGGTGGGCCTCGGCGGCCTTGTTGGTGCGGCGACGGATGATCAGCCCGACACCGAGCCCGAACAGCACGGCGACCACCAGCGCGATCCAGGAGAACCGGCTGAACCACTTGTCGGCGACCTCGCCGAGGTAGTAGATGGCAACGGTCAGGCCGGTGGCCCAGCAGATGCCACCGGCCGCGTTGGCGGCCAGGAACCGTGGGTACGGCATGCCGAGCGCACCGGACAGCGGACCGGCGAAGATGCGCAGCAGGGCGATGAACCGGCCGAAGAACACGGCGAGCACGCCCCACCTGTTGAAGATCTTCTCCGCGTAGGCGACGTGCGCGGGCCCGAAGTGGCTGGGGAACTTGCGGCCCAGCCAGTCGAACAGCGAATCGCCCCACTTGCGGCCGATCAGGAAGCCGATCGAGTCACCGATGATGGCCGCGGCACTTGCCGCGACGGCGATCCACACCGGCGACACCGGGATGGTGTGCTGCGCGGCGAGCAGGGCGGCCGAGATGAGCACGATCTCGCCGGGAATCGGGATGCCGAGGCTCTCGATGCCCACCGCTCCCGCGACGAGCAAGTAGACGAGCAGCGGCGGGATCGCCTCCAGCCAATGGTTGACCACGGCGTCACCCTCCCGTCGACCTACCTGTCGGGCTCCAGTGTGCCCGAAGGACGGCGGCGCCGAACGTTGATCAGCCCAACCGGTTGCCGCCGAGGCGGTCGAGTTCGGCGTCCCGCAACTCGGTCAAGGCCCGCACGATGGTCGCCTGGTCGGCCGGTGCCGCCACGAAGTAGCCCCCTTTCGTGTGCAGCACAGCGCGACCGACGCGCATGTCGACCACTTGCACGGTGCGCGTGCAGCGGCGACGGACACCGGTCCGGTCCCGGGACGTGATGCCGAACTCGGCGAAGCGCAAGCGTTTGCCGCCGACGAGGGAGGCGAACAGCCTGGCGTCCTGGTCGGCGACGCCCCGGCCGGTGAGGCTGTCCACCAGGATCTCGTCGTGGTCCGGAATGTCGACGCGACCGGCCAGGACGTACTCCATGGACCGGGTGACGGCGGCGTCCACCTCGGCCATCGGGAGGCTGATCAGCGTGCCCCGTGCCGGTTTCTCGGCGGGCAGCACGTTGACCAGGCCGGCCAGTCCGGCGTCGGCGGGGACCCTGCTGAAGCGGACGTGACCGTTGGTCACTACGGCGAGGAACGCCACCTCGTCCAGGATCGCGACGGCCGCCTTGAGGCCGGCCCGGCTGCCCGCTCCCCTACCGACGGCGAACCGCAGGTCCGCCTCGACGGGCGACTGGGCGAACGCGGCCATCGCCTGGTGCAGATCGCCGCGGACCACACCCCGTGGATCGATTAATCCCAGGGTGACCAGCCGATCCCTGGCCAGGTCGCCGCCACGGGCGCGCTGACTACGAACGGTGAACAGCGGCGGTAACGCCCCCAGGTCGGCGGCCTGCCAGGCGACACCCAATTCGGTACAACCAAGCTCAATCAGCACGAAAAAGACCACCCTAGGTGCACGCCCCCATGCAAGCTGTGAGGACAGTAGTCCCCATCGGGGTACGAGGAGAACGATCGTTGGCATCCATCACACGAACGGGTGATCGTGTTGATAAGCCGGCTGACCGATTACTCCAGCATGTCGGCACGGCAGGTGTGCAGGTGATCGACAAGAGCCGAGGTCACAGTCCTGGTGAAGGTGATCTCGATGCGGTTCGCGTCGGTCTCGTCCAGGTACAGGTAGATCCGCATCGGGCCGCCGTTGAGCTGGGAGTCGAAGCCCCGCTCGGCGTAGGGCACCACACCGGACTCGGCGTACGGGTGCGCCCCGAGCATGATCCGGCCGCCCTGCTCGTGCTCGCACGGCACGGCACACACGCCGTTGTGCTCCAGCGTCGTCGCGAGCACGTCCACGTCACCAGCGGCCAGCGCCACCGAGAACCTGGACACCGACGCGAGATGCACCCACA
>DASXYT010000036.1:0-56239 GCA_036502345.1 Pseudonocardiaceae bacterium | reverse complement strand
AGGTGGAAATGTCGCCTGGCGACCTCGATCTCGCCTGCCTCGAGGGCAAGGAGGCCGATGTCGTTGAGAGTCGCGCCCTCGGCCTCAGCGTTTTGTGTCTTCCTCGCGGCGACGACCGCTCTGTCCAGGGCATCCGCGACGTCTCGTCGGAAACCATGGCGCTTGAAGATCCCTGCGAATGCGTGCGGATACATGCACGTTTGCGACTCGTAGCCGTTCGCGGAGGCATAGAGTGCGGCCGCGGTCAGGTTCTGGCGCTCCATCAGGCACCAGTCGGCCGCACCGCGCTCGTCGTTGAACCGCATGGGCACCACGTCGGGCGGCACAGGCGGCATCGGTGTGGCCTTGCGGTGGGCGAACACCTGCCGGTCGGCGCGATAGGCCGAGAACAAATAGAAGTCGAGCAGTCGACGCATCGCCAGCCGCCGGTCATCTTCGTCATCCTCGGCGGCCAGCAGCGACGCGTAGGCACGAAGCAGATCGTGCAGGCGGCAGCGATCCAGCGACGCTCGCTGTTCGACCAGGTTCACCGCACCGAGCGCGTCCAGGGTGTGACGGCACTCCTCGACCGGTAGACCGGTGAGCGCGGCGGCGGCCGGCAGGCTGATGTCCGGCCCCGGGTGGAGTCCGAGCAGCCGGAACGTCCTGCGCTCGGCGGCCGGCAACTCCCGATAGATGCGGGCGAAGGCCTTCCGGAGTGAGCTGTCCGAGCCGTCACCTTCATCGCCGAGCCCCAGCAGCACCTCCGGGTTTCGGAAGCGGTCCACGAACTCGCCGAGCGCGACACCGGACCTCGGGGCGATGTGATGGGCGACCAAGGTCAATACGATCGGCAGTCCACCGCACAACTCGGCCAACTGGGCCACGGCGGCACCGTCGCTCGTCGCGCGGTCGCCGATTCGACGGGCCAGAAGTTCGACCGCGTGTTCGGCGGGCAACGGCTCCACCGTGAGGCTGCGGGCGCCGTAGTGCGCGTCCACCTTTGTGAGTCGCCGCCACGTCGTGATCAGCACGAGTGAGCTCGACAGCAGCGGAAGCAAGGGCAGCACGTGCTCTGAGTCGCGGGCGTTGTCCAGCACCACAATCATCCGCCGGCCGGCCAGCAGTTCCCTGAGTTTTGCCGCCCGGCCGTGCGCGGTGTCGATCCGGTCGACGGGGAAGCCGAGTACGTACAGCAGTTCATCCACTGCCGAGTCCGGGCCGCTGATCCTGCCACTGTCGAAGCCGTGCAGGTCGACAAAGATCACTTCGTCACTGTGTGCAGCGTGTCGGCGGCGTGCCCAGTAGGCGGCCAAGGATGTCTTCCCGACACCCGATATCCCGTCCAGACAGACGACAGTCGCGCGCAACTGACCGTGCTGATTGACAGCTATCCCATCGAGTTGTGCGAGCAGCTGGTCTCTGCCGACGAAGTCCGCTGTCGCGTGCGGCAGGCCGAGCACGGCCGGCACTTGGTCCTTTTCAGACAGTGCAGTGCCGGGTTTGGCCCGCTTGGCACCTGTCTTCCGCAAATCTTCGTGATACCGCCGCAGATCTTCGGCCGCCGCATCATCCGCGTCGGCGAGCAGCCCACGACGCATCGAGAAGTAGTACTCGTCGGCATCCGGACGCCGGTCGAGTTGCCACAGCGCGAACATGCGCTGCTTGCCCAATCTGATGTTGCCGGGATCGTCTTCCAGGACGTCGTCCAGTCTCGCGATCGCCCGCTCCGGTTCATCGAGGGCCAGATGCAGTTGAACGAGCAGGCTGTTGGCCGGAATCCAATGGTTCTGTATCGCGTTGCGCCGCCATGTGTCAGCGACCGAGCTTCGAAGATCGGCCAGCGGCGGGCCGGTCCATAGCTCCATTGCCTTCAGCACAAGATCCCGGGCTCGCCTTGTCTCACCTTGGTCATTGATTCTTCTTGCCTGGTCGATCATTTCGCGGAACCCGTGATAGTCGATCAGCAGGCGGTCCACCACCAGCCGCAAGGCACCGTTCCCACCGATCAACTCGGCACCGACGTCCAGTTTGCGCAGAATCGCCCTGATTCGGTTGGTGTAGGTGTGGAAGGTCTGCTTGGTGTTCTGCGGACGCTCCTCGTCATCCGCCCACGCCCAATCGATCAACGTGTTGAACGAAAGCTGCTTGCCTGGCTGCGCGAGCAGGGCAGCCAGAATCTGCCCGGGTCTCGAACTGTTGTTCTTGAGACGCCCGGCGATGCGCACTTGCGTACGTCCAAGGATCGTGAATGCTTCGTCCACCAGCGTGACCCCCCCGCTGGACCAATTCAGGGCGTGGACAGTGTGGCTCCAATCACTGGAGTAGTCCACCACATCGTTGCCGAATGACACCGTTCTGTTGCCGCCAGTAACCCAATTGGTTCAACAGTGTGCACAAGCACGACCCTCGTGACATGGAACTGACAGGTTGCAGAAAGCATTTTGTCCACCGCGCCGCGCGCCGCTGGCCGCCACCGATGACAGGCGGCCCACGAGAGAGGTGCGCGGGCCAACTACCAGGCGCGTCAGGCGGTTTGGTGGATAGCGGACATCGGTCTGACACCTCATCGGGGCCACGCTGCCACCAACGGCAGGCAAACAGGCCGACGGGGAGGCGACATGAGTGGCGCAGGGTGGGTACTCGGCCCGATGGGCATCGACGCGGAGTACCGGGTCACCCGACCAGGTTGCAAAACGATCCTGGTCATGGTGCCGACGGTGACGGCAGGGCATCGATTGATGGACCTGATCCCGCTGCTGGAGTCCGACGCACGGCTGCAAGTGGTGTTCTCGGTGCCACACGCGGCAGAACACTGGGCGGATCCCGAGGATTTCGTGCGCGGCCACCACGGGCTCTTGATGCCCTGGGAACAGGCCATCCAACACCGATTCGATCTCGTGCTGTCGGCCAGTCATCGAGAACTGGATCGGATACGCGGCCGCATTCTGCTATTGCCACATGGCGCCGGCAGCCGCATGTCCCGAATGCACAGTCGAAAAGCCGGAGGCGCGACCGCGGCGACCACCGGACTGGACCGGGAGCTGTTGACCTATCGCGGCCGGGTCCTCCCGGACGTGATCGCACTGACGCACGACGACGAACTGGCAGTGCTCCGCGACCGCTGCCCGGAAGCGGTCGGGTCCGCCGTAGTGACCGGCGATGTCTGCCTGGATCGCATGCTGGCCAGCCGCGGTCTGCGGCAGCGCTATCGGCGGGCCCTGGGTGTGGACGAGAAACGCGAACTTGTCACCGTCAGCTCGACCTGGACCGCCGAGTCGACGTTCGGCAGCCGGCCGGACATGTACCGCAGCCTCCTGGCCGAGTTGCCTGCCGATCGCTACCGGGTAGCCGCTGTACTCCATCCCAACATCTGGGCGACGCACGGCCGGTGGCAGGTGCGGGCGTGGCTCGCCGACTGCCTGCGGGCCGGGCTGCTGCTGATCCCGCCGGAGGAGGGCTGGCAGGCAACGGTGATCGCCAGTGACTGGGTGATCGGTGATCACGGCTCGACCACTGTCTACGCGGCGGCACTCGGTCGACCGGTGAGCCTGGCCGCGTTCCCCGACGGGAACATTCAGCCCGGCAGCCTGGCCGATCACCTGTCTGGACAGGTGCCGCGCATCGACCACGACAGGCCACTGCTGCCTCAGTTCCCACGTACCGCGGGCGTTGCCCCGTCCGGCGTCGCAGGGTTGTCGGCGGCGGTCAGCTCCCGTCCAGGTTGTGCTGCAGCGAGGCTCCGTTCGGAGATGTACCGGCTGCTGGAGCTGTCCGAACCCAGCCATCCGGCTGTCCTGCCGCCGCTGCCGGACCCGCGACCCATCCGACTGCCAGAGGGAGCAGGATGACCCGCGTGTTGGGGCAACCGGACCACGCAGGTCCGATGCGGAGGGTTCCGCTCTCGATCATCTGGCAGGAGCAGGCGGCAGGCGTGGGCCTGATGACTTGGTCATCGCGGTATCTGCCGGATGGCCAGTGCGTGCTGGCGCACTGGCCGCGAGTACCCCGTCATTGGTGGAATGTGGTTGATCTGGTCGTCTGTGACCCGCACCGAATACCTGCCGAGAGGCTCGCGGACGCCGCACTCAGGCAGTTCCCCGGGTCGCTGCTCGTGGTCGCGATGCGTCCCAGGCTCGGGGCTGTGATCCGCACGAGGAACGGTCAGCGTGGCGTCGTCACCGACAAGGGCGTCGACGTCGACCACATGGCCGTGTCGGTCTACGCGTGGCTCATGGCGGGCCGGCCACTGACCGCCGTGCTGTAAGCGGTCAGAGCGCGGACAGCTCGTCGAGCCTCGCCCGGACGCGATCGGCTGCCGGGTCCTCGACTGTCCGGTACAGCGACAATGCTTCGTCCAGGTACCGGCGAGCGGCAGCCAGATCGTCACCACCGGCGGCCAACTCGCCCATCTCGACGAGAATCTCCGCCTGGTAGTAGCTGGAGCCGAGCTGTCGCATCGCGTCCAGACCGGTGCGCAGCGCGGCCTCGGCCGCCTGCCGGGCGCCGGTGCCGACATGCGCCTTGGCCAGGAACATCAGGCTGCGGGCACGCTGTGTGTGGTCACCCAGGGCGGCCATGATCGCCTCCGCCGAGCGGAACTCGGCAACTGCTTCCGCGGGCCTACCAAGGCTGAGTAGTACCTCGCCGATCCGGCGATCGCACAGCGCCACCCCCCGCTGCACGCCCAGGTCGTCCTGAAGGTCACGGGCAGCACGGTAGTAGCCGATGGCGGTCTCCAGATCACCGCTGCCACGGGCAGCGCGGCCCAGCTGTGACAGTGCCGTTGCCCTGGCACGATCGTCACCTGCTGCTTCGGCCAGCGAAAGACCCGTCCTGTTCTCCGCCACGGCCTCCTCGAACCGGCCGAGCTTGGCGTAGGCGAAGCCGAGTTGGGCCCGGAGCCTGGCCTCGACCGACGGGTCGGCGCAGCGTTGGGCCGCCGCGATGCCGACCCGATGCAGCACGATCCAACCGTCATATCTGCGGGTGTGCAGGAACAGGCCCCACAGTGCCTCGCAGAACTGCCAGACCAACTCGTCCCAGCCACGCCAGTCCGCGTCCAGCGCGGCTGCGATCAGGTTGTCCCGCTCGGCATCCAGCCACGCCAGGGCTTGGTCGTCAGCGGTGAACGCTGTCTGGTCATGGTCACCCGCATAGCGGGGACCGAGTCGCTCCCGCAGCGGATGCACCAAGAGATCGGCCGAGACCGCTGTGTCCAGGTACCACTCCGTCATCCGGCGGACCGAGAGATCTCGATCCTCCGGCTCGTCGTCCTGCTCGGCGCGCTCCCTGGCATGCAGCCGGACAAGATCATGGAAGCTGAACCGTGCCTCGTCCACCTCCGCCACCAGATGTGCCTCCGCCAGCAGGTCTATCGCTTCCTCGACGTCCTCGTCCGGCTGGTCGAGTGCCGCGGACAGGACCGCGACCCCGAACCGGGGACCTGGATGGAGTGCGGCAACCCGGTACAGCCGGCCGGCCGCTTCAGGCAGGCTGTCGTAGGAGAGGTCGAAAACGGTGGCCACCGATGGTTCACCGACCACGGAGAGTGCCGTCAACCTGCGTGGCTGCGATCGGAGGTCGGCCACCTCCCTGGCAATGGTGCGACGGGGCCGGGTCGACAGTCGAGCACCCACCACGGACAGCGCGATCGGCAGCCCGCAACAGAGGTCCGCCAGCTCATGGACAGCGTCCGGTTCCGCATCCGCCCGCTCGTGGTCGACGAACCGGCGAAGCAGATCGACCGACGACGGCAGATCGAGCGGATCGACATCCACGAAACGGGCGCCATCGACGGCGAGGCCGGTCAGCCGCCATCTGCTCGTCACCGCGACAACGCAGTCCCTGCCGGCTGGGAGTAGCGGTCTGACCTGCGCGGCTGATGCCGCGTTGTCCAACAGCACCGCCATGGCCCGCTGCTCGGTGACCGACCGGTAGAGCGCTGTCCGCCCAGCGAGGTCACCCGGTACGCGGTCACTCGGCAGCCCGAGCGCTGCAAGAAACCACTCCAGCACTTCAGCCGGATCGACGGGCTCACCTGCCGAGAATCCGCCGAGGTCGACGTAGAGCTGGCCATCCGAGAACTGCTCCCTGGCCCCACGGAGCCAGTGCAGCGCCAGGGTGGTCTTACCCACCCCGGCCTGCCCACTGATCACGATCAGCGGGGGCTGATCGGCCTCGGTCGTCTGCCAGCGGGACAGGTCGGCCAGTTCCCGTTCTCTGCTGGTGAAGTACTCGGGCGACCTCGGCAACTGGGCGGGCACGGCGCCACCCGCGCTGGCCCCGGTCTCCTGGTAGTCGTGCAGGTGGTAGTGGATCTGGCCGACACTGCCGGCCTGCACCACTGAGCCTGTCACGGTGCCACGAATGTCGTTGCCCACCTGATGCCAGGCAGGCAGACGAGCGGCATTCCCCGAGTCAGTCACCGCATCGCTCCCCAGACCGCCGAGATTCGCTACCGATCGTGACACAGGTCGGCGTCAGACGGCTCGCGTAAGGTGCGGTTATGGCAACTCTGGTGTCGTTTCACGCCCATCCGGACGACGAGTGCATCGTCTGTGGTGGCGTGATGCGGAAGGCGGCCGACGAAGGCCACCGGGTGGTTCTGGTGGTGGCGACGCGCGGTGAGCACGGTGAGGTGCCGGACGGGTTCCTCGCCGACGACGAGCCGCTGTGGCAGCGTCGGGTGATCGAGACGAACGCTTCGGCGAAGATCCTCGGCGCCGCTCGCGTCGAGTTCCTCGGCTACGTCGACTCCGGGATGATGGGCCTCCCGACCAACGACGAGCCCGGCTCGTTCTGGACCGCGTCGGTCGACGAGGCCGCCGAGAAGCTGGCCGCCATCCTGCGTGAGGAGCAGGCCGACGTGCTGACCTGCTACGACGACAACGGCGGCTACGGCCACCCGGACCACATCCAGGTGCACCGGGTCGGCATGCGGGCGGCCGAACTGGCCGGCACGCCACGCGTCTACCAGGCCACGATGAACCGCGACCACATGATCAGGGGCCGCGAGCTGATGACGGACCCGAATGTCGAACTGCCGGACATCGAGGAGGAGTCCAACTTCGGCAAGCCGGAGTCGGTGATCACCGCGGCCGTCGACGTGAGCGCGTTCGTGGACGTCAAGCGGGCCGCCATGCGCGCCCACCCCAGCCAGATCAGCGAGGAGTCGTTCTTCCTCGCCATGCCGCCGGACGCCTTCCGCTACGCCTTCGGCACCGAGTGGTTCATCCGCGAGGGCCACGGCCCCGGCATCACGGAGACGGACCTGATGACAGGGCTGTAGAGCGGACCCGGGGCGCCAGAAGGCGCCCCGGTCGGCTCACGGGACGTCGATCTTGTATTCGGCGTGCACGAGTTCGAGCAGCTCGGCGACCGATGTCTCCTTGGACGGCTTGTCGAACGTGATTTCCCCGTGCTGCAACAGGTTCACCCGGTCGCACACGTCGACGACCTGGCTGTAGTTGTGCGCGATCAGGATGATGGCCAGATCACCACGCTGCTTCAACTGGGCCAGCAGCCGCAGGATCAGGCCGCCCTCCTTCGCGCCCATCGCGGCGAGCGGTTCGTCCAGCAGCAACAGCTTGGCGTCGCCCGCGTACACCGACCTGGCCACCGCGATCGCCTGCCGCTGCCCACCGGACAACTGGCCGACCTCGGTGGTGACCGACGGGATGTTGATGCCGATGGCGTCCAGCGCCTCACGGGCCCGTTTACGCATCTCCCGCCGCCGCAGGAACGGCAGCGGCTTGCCCACCAGTTCCTTGTTCAGGTGCAGGTTCAGGTAGACCGGCAGGTCGTTGATCAGCGCCAGGTCCTGGAACACCGTCTCGATGCCCAGCGATCTGGCGTGCACCACCGACTTCAGGTCCACCGGTTCGCCCTCGAACAGCAACCGGCCGCTGTCCGGCTGGTGGAAACCGGTGAGGATCTTGATCAGCGTCGACTTGCCGGCGCCGTTGTCACCGATCAGGCCGAGGATCTCGCCCTTGCGCACGCTGAGGTTGATGTCCTCCAACGCCCGCACCGCGCCGAACCGTTTGCTGACGTGCTCTGCCCTGATCACCTCGTCGGTCATCGGCTGGCTCTCCTCCGCAGGATCGACAGGTAGACGTTGAGCAGCATCGCCACCAGGATCGCGATGCCCAGCACCACGTCGAACGCGTTCGCGCTGACGCCGGTCAGGTTGAAGCCGTCGAACACGGTGCCCAGCAGTGCCGCGCCGATCAGCGCGCCGACCACTGTGCCCGAGCCGCCGAGCAGCGCCGTACCGCCGATCACCGCCGACGCGACGGCGAGGAACATCGTGTTCGCGCCGCCGTTGGTCGGGTCGAACGAGCCGACCCGCAGCCCGTCCACGATGCCGCCGATGCCGGCCAGCGTGCTGCACACCGCGAAGTTGACGATCTTGACCCGGTTGGCGCGGATGCCGGACTCCGCAGCGCCGACCGGGTTGCTGCCCGTCGCCTGGGTGTAGACGCCGAACCGGGTGGCGGACAGCACGACCTGCATGAGCACCACGACAGCCAGCACCCAGATCAGCTCGGACCATCTGGCCTTGCCGAAGATCGCGACCACAGCGCCCGTGTTCGGCGCCGACACCGGCGACCCGTTGGACACGATCAGCGAGATGCCCTCGATCAGGAACGACATGCCGAGCGTGACGATGAACGACGGCAGGTTGAACCTGGTGCGAATGAAGCCGTTCACCACACCGATGAACGCGCTGATCACGATCGACAGGATGATCGACAGGATCAGCGGGACACCGTTGTTGTAGAACACCATCAGCGTGAACGGCGACAGCGTGAACACGAACCCGGCGGACAGGTCGATCTCACCGCAGATCAGCAGCATCACCTCGCCGACGCCGATGATCGCCCACGGCGCGAAGAACTGCACGATGGTGTGGTAGTTCTCGATGCTGTTGAACGCCGACGTCGTGACGCTGAAGTAGATCGCGACGGCGATGAGAACCAGCAGGATGCTCAGTTCCCGCATCCGTGCGAGACCGCGCAACACACCGAACGGCCTGCGTTGCGCCGGCCCGCCGGTCTGCTGCTCGACGGTCGCGTCTGCCATGTGTACTCCCCGGTTTCCGGCTGACGTTCTGCGACTACAGCGTCACGGTCGAGGCGGGCGGCAGCGGGATCGTGCTGGGCATCTGGATCAGCTTGTTGCTCGTGCCGCCCTCGACCCTGCTGTTGGCCGACGCGTAGAGCGCGGCGTTGGCCTTGGTGACGAACGTCAGGCCGGTGTCCGTCGACGGCGGTGTGACCAGGGTGCCGGTCAGCCGGTACAGGTAGAGGTACATCACCGGCAGGAAGCCCTGCAGGTAGGCGGACTGGTCGATGGTGAAGTCCAGCGCGCCGGACTTCACGCCGTTGATCGTGTCGCTCAGCGTGTCGAAGCCGCCCGCGTGCACCTTGCCCTGCAGGCCGCGGCTGGCGATCAACTGGGCGATGGACGCCGTGCTGCCGGCGTCGACGGCGTACAGGCCCTTGGCGTCGGTGTGGCCGCTGTAGGCCGCCGTCATCGCGTTCAGCTCGCCCGCCTGGGCCGCGCCGGTGTTGATCGACTGCACGTTGACACCGGGAGCCGCCTGCTTGAGCGCCGACTTCAGGCCGTCCAACCTCGGCTGGACGTTGTTGCCGCCCGGCTGGGAGATGCCGACCAGGATGGTGCCGGACTTGACGTCGTTGGCGATCCGCTGGCCCATCAGCACGCCGGACTGGAACAGGTCCTGGCCGACGTAGGTGAGCGGGTAGTTGTTCGGGGCCGTCGCGTTGTATGCGATGACCGGGATGCCCTTGGCCAGGGCCTGTTTCGTCGGCTCGACGAATGCCGAGGAGTCGGTGAGCGCGATGGCGATGCCGTCGGCGCCGCCGGTGATCGCGGAGTCGAACGCGCTGACCATCTCCGACACGTCACCGGTCTCCGAGCCGGTCCACTGCGGTGTTCCGAGGCCGAGCACCGATGCCGCGTCGGCAAGGCCGTTGCGGGTGGGCACGAAGAAGGAGTTCGTCGTGACGTGGTTGACGAACACGAACTTCCACTTCGGTGTGCTCGGGAAACTGCCGGCACCGCCAGGGCTGGCCGCGTTCGAGGATGCCCCGTTGCAGGCAGCGAGCAACATGCTGGCCGCCGCGACGCCACCACCAGCGCCGAGCCACTTGAACGTATCGCGCCGAGACACGGACCTCGGCTGGTCGTTGTCTGGATTCTCGGGCTGCTTACCACTCATGGCCTTCTCCACCACCGTCCGTCGTGTGACGTGAATCATCAGATGATTCGTTGATAGCGTCAAGGGCTTAGGAAATATCGGGTTCATCACGACGAAACACCATGCGGCGCAACACAGGTACGTCGAACCGGCGGCTCCCCGCGAGGAGCCACCTGTGCCGTGGCGAGACCATTGTTGATCAGGCAGGATGATCAGGCAGTGTGTTCGGCCTGGCGCCGCTCCCAGCCTTCCTGGAACAGGTTGAAACTCACCGAGCGTCGTGGATGGCGAGCCAGTTGTTCGTAGTCCAGCGACACACCGAGCCCTGGCGCGTCCGGCAACAGGAAGTACCCGTCGACCACCTCGGGCACGCCTGTCTCGCAGTCCTTCACGAACGAGTCGGCGAAGTCGTTGAAGTGTTCCTGGATCTTGAAGTTGACCGTGCTCGCCGCGAGGTGCAGGTTCGCGGCCGTGGAGATCGGGCCGCCCACGTTGTGCGGCGCCATCAACAGGTAGTGGGTTTCCGCTGTGCCGGCGAGCTTCTTGGCCTCCAGCAGTCCCCCGGAGTGGGTGATGTCGGTCTGCAGGATGTCCGCGCACTGCAACTCGAACAGCTCGCGGTAGTCGTAACGGGTGTGCATCCGCTCGCCGGTGGCGATCGGGATCGCGGTGTGCGCCGCCACCTTCGCCAGTGCCTTCAGGTTCTCCGGTGGCACCGGCTCCTCGATCCACGACGGCTGGAACGGCGTCAGCCGGTCCGCGATCCGGATGGCCATCGACGCGCTGAACCGCCCGTGCATCTCGACGAGCAGTTCGACGTCCGGGCCGACCGCGTCGCGCACCGCTTCCACCAGCGCCAACGACAGCGCCACCTGTTCACTGTCCAGTTCGAACGCTCCGGCGCCGAACGGGTCCAGCTTGAGCGCCCGGTAGCCGCGATCGACCACCCGCAGCGCGGCGGCGTGGAACTCCTCCGGCGTGCGTTCCACCTGGTACCAGCCGTTGGCGTAGGCCTTGATCCGGTCCCGGACGGGGCCGCCGAGCAACTTGTGCACGGGCAGTCCGAGGGCTTTGCCCTTGATGTCCCAGCACGCGATCTCCAGCACTGCCAACGCCGACATGGCAATCTCGCCTG
Organism: Pseudonocardiaceae bacterium; assembly: GCA_036502345.1. Taxonomy (GTDB): domain Bacteria; phylum Actinomycetota; class Actinomycetes; order Mycobacteriales; family Pseudonocardiaceae; genus DATEPR01. Next base: position 44,897 of record DASXYT010000036.1, on the reverse strand, counting down.
GTCGGGCGTAGTCGTGCCGGGTCATCCGGTAGACAAGGCCTTCGATGTCGAAGGGGTCGAAACCGATGACGTGGTTGGGCAGTGCCTCGGCCAGAAACCCGAGCAGGGCGTCGGTGTGCTGGAGCATCCGGACCTCGCCGAGACCGGTGATGCCCTCGTCGGTATGGACTTCGACAATCGTGAGATTGCGCCAGGGGGTGCCCAGGACATGGGTCCTGACTTCGGTGATCTTCATGCCGGCTCCTGACCTGTCGCGCCAACAGAACGGGAGCGTACGCGAGTTGACAATATCGATCAATCATTCGATGATTGCGCCGTGACGCGGTCCAAGCCCGGTCCCCTGGGCGAGCACAGAACCATGCACGGCAGGGTGGTCGAGTGGCTCGGCATGCGGATCGTGTCCGGTGAGTTCGCGTCCGGCAGCCAACTGCCCAACGAGGCCGACCTGGCCGCCCGGCTCGCCGTCAGCAGGGGTGGCGTCCGCGAGGCGATCAAGGCACTCGCCGCGAAAGGGCTTGTCGAGCCCCGGCCGAGGCTGGGCACCAGGGTGCTGTCCCGTCCCGAGTGGAACCTGATGGACCGGGACGTCATCGAGTGGCACGGCCACTCCGCCGACATCGCGTTCCTGAACGACCTGATGGAACTGCGGCTGATGGTCGAACCAGGCGCCGCACGACTGGCCGCGGAACGCGCCGACGACGAACAACTCGCCGCACTGGAAGCCGCCTACGACGGCATGGCGACGCACGCCGACCACCTGCCCGAATCCGAGGACGCCTTCGTCGAGGCCGACCTCGCCTTCCACCTCACCGTGCTGCGGGCCAGCGGAAACCAGCTGATCGAGCAGTTGGGCCGGCTGCTGGAAGCCGGTCTGCACCACGCCCTGGAGGCCACGTCCCACCTGCCGGGCGGTGTCAACGCCACGCTGCCGATGCACAAGACTGTGCTCGTCGCCATGCGGGGCAGCAAGCCGGTCGCGGCGGAACGGGCGACCAAACGACTGCTGGACACCACAATGGACGCGATCCACAGGGAAGACCCCCAGCGGCTCTGAATAGGGGCGGGTGCATGGCGCAGGCTAGGGCGGTGTTGATCAAGGCGCCGCACCGGTTGGACGTGGTGCCCGACCAGCCGCGCCGGCCGGAAGCCGGTGAAGCGCTGGTCAGGATCGCGTGGGCCGGTATCTGCGGGTCCGATCGCGAAGTACTGGCCGGTCACCGGCCGGCGCAGTACGTCAGCTACCCGCTGGTCCCCGGCCACGAGTGGTCCGGCACCGTCGTCGAGGTCGGGCCCGGCGTGCCTGCCGACCTGCTGGGCAGGAAGGTCGTCGGCGAGGGCTTCCGGTCCTGCCTGCGGTGTGCCGCCTGCCGACGCGGTGAGACGAACCTGTGCGACGCCGGCTACCAGGAGACCGGCTTCACCGAGCCGGGCGCGTGGGCCGACTACCTGACGCTGCCGGCCAGGTTGCTGCACGTGCTGCCGGCCGATGCCGACCTGCGGGCCGCGGCGGTGCTCGAACCGGCCGCGTGTATCGCGTCGGCATGTCTGCGGGCGGCCACCGTGCCTGGTGAGCGGGTCGCGGTCGTCGGTGCCGGCACGCTCGGGTTGCTCGCCGTGCAACTGCTGGCCGCGGCCAGCCCGTCCGAGTTGGTGGTCGTGCACACCAGGGCGGCGCGCGAAGGGTTGGCCGTCGAGTGCGGTGCCACCGCGCTGGTCACGCCGGACCGGGTCGGTGAACTCGCAGGCCGGTTCGACGCGGTGATCGAGGCGGCAGGCGCGCCGGGCACCGCCCGGCTGGCCACCACGCTGGCCAGGCGCGGCGGTCGGGTCGTGCTCACCGGGCTCACCACCGCCGACGACGACCCGCCGACGCCCGCCGACATCGTGCTCAACGAGTTGACCCTGTACAGCGTGTTCGGGGCGTCGTCCGGGGCATGGCAGCATGCGGTGCGCGCGTTCGCGTCCGGGGTGCTGCGGCCTGGGTTGCTGGTCACCCACGAGATCGCGCTGGACGATGTCGCGGAGGCGTTCCGAGTGCTGGATGAGGAGCGGGACAGCGTGGTGAAGGTGTTGTTGAAGCCATGACCCAACCATCCGATGTGGACCAGGTGACCGGGCCGATCGCGGCGCACGGCGAGGGACCGGTGTGGCACGCCGGTTGGCCGGGGCTGCGCTGGGTGGACATGCTGGCCGGCGACGTGCTCGAACTGTCCACTGCCGGCGTCGCGCGAACCCATGTCGGTTCGGTGGCCGCCGCGCTGCGGCCGATCGACGGTGGCGGGGTGGTGCTCGCGGTGGAACGCGGCTTCGCGCTGGCGGCCGACGACCTGAGCGGTGTGGTGTCGCTCGGTGAGCTGTGGAGCGACCCCGGTGTGCGGATGAACGAGGGCGGCTGCGATCCGGACGGCCGGTTCTACTGCGGTTCGATGGCCTACGACGAGCGGACCGGCGCTGGGACGCTCTACCGGTTGGCGCTCGACGACGGCACCGTGACGCCGGTGCTGCGGGACGTGACCATCTCGAACGGGTTGGCGTGGAGCCCGGACGGCGGCACCGCGTACTACGTGGACACGCCGACCCATCGGATCGACGCGTTCTCCTATGTCGGCGGCTCATTGCGGGACCGGCGGCCGGTGGTGCACATCCCTGCCGATGTCGGATCGCCGGACGGGCTGGCCGTGGACGCGGCAGGGCGGTTGTGGGTGGCGCTGTGGGGCGGCGGCGCTGTGCACTGCTACGAGCCCGACGGCCGGCTGGTCGAGCGGTTGCGGGTGCCGGCGACGAACGTCACCGCGTGCACGTTCGGCGGCCCGGACCTGGCCACGCTGTTCATCACGACGTCGCAGCAGAACGTGGACCGGACGGCCGAACCGGCGGCGGGCGCGCTGTTCCAGGCCGCGGTTGGCGCGACCGGCCAACCGACACTGCCGTTCCGCCGATGAGGTACGAGTGGCGCGGGCACGTCGACAACGAGGCCCTCGAAGCACTGCACGGCCAGGGTTTCGGCCATGCGCCTGTTGTTCATGACTGGCGGGCGCAGTTGGAGCGGCACAGCCTCGGCTGGGTGTGCGCGTTCGACGGCGACGCGCTCGTCGGGTTCGTGAACGTGGCGTGGGACGGCGCCGCGCACGCCTTCATCCTGGACACCGTCGTGGCCGACGACCACCGGCGAGCGGGCATCGGAGCCGAACTGGTGGCGGTTGCCGCCCGGGAGGCCAAAGCCGCAGGGTGCGAATGGCTACATGTCGACTTCGAGGACCACCTGACCGGGTTCTACTTCGAGGCGTGCGGCTTCCGACCCACGAACGCAGGCCTGATCCCGCTCACGCGGTGACGCCTGCCAGGTCCTGTTCGATCTGGTGGGCGGTGGCCAGCAGCAGCGGGACCACTTCGGTGGTGAGTTCCTCGCTGCTCTTGCGGGATGCGTTGACCGCCACGTTGAGCGCCGCGACCACTCGGCCGGTGGCGTCGCGGATCGGGGCGGCTGCCGAGCGCAGGCCCTCCTCCAACTCCTGGTCGACCATGGCCCAGCCGCGGTCGCGGATGCGGACCAGTTCGGCGCGCAGTTCGCGGACGTCGGTCATGGTGTTCGGGGTCAGGTGCCGCAGGTCGGCTGACGAGAGGAAGCCGTCCAGCCAGTCGTCGGACCTGGCGGCCAGCAGGACCCTGCCCATCGACGTCGCGTACGCGGGGAACCTGGTGCCCACCGCGATCACCACAGCCATGATCCGCTTGGTGGGCACGCGCGCCACGTAGACGATCTCGTCGCCGTCCAGCACGCACATCGATGACGACTCGTGGATGCGCTCCACCAGTTGTTCCATGTGCGGCATCGCCAGTTCGGGCAGCGAGAGGCTGGACAGGTACGCGTAGCCGAGTTCGAGGATCTTGGGCCGCAGGGCGAACTTGCCGCCGTCGGTGCGCATGTAGCCGATCTCCACCAGCGTGCGCAGGAACCGCCTGGCCGCTGCCCTGGTCAGGCCGGTCTGTCTCGCCACCTCGGACAGGGTCAGCTCGGGGTGCTCGGCGTCGAACGCGCGGATCACCGCGAGGCCGCGGTCCAGGGACTGGACGAACTCGCTGTTGCGCGGGACGGTGTCGGTCGCCGCGCGGCTCGGCTTGCTGGCGAGCTCGGTGTTGTCGCTGTGCACGTCAGCCGTCACCGGCGTCGAAGGCGTCGATGGCACGTCGCGCGATGGCGAACGCGGTGTTCGCCGCCGGCACGCCCGCGTAGATGGCGACCTGCAGCAGGACCTCGCGCAGTTCCTCCTTGGTCACACCGTTGCGCAGCGCCGCGCGCACGTGCAGGTCCAACTCATTGTGGTGGCCGAGCGCGGCCAGCATCGCGACCGTGATGCAGCTGCGGGTCTGCCGTTCGAGGCCAGGCCGTGTCCACACCGAGCCCCACGCGTAGCGGGTGATGAACTCCTGGAAGTCGGAGGTGAACTCGTCGGCCGCCCCCGATGCCCTGTCCACGTGGGCATCCCCGAGTACTTCGCGGCGCACGGTCATCCCGGCCGAGTAGGGATCGGTCATTCCGTACCTCCCAGGTGGTCGAGCAGCAGGCCCGTCACTTCGGCCGGCCGTTCGACGTTGGCCAGATGTGCGGCGTCGACCAGTTCGAACCTGGCACCGGGCACCGTGTCGGCGATCAGTCTGCCGTGCTCCGGCGGTGTCGCGGGATCGGAGCTGCCGGCGATGACCAGTGTGGACGCGGTGATGTCGCCGATCACCGGCCGCAGGTCCATCGCGGCGATGGCCTCGCAGCAGCCGGCGTAGCCCTCGTCCGGGGTGGCGGCCAGCATCGCGGCGTACGGGTCCGTGTCGGTGAACGCCGGGGTGAACCAGCGGCCCAGTGCGCCCTCGGTGATCGCCGCCGTGCCCTCGGCCCGCACGGTGGCCGCCCGGTCCAGCCAGCCCTCGGCCGGCGGCAGGTACGCCGACGTGCACAGCAGCGCGAGCCGGTCGACGCGGTCGGGCAGCCGGGCCGCGATCGTCATGCCGACCATGCCGCCCAGCGACAGCCCGAGGTAGTGGAACCGCTCGACACCAAGGTCATCCACAAGGGACAGGACGGAATCGGCCAGCCGGTCGACGGTGTACGGGCCGGGGGGCACCGATGATCCGCCGTGTCCGAGGTGGTCGTAGCGCACGACGCGGAACCGCTCGACCAGCGCGTCGAACTGCGGTTCCCACATGCGCATGGTGGTGCCGAGTGACGACCCGACCACCAGCACAGGGCCGTCCCCTGCGACGTCGTAGGACAGCTCAAGCGAGGTCATGGCGCATCCGTTCGGTGTCGACCTTCAGTTCGGTGAGCAGCACCCGGCCGTGCCGCGCCGCGGCAGCCGTCAGCGCGAGCAGGTCGCCGACCGTCTGCCACTCGGCCTGCCAACGGCCCGCTGCCCGCTGAAGTTCCTGGGGCAGCGCGGCGAAGACCGAGCCGACCAGGCCCGGCGCCCGGTGCGCGCAGGCCAGGATCTGCACCGACCTGGCACTGTTTCGCTTGTTCGGCATGGCTGACGAGCCACCCGGCGAGCCTTCACCCAGCTCACCGATCTCGGCCTGCGCCAGCAGCACGACGTCACCGGCGATCTTGCCGAGCGCACCGGTCACCATGCCCAGCGCGGCCGCCAGTTCGGCGATCCTGATTCGATTGGTGTGCCAGCAGCCCGCCGGCACCAGCAGGCCCAACTCGGCGCCGAACGCGGCGACCAGCGGCGGATCGTCAAGCGCGCCGACCGCGCCACCGAGTTGCACAGCGAGCGAGTCGCGGCGCATCCGGTCCAGCGCTGCCCGCGCATCGGTCAACCCGGCCAGCCAGGTGTCGGCCAGCCGCCCGAACGTGGTCGGCAACGCCCTGGCCAGCAGGGTTCTGCCGGCCAGTTCGGTGTCCCGGTGCTCGGTGGCCAGGGCGGTCAGTGCCGTCGCGCACACGTCCAGATCCGCCGATGCACCATCGACGGCCCGTGCCGCGAGCAGCATCAACGCCGAGTCGATGATGTCCTGGCTGGTGGCGGGCGTGTGCACGGCTTCGGCGACGTCCGAGGGCAACAGTGCCCGCAGGTCCTCCACCAACGGCACCACCGGTGTGGCGTGCGAAACGGTCCGCCTGCCGATGTCAGCGGCGTCGAACAGGTACGGCCGGCAGTGCTCGACGATCAGTTTGGCGTTCCGCCACGGAATCCGGCCCAGCGCCGCCTTCGCCACGGCCAGTGCCGCCTCGACGTCGAGCAGCGCGGCGAGCCAGTCCGGCTGCGCGCCGAACATGCCGTCGAAGAGCCCACCAGCCGGATCAGACATCGAAGAACACCGTCTCCTTGTCACCCTGGAGCCGGATGTCGAACAGGTAGCCACCGGGCACCTCGGCCGCGATCAGCGTGCCGCGCCGGGCCGGGTCGATGGACCGCAGCACGGGATCGGTCGCGTTCTCCTCGACACCGGGGAAGTAGATCCTGGTCACCAGATGATTCAACAGGCCACGGGAGAACACGGCGACATCGATGTGCGGCGCCTCGATCGCACCGTTGCGGTCCGGCTGGACCGGCGGCACGACGGTGACGATGCGGTAGCCGCCGTCCTCACCGGTCGGGCACCGGCCGAAGCCGCGCTGCGGCTGGGCACCTGACTGCCACGTCTCCACCAGCGCGTCCGACAGCGCCGCACCGGCACCGTCGGTCAACCGGCCGGTGATGGTGATCGCGCCGGGGGTGCCCTCGGCGACGGCGAACGAGCCGTCCGCCCACGGCAGGCCGATGTGCAGGAACGGGCCGACGGTCTGGGACGGGGTGAGGTCAGTCATCGTGGTCCGCTCCGGACTCGAACGGGGTGCTGCGCTCGCCCCGCAACAGGATGTCGAACTCGAAGGCCAGCGCCCAGTTCGGCTGGGTGTGCGACAGGTCGAACCGGGAGATCAGCAGTTCCCTGCCCCGGATGTCCGGGATCGAGTTGAAGATCGGGTCCAGCGGCAGCAGCGGATCGCCTGGGAAGTACATCTGGGTCACCAGCCGCTGGGTGAACGCCCTGCCGAACACCGAGAAGTGGATGTGCGCCGGCCGCCACGCGTTGTCGTGGTTGCCCCACGGGTACGCGCCGGGCTGGATGGTGGTGAAGCTGTAGTGGCCCTGCGCGTCGGTGAGCGCACGGCCCGCCCCGGAGAAGTTCGGGTCCAGCGGCGCTGGCCAGTTGTCCACCACGTGCCGGTAGCGGCCGGACGCGTTGGCCTGCCAGATCTCCACCAGCGTGTTCGGCACCGGCCGCCCGTTGCTCTCCAGCACCCTCCCGTGCACGATGATCCGCTGGCCGAGCGGCTCGTCCGGGAACTGCCTGGTCAGATCACCGTCGGTCGGGCCGATGGTGTCCTGGCCGAACACCGGGGCGGTGACCTCGGTCAGGTTCTGCGGCAGCACCACGAGGGGCTGCCTGGGCGCCCGCAGCACGTTCGACCGGTAGTCGGGAAAGACCACCGGCGGGTGCACATTGTCCGCACGTTCGAACAGCGGCAGGTCCATGCCGCACTCCTTTCAGGCGATCGCCTGGCGTCGCCCGCCTGCCTGCAGGGCGCGCAGCACGTCCAGCTCGGCATCGGTGGGCGGTTCGGTGGTGGCCACATCATCGCGCACGACGAGTGGCCAGCCGGTGGCCTCCCGCGCCTGCTCCGCGGTCGCGCCGGGATGCAGGCGGGTGAGCACCAGCTCACAGGTCTCCGGGTCCGGTTCCAGCACACCGAGATCGGTGATCACCATGCGCGGGCCGGCACCGCGCAGGCCGAGCCGTTCCCGGTCACCAGGGCCACGGCCGTAGCCGACGCTGGTGACGAAGTCGACGCGGTCCACGAACGCCCGCTTGCTCTGCCGGACGACCACGATCACCTCACGGCAGGACGCCGCGATCTCGGGGGCGCCACCGGCACCGGGCAGCCGCACCTTCGGGTGCTCGTAGTCGCCGCCGACGACGGTGGTGTTGATGTTGGCGAACCTGTCCAGCTGGGCGGCGCCGAGGAAGCCGACGTCCACCCTGCCTGGCTGGAGCCAGTAGTTGAACACCTCGGGCACGGTGACCACGGAGTCGGCCGTCTCGGCGAGAATGCCGTCCCCGATGGACAGTGGCAGGTGGTCGGGCTTGGCGCCCAGTGTGCCGGACTCGTAGACCAGCACCAGCTTGGGTGCGTGGGTCCGGCGCGCCAGGTTGGCCGCCGTCGAGGGCAGTCCGATGCCGACGAAGCACACGGTGCCGTCGCGCAGCGCGCGGGACGCCGCGACCGTCATCATCTCGTCGCTGGTCCAGTCGGCCACGGTCACTCGCTTCCCACTCGCATGATGTGCTCGTCCAGCCAGGCCCGGAACACGTCCCTGTCCCTGCTGATCGGGTCCCACCGTTGGTAGTAGTCGTTGTCCCGGATCGAGTAACCGTCCGCATAGGACGGATGCGATCCGCCTGGTACCACGGCGATCCGGTCGATCACCCAGTTGGGCAGGACGACGGCACCCGCCTTGGGCTCGAACTCGTCGACCACTTCCTCGACGGTGACCAGCGAGCGCCGCGCGGACAGCACGGCCTCCTTCTGCACGCCGGTGATGCCCCACATCCTGATGTTGCCCTGCCGGTCGGCCTGCTGCGCGTGGATCACGGTGACGTCCGGGCGCAACGCGGGCACGGCGGTCAGCACCTCCCCGGTGAACGGGCAGGTCACCGACTTGATGTTGGTGGTGTGGGCGACCAGGTCGGTGCCGGTGTAGCCGCGCAGCACGGCGAAGGGCAGGCCGGACGCGCCGGCGACGTAGCGGTTGGCCATGCCGGCGTGGCTGTGTTCCTCCAGTTCCAGCGGCACCGGCCAGCCGTTCTGCACGGCGTCCCGGAACCGGTGCAGCGAGCCGACACCGGGGTTCCCGCCCCAGGAGAACACCAGCTTGGCCGCGCAGCCTGCGCCGATCAACTGGTCGTAGATGAGGTCCGGGGTCATCCGGACCAGCGTCAGGCCGGTGCGGCCCTGCCGGATGATCTCGTGGCCTGCCGCGTACGGAATGAGGTGGGTGAATCCCTCCAGCGCGACCGTGTCGCCGTCGTGGACGAGATCCGCGACCGCCTCGTCGAGCCCGGCGAAGGTGGCAAGTGGCACGTGCTCCCCCGTCCCTATCGATACTGTTCCGCCGATTCCGCCCAAATCGTTCGCTTGGCGGCTGTTTGTTCGCATCTCGAACGCCTGGCACCGCCTCGAACAGTAAGGTGGCGAACACGAACCGGTCAACCGTAACCTGACAGTTGTAGAGCCGCCTCGATTGAGTGTTGACGACCACACCATCGGGCCTTACGTTCGCCTCCTGCACACAAGTTCGTTATCCGCACACGCAGGAGTGTGACGTGACCTGGCTGGACCAACAACGGTGGCAGGGCAGGATCTACCTGGGCGGCTGGGTACCCGGATCGGCTGGTGAGCGCGCGGTCGTGGCGCCGTCCACCGGAGCCGAACTCGGCCGGATCGGCATGGCGGGCCCGGACGACGTGGCCAAGGCCGCCGAGATCGGCGCCGCCGCGCAGCGGGAATGGGCAGCACGTCCGTACACCGAACGGGCCGCCGTGCTGCGCAAGGCCGGCGACCTGATCACCGAGCACGCGCCGGAGATCCAGGACTGGATCATCCGGGAGTCCGGCTCGGTACCCGGCAAGGCGCAGCTGGAAACCCATGTCGGAGCGCAGGAGTGCTACGAGGCCGCCGGGCTGCCGTCCCGCGCGTACGGCGAACTGCTGCCCAGTGAGTTCCCCCGGCGCAGCTGGGCGGAACGGGTCCCGGTCGGTGTCGTCGGTGTGATCGCGCCGTTCAACGTGCCGCTGATCCTGTCCATTCGGTCCGTCGCACCCGCACTCGCGCTGGGCAACGCCGTGGTGCTCAAGCCGGACCCGAGGACAGCGGTCTGCGGCGGTGTCGTGCTGGCCGAGGTGTTCGCGGCCGCGGGCCTGCCCGACGGTCTGCTGCACGTGCTGCCCGGTGGTGTGGACGTCGGCGAGGCCGTGGTGACCGAGCCGAAGATCAGGACCGTCTCGTTCACCGGGTCCACAGCGGCCGGTCGACGTGTCGGCGAACTGGCGGGTGCCCACCTCAAGCGCGTGCACCTGGAACTGGGCGGCAACTCCGGCATGATCGTGCTGGACGACGTCGACGTGCCGGCAGCGGTGTCCGCGGGCGCGTGGGGTTCGTTCCTGCACCAGGGCCAGATCTGCATGACCACCGGCCGGCACCTGGTGCACGAGTCGGTCTACGACGCCTACGTCGCCGGACTGGCCGAGACCGCCAGTCACCTGCCGGTCGGCGACCCGGCCACCGAGCAGGTCGCGCTCGGCCCGCTGATCGACGAGCGGCAGCGGGACAAGGTCCACCAACTCGTCACGGCGAGTGTGGACGGCGGCGCCCGACTGGCCGCCGGTGGCGAGTACAGCGGCCTGTTCTACCGGCCGACCGTGCTCGCCGAGATCGGCACGGGCCTGCCTGCCTACGCCGAGGAGGTGTTCGGGCCGGTGGCACCCGTGGTCTCCTTCAGCACGCTGGACGAGGCCGCCGCGCTCGCCTCGGACACCGACTACGGCCTGTCGCTGGGCATTCTCACCCGTGACGTGATGAAGGGCCTCGAACTGGCCGAGCGCATCCCGACCGGGATCGTGCACGTCAACGACCAGACGGTCAACGACGAGGCACTGGTCCCGTTCGGCGGCGTCGGGGTGTCCGGCACCGGTGCCAGGTTCGGCGGTGCCGCGGCCAACGTGGACGCCTTCACCGAGACCCGCTGGGTCACCGTGCGCGGCTCCATCGCGCCGTATCCGTTCTAACAACAACCCAACGGGTCAGTACTGAGGAGCAATGATGGCTCAACGGATCACCCGCCGTGACGCACTGCGGACCGCAGGTCTTGGAATCGGCGCACTCGGCGCGAGCGGCCTGCTGGCCAGCTGCTCGACCAGCCTGAAAGGCGCCAGCGGTGGTGGCGGTGGCTCGACATCCACGCTGAAGATCGGCTACGTCAGCCCGCAGACCGGGCCGTTAGCCTCGTTCGCGACCGGCGACAACTACATCATCAACAAGTTGAAGCCCGTGCTGAGCAAGGGTTTCACCGCCGGTGGCAAGAAGTGGAACGTCGAGGTCGTCGTCAAGGACAGCCAGTCCACGACGACCAGGGCCACCCAGGTCACCCAGGACCTGATCAACTCCGACAACGTGGACATCGTCGTCGCGTCGGCCACCCCGGACACCGCGAATCCGGTGTCCGACGCCTGTGAGGCGGCCGGCGTGCCGAACGTGACCACGATCGTGCCGTGGGAGGCCTGGTTCTTCGGCCGGGGCAAGAAGCAGGGCGAGCAGTTCAACTACTCGACCATGTTCTTCTTCGGCCTGAAGGAGTTCACCGACCTGTTCACGCACATGTGGAAGACGATCGGTGAGGACGACGGCCCGGTGGGCTGCCTGTGGCCCAACGACACCGACGCCAACGCGTTCCGTGCCGGCTTCCCGCCCGCGATGAAGTCCGCCGGGTACTCGGTGATCGACAGCGGCGCCTACGCCGACGGGACCACCGACTTCTCGGCGCAGATCGCGAAGTTCAAGTCGGCCGACACCGACCTGTTCACCTGCTGCCCGATCCCGCCCGACTTCCAGGTGTTCTGGAAGCAGGCCGCGCAGCAGGGCTACAAGCCCAAGCTGGCCACCGTGGCGAAGGTGATGCTGTTCCCCAGCGAGGCCGTCGCGCTCGGCTCGCTGTCCAACAACATCGCCACCGACGTGTGGTGGAGCCCGTTCAGCCCGTACAAGTCCACGTTCGACGGCACGACGGCCAAGCAACTGGCCGACGACTTCGCCAAGACCACCGGCAGCCAGTGGACCCAGGCGCTCGGCTCGGCGTACTCGCTGTTCGAGATCGCGGTGCAGGCGCTGAAGTCGGCCAGCGACCCACGGGACCGCAAGGACGTGGCCGACAAGCTGAAGAACATGAAGATCAACGGGATCAGCGGCCCGCTGGACTTCACCACCGGCCCGCAGCCCGGCATCGCGCTGCAGAAGATCAGTGGTGGGCAGTGGCGGCCGGGCACCCAGTTCCCGTGGGACATGACCTTGGTGGACAACACCTTCAACCCAGACGTGCCGGTGAACGGCACGCTCCAACCGACGAACGCATGACAGCCGCACTCGAACTCGACGGTGTGCGCAAGCGGTTCGGCCAGGTGCTGGTGGCCGATGGGCTTTCGTTCGCCGTCGACGAGGGTCAGCTGCTCGGCATCGTGGGCCCGAACGGGGCAGGCAAGACCACGCTGTTCGGCATGATCTCGGGTGACGTGTCGCCGGACTCGGGCGAGATACGGCTGGGCGGACGCCCGGTCACCTCGCTCGGGCCGGCGGCCCGCACGCATCTCGGCATCGGCAGGACGTACCAGGTGCCCCGGCCGTTCGAGCACATGTCCGTGTTCGAGAACGTGCTGACCGGTGCCGTGCACGGTGCCCGGCTCGGCAAGGCCGATGCGCAGGACACCGCGCTGCGGGTGCTGGAGTTGACCGGTCTGCTTTCGGTGGCCAACCGGCCGGCAGGGCGGCTGACCCTGTTGGCCCGCAAGCGGTTGGAGGTGGCCAGGGCACTGGCCACCAAGCCGTCGGTGCTGCTGCTGGACGAGGTCGCGGGCGGGTTGACCGACCCCGAGGTGGACGAGCTGCTGGAGATCGTGTCCACGCTGCGCTCGCAGGGCCTGACCGTGCTGTGGATCGAGCACGTGGTGCACGCCCTGCTGCGCAGCGTGGACCGATTGGTGTGCCTCGCGTCCGGGACGCTGGTGGCCGACGGTCTACCGGCCGCCGTGATGGCCGATCCGACCGTGCGCAAGGTCTATCTCGGCGCCGACGTGCGGACGGTGCCGTCATGACCGAGCTTGCGAGGTCATCAGAGAACACAGGCTTCCCGGTCAGGGCCGTGCCGAGCGCCAGCGAGGTGCGGTCATGACCAACCTGTTGGAACTGGCCGATCTCACCGTGCACCACGGCCAACTGGCCGCGGTGAGCTCGCTGGACCTCGAACTCGCCGAGGGCAGCACGCTCGCGGTGATCGGCGCGAACGGTGCCGGCAAGACGACACTGCTGCGGACCATCGCCGGCACCCTGCGCCCGACCAGCGGCCGGATCACGTTCGACGGGCAGGACATCACGCGGGTGCCGGCGCACCGCAGGGCGGCGGAGGGCATCCGGCTGGTGCCGGAGGGCCGTCGGCTGTTCCCGTCGCTGACCGTGGAGGAGAACCTGCTGGCCGGGGCGTACCGGAAGCGCTCAGGGCCGTGGGACGTGGCCGCGGTCATCGAACTGTTCCCGTGGATCGGCGAGCGGCGCAAGCAGTCCGCGCGGCAGCTGTCCGGCGGTGAGCAGCAGGCGGTGGCCATCGGCCGTGCGCTGATGGGCAACCCGAGGCTGCTGCTGTTGGACGAGATGTCGCTCGGCCTGGCGCCGATGGTGGTCACCTCGATGTACAACGCGCTCCCCCAGATCATGGCCGCCGGCACCACGCTGCTGCTGGTCGAGCAGGACGTGAGCCAGGCGCTGCGCACGGCCGACCGGGTGCTGTGCCTGCTGGAGGGTAGGACCGTGCTGGCCGGCAAGCCCGGCGAGCTGACAGCGGAACAGATCGAGGGCGCGTACTTCGGCCTGGCGGGTCGTTCTGGGGGTGCTCAATGATCTGGGTCAACGCGATCGTTCAGGGGCTGCTGCTCGGCGGCCTCTACGCACTGTTCGCCTGCGGCCTCTCGCTGATGTTCGGCGTGATGCGGATCGTCAACCTCGCGCACGGGGACATCGCCGTGCTGGCCGCGTTCCTCGCCTACTCCATCATCAGCGCCACCCCGATCGGCGTGCTCGGCGCGACGGTCATCGTGCTGCCGGTGTTCGCCGTGTTCGGTTACCTGGTGCAGGGCGGCTTGCTGTCGCCTGCTTTGAAGGTCGGGCCGCTGTCCACCCTGCTGGCCACGTTCGGGCTGTCCATCGTGATCCAGAACGCCCTGCAACAGGGCTACTCGGCGGACACCAGGGCGCTGAACGTCGGCTCGCTGATCTCGGCGTCGCTGCACATCAGCGGGCAGATCTCGGTGGCGTACTTGTCGCTGATCACGTTCGCCCTGGCCATCCTGGTGCTCAGCGCGCTGCAGTTCTTCCTGAGCAGGACCGCGACCGGCCGGATCATGCGGGCCACCGCCGACGACCCCGAGGCCGCAACCCTGTCCGGCGCCAACGCGCGGCACGTGTACGGGATCGCGACCGCGATCGCGTTCGCCACCGTGGCGCTGGCAGGCCTGATGTTCGCCATGCAGTCGTCGTTCTCGCCGAGCATCGGCCCGACCAGGCTGCTGTTCGCGTTCGAGGCCGTCGTCATCGGTGGGCTCGGGTCGCTGTGGGGCACGCTGGTCGGCGGCATGGTGCTCGGGCTGGCGCAAACGCTTGGCGCACAGTGGGACCCGGCGATCACGCTGCTCGCCGGGCACGTCATCTTCCTTGCCGTGCTGGCCTTCCGGCCGCAGGGCCTGATCCCGGCGAGGAGGACGGCATGACCGCCGACACGGCCACCACGGCCGCCGAACTGCCGGCCGGCCTGAGCGTTCGGCGGGGCGGCCGGACCAGCGTGTGGACCGGTGTCGGGTCCGGTGTGGTCATCCTGCTGATGGCCTACCTGCCCTACGCGGTCAGCACGAGCGTCACCAACACCCTCGTGACGTTCCTGGAACTGCTCGCCATGTCGGTGATGTGGAACCTGCTGGCCGGGTACGCCGGTCTGGTGTCCATCGGCCAGCAGGCCTACGTGGGGCTGGGCGCGTACGCGGTGCTGCAACTGTCCGACTGGGGCGTGCCGCCGTATCTCGGGGTGTTCCTGGCCGGCGTGGTGTGCGCGGTGATCGCGCTGCCGACGTCGCTGCTGGCGTTCCGGCTGCGCGGTGACTACTTCGCCGTGGGCACCTGGGTGATCGCCGAGGTGTACCACCTGGTGCTGGCGCGGGACAACTCGCTCGGCGGCGGCAGCGGCCGGGCACTGACCACGCTGTCCGGCATCGATCCCGTGCTGCGCCAGGCGATCACCTACTGGGTGGCGCTGGCGGTGGCCGCACTGTGCATCCTCGGGTGTTACCTGCTGCTGCGCAGCAGGCTGGGGTTGGCGCTGACCGCTGTCCGCGACAACGAGGTCGCCGCCGGCAGCACCGGGGTCGCCGTGGGCAGGGCGAAGCGGATCGTCTATCTGGTGGCCGCTGCCGGCACCGGCGCGGCGGGCGGACTGATCCTGGTCAGCCAGTTGAACGTGGCGCCGGACTCGATCTTCAGTGTGCAGTACACCGCGTACATGATCTTCATCGTGGTGGTCGGCGGGATCGGCACGCTGGAGGGGCCGATCCTGGGGGCCATCATCTTCGTGGTGATCCAGCAGTTGTTCTCCGGCGCCGGTGTCTGGTATTTGATCTTGTTGGGCCTGTTCGCCATCGCCGTCGCCGTGAAGCTGCCTCGGGGGCTCTGGGGTGCGCTGTCGCAGTGGTCCGGTGTACGACTGTTCAACGTGGGCTACACCGTGCGAGGGCTGGACGGTATCGACCGGACGGGGAACGGGACGTGACCAGGACACAGGTCGGCATCGTCGGTGCCGGTCCTGCCGGGCTGCTGCTGGCCAGGCTGCTGGAACTGGCGGGCGTGGACAGTGTCGTGGTGGAGAACCGGGACCAGGACTACGTGCGGGCCAGGCAGCGGGCCGGCGTGATCGAGCACCGGATCGCCGACCTGCTGCGGCAGGCTGGTGTCGGCGAGCGGCTGGACCGGCTCGGCCTGGTGCACGACGGCATCTACCTCCAGTTCGCAGGCGAGCGGCACCACATCAACTTCCGCGAACTGGCGGGTCGCACGGTCACCGTGTACGCGCAGACCGAGATCGTGAAGGACCTGATCGACGCGCGGACGGCCAGTAGGCTGCCGCTGGAGTTCGAGGTCACCGACACGGCGGTGGCTGATGTCGCGTCTGACCGACCGGTGCTCAGCTACACCGACTCGTCGGGTGCGGCTCAGCGGGTGGAGTGCGACATCATCGCGGGTTGCGACGGCTTCCACGGCATCTCGCGTTCGGCCGTCCCCGGTCGGACCGAGTGGCAACGGGACTTTCCCTATGCGTGGCTCGGCATCCTGGCCGACGTGCCGCCGTCCACCGACGAGCTGATCTACTCCCGGCACGAGCATGGGTTCGCCCTGCACAGCCTGCGCTCCCCCACGGTCAGCAGGCTCTACCTCCAGGTGCCGCCGGACGAGACGGTGGACAACTGGTCACACGACCGGATCTGGGACGAACTGGCCACCCGGTTCGCGCTGCCCGGCTGGGAGCTGAAGCCGGGGCCGATCACCGACGTGTCGATCACGCCGATGCGGGTGTTCTCGACGTCGCCGATGCGGCACGGGCGGCTGTTCCTGGCAGGTGACTCGGCGCACATCGTGCCGCCGACCGGGGCGAAGGGCCTGAACCTCGCGCTGGCCGACGCGGCGCTGCTGGCGACGGCGATCATCGCGTTCGTTCGGGAGGGCCGCGAGGACCTGCTGGCCGCGTACTCCGACGCCCGGCAGCGGCACATCTGGCGGGCCGTGCACTTCGCGGTGTGGATGACCGAGATGCTGCACGTCCGGCCGGGCGCCGACCCGATCGACGCCGAGTTGCAGTTGGCGCAACTGCGGTACGTGGTGTCGTCCACCGCGATGGCGACGTCGCTGGCCGAGAACTACACCGGTATCCCCTGGTGACACACTGACGCGCGTGAGCGGAACGTTGCTGGTGCTCGGTGGGCGTAGTGAGATCGGCTTGGCGGTGGCGAAACGCCTGGTCGACCAGGGCATGTCGAAGGTGATCCTGGCGGCTCGGCGGGCGGACACGCTGGACGTCGATCTGAGTCCTGCCGTTGTGTCTGTGGTCGAGTTCGACGCCGACGACGTTTCGGCTCATCAGTCGTTGTTGGACCGGATGGTCGCCGAGCACGGCCCGTTGGACACGGTCGTCACGGCGTTCGGCATCCTCGGCGACCAGGCTCGCGCGGAGGCCGATCCGACGCACGCACTGTCCATCGTGCACACCGACTACGTGGCGCACGTGAGCATCCTGACCGTGTTGGCGAACCTGTTGCGCGCGCAGGGCCACGGCGCGCTGGTGGTGTTCTCGTCGGTGGCCGGGGTTCGGGTGCGGCGGGCGAACTACGTGTACGGCTCGGCGAAGGCGGGGCTGGACGGGTTCGCCAGTGGTCTGGCGGACGCGCTGGCCGGCAGCGGAGTGCGATTGTTGTTGGTGCGCCCGGGTTTCGTGGTCGGCTCGATGACCGCTGGCATGTCGCCCGCACCGTTTTCGAGCACTCCGGGCCAGGTCGCGGACGCCACGGTGGCAGCGTTGCGGCGCGGGCGGGGTGAGGTGTGGGTGCCTGCCGTGCTGCGGCCGGTGTTCGCGGTGATGCGGGTCCTGCCGCGTCCGGTGTGGCGTCGCCTACCACGCTGACCGGACAGCGAGCACCAGGATCACCGCGCTGGCCGTCAATCCCGTGATGAGCCTGCCCTTCGGCGTGTCGACCACTCGGCCGAGCAGGCCACCGCCACAGACGAGCAACAGTTGCCAACTCGCCGAAGCGACGAAGGCGGCCAGCACGAACACGGCGTCCGCCAGTGCTGGGCCGGCTGTCTGTCGGCCGAGTACCAGGGTGCCGAAGTAGACGATCGTTGTCAGGTTCAGGGCGGTCAGCCCGACGAGGGTGGTGTAGGCGCGGCCAGGTGTGAGCGGTCGTGGGGCCGGCGCTGTCGTGGGCCGCAGGGCGAACACCGCCGTGCGCACGGCGATCACTGCCAATACCGCGGCTGCGGCCCAGCGCATCGGTTCGGCTATTTGCTGGAGCACGCCGCGCAACGCACCGCCGCCCAGCACGGCGACCAGCGCGTAGCCACCGTCCACAGTGGCCACACCGAGTGCTGCGGCGATTCCGGTTCGGAGCGAGGTACGGGCGGTCAGGCTGATCAGCAGGGCGCCGATGGCACCGACGGGGATCGCGACCCCGTAGCCAGCCAGGAGGCCGGCTATCAGGATGTGGCTCAGCACGGGGGTGGCGGCACAGCGGGTGCCGGCCATGGGCCGGACCGCTGTCGAGGCAGACCAGTCGCCACATGAGTGTCGGGGCAAGTGGGCTGCGTCGTCATGACCGCGATCCTGCACGCCCGACCGGCGACGCCGCAACGGAATTCGGCCTCCCGAGAAGGGAGTCGAGTCGACCGGGTGAACGAGTCGACTGCTCAGACGGACGAGTCGCCTGCCTGGGCGGACGAGTCGCGCATTCAGCCGCGCAACGGCGAATCGCCCACGGCAGCATGCGAACCGACCACCCAGGCGGGCGAGTCGACCGCCCAGCCGCGCGAGTCGACCACCCCAGCGGGCGAGTCGTCCACCCACGCGGCAGAGTCGTCCACCCACCCACGCGCGCAACTCGCCCGCTCAGGCGGGCGAGTCGTCGGCCCAAGGGGGCTGGCCGACTGATCACCTGCGCCGGCGAGTCGACCGCTCAGCCTGGCTGGTTAGTACTTCGCCCCCGCCTCGGGGTCGCCGGCGACGGGGGCGAAGTCTCCATCCTCGACGGGAGGGCAGGTCGAGGGAGGTATTTGGTTAGCTTCCTACCTATCTTTCGCCGCCAGGTCACGAAATTCAATCGGCCACACCGCCAGGCCTGGCGCGGGAGGCCCGGAGCGAAGCGATGCATCAGCCCAATCCGCCACACCGCAATCCGGATCCAAGTGACCCGGCCGAAGCGCTCAGTGGTGAAGTAACCCCGTGAGCTCCCCCACGATCGCCGAGGTCTGGCACCAGGTGACCAGCGTCCAGCCCGACCCGCCGACCGACGTGGTGCTCGGCGCCGCGCTCGTCGCGCTGGCGGCCGTCCTGGTGCGCAGCGTGTGGCTGGTGGCCCGCAACGTCGTCACCATCGCGCACGAGGGTGGCCACGCCCTGGTCGCGCTGCTCGTCGGCCGCAGGCTGACCGGCATCCAGCTGCACTCCGACACGTCCGGCGTGACACTGTCCCGGGGCAAGCCCAGAGGGCCTGGCATGGTGGCCACCGCGATGGCCGGCTACACCGCCCCGTCACTGCTCGGCCTTGGCTGCGCCGGTCTGCTCGCATCCGGCCACATCACGGCGCTGCTGTGGCTGACCGTCCTGGTGCTGGTGGCGATGCTCGTCGCGGTTCGCAACGCCTACGGCATCGTGTCGATCCTGGTCACGGCGGCCGGTGTGTTCCTGGTGTCCTGGTTCACCTCGGCCCAGATCCAGGCCGCGTTCGCCTACACGTTCACGTGGTTCCTGGTGTTGGCCGGCATTCGGCCGGTCCTCGAACTGCAACGAGCCCGCCGCCGGGGCAGGGCGCCGCAGTCCGACGCCGATCAACTGGCCGGGCTGACCAGGGTGCCGGGTCTGCTGTGGGTGCTGCTGTTCGGCGCGGTCGGGGTCGCGGTCCTGATTCTCGCGATCCGGTGGCTGATCCCGTTCGGCACATTCACCAGTTCGTTCGCTCATCAGCCGGGATGACGGCCACCACCGGCCACTCGGCCGGCTGACCCGGCGGCACCTCGTCGGCGGCCGGTTCGGGATCCCAGTCCTCGTCGGGGAGCGAGTCGTCGGCGTCGATCGGTGTGCGGAACGACAGCACCACCGCGGCGACAGCGGCTACGGCACCCACCAACAGCACCCAGAAACCCTGGCCGGTATCGGCTTCCAGGCCGCCGTCGGCACCGATGCCGCCAGGGCCGAAGACGTTCTGCCAGGCCAGTTCGAACATGCCCAACGCGAACACCAGTCCGACCAGGAACGTCGCCGTGACCACGCCGACCAGTCTGGCCGGCCGACCGGACGCCGGCCGCCAGCCCGCCCGCAGCCACAGGCCGAGGGTGGCCACCAGCAGCAGCGCCGCGATCACCAGCGGGTAGCCCATCGGCACCAGCGTGGCCCGTGCGTTGGTCACCAACTGCCGGTCCGGCCCGAGGCTGGTGGACGTGAACTGCCACGCCGACACGTTGATCGTGGACGCGGTCCGGAAGGAGACCCGGATGGTCGCCAGGAACAGCGGCAGCACCGAGCCGAGCAGGACCAGGACCAGGGACACGCCGAACAGGCCGGTGGCGATCGGGCTGAGCTTGGAGCGCAGTTCCGGCACCAACTCGGGTTCGGGGTCCGATGTGCCGTCCGGTGGGTAGACCTCGACCCATTCACCGGTGACGGAACCGGCAGCGCCGTCGTCATCGGGCGAACCCGGCCAGCCGGCAGCGCCTGGCGGGCCAGTCGGTGGCAGGGAACCGGTCACGTCAGCCATGGTGACACACGACGGCTCACATCCCGCTGTTCAGCCGGGGGTCTGCGCACCGGGGTCGCCGACGTAGCGACCTGCTCTGCCGTCCGCCGGCAGCACCACCTGCGTACACCGGCTGGCCGCCAGCACCACGCCCTCGGCGTCGTACAACTGGGCGGAGCAGAACACCACCCGCCTGGTACGCCGGACGACCTCGCCGACAGCCTGCAGCGTGCCCGGCCGACAGGACCGCAGGAACTCCACCCGCAGGTCGGCCGTCAGGAACGCCTGGTCCTTGTCCAGCACCGACCAGCAGGCACCGCCCATGGCGGCGTCCAGCAGCGCGGTGACCATGCCACCCTGCACGATCGGCCCGCTCGCGGACGGGAAGCAGTAGGCCTCGTCGGCGTCCCACTCCACCGTCGTGCTGCCGGCGCTCAGATCGGTCCTGCGGTAGCCGAGCGTGTGCCACAGGTGCGGGCCGGTGGTGCGGATGGCGTCCCACTGCTCGATGTCGGCGAGCCGATCGTCGGCGGACCCGTCGACCTCCGTCACGCGGGCTCCTGGCCCGCGCGCACGAGATCACGCAGCCATTTGCGGTCCAGCTTGCCGACGCTGGTCAGCGGCACCTGCTCGACGATCCTGATCTCCCTCGGATACTTGTTGGCCGCCAAGCGTTCCTTCACATACGTGGTCAGTTCCTCGGGCGTGGTCGCGGTGCCCTCACGCAGTGACACGAACGCGACGACCTCCTCGCCCAGCCTGGTGTCCGGCCGGCCGACAACGCCCGCCATCGCGACAGCCGGGTGTGCGAGCAGCACATCCTCGACGTCCCTCGGGTAGACGTTGAAACCGCCTCGGATGATCAGGTCCTTCTTGCGGTCCACCACATACAGGTAGCCGTCGTCGTCGGTGTGCCCGATGTCGCCGGTGTGCAGCCAGCCGTCGACGACGGTGGTGGCGGTCGCGTCGGGTGAGTGCCAGTAGCCGGACATGACACCTGGCGACCGCACGCAGATCTCGCCGTCGGTGCCGGCGGGCTGTTCCTTGTCGTCGTCGTCGCGGATGGTGACCTCGCAGCCGGGCACCGGCAGGCCGACGCTGCCGATCCTGCGCTTGCCCAGCGGGGTGGACGAGATGATCGAGGCCGACTCGGTGCAGCCGTAGCCCTCGTAGACGATCGCGCCGGGCACCCTGCGCTCGAACTCGTCGCGGACGTCGGCGGCCAGCGGCGCGGCACCGGAGGACACCGACCGCAGCGCGGACAGGTCTGCCTGCTCAAGGGGTTGGGCGAGCAGCATCTGGATCATCGACGGGACCAGCGCGCTCCTGGTGATCCGGTGCTCCTCGGCCAGTTTCACCCAGCCGGCGGCGTCGAACCAGCGCATCAGGACACTCTGGTTCTGCTCCGTCTGGTGCATGCCGATGCAGGTGACCAGCAACCCGTAGGCGTGTGCGAGCGGCAGCGGCAACAGGATGTTGCGCATCGGTTCCTCGTCGGCGGGCGGCTCGGCCATCTGCTGCGACGACGAGCCGCACCAGTAGAGGTTGGCGTGGGTCAACGGCACGCCCTTGGACCGGCCGGTGGTGCCGCCGGTGTAGAGGAGAGCGGCGAGGTCGTCGTCGGCCCGGTCCACGATCACGCCGGGGTCGGCGGCGGACAGTTCCGCGTGGTCGAACACGGGGACGGAGGACGTTCCCGCACCACCGGCCAACACCACGAAGCGAACGGTCGACACGCCGTCGATGGCCGCGCTCACCTTGGGCAGGAACTCGGGCGTGGTGACCACGGCGACCGCACCGGAGTCCTCGACGACCGCCCGGAGTTCCTTCTCACTGACCAGGAAGATCACCGGCGTGATCACGGCGCCTGCCCGCCACAGCGCGTTGTAGGTGATGGTCACCTCGGGGCAGTTGGCCATCAGCACCACGACCCGGTCGCCCGGTCCGACGCCCTGCGCGATCAGCCCGGTGGCCAGGCGCGACGCGCGGTCGGCCAGCGTGCCGGTGGACCACCAGGTGCCCTCGAAGAACAGCGAGTCGAAGTCGCCGAGCCGCTCCAGCTGGCCCTCGGCCCGCCGCGCCAGGTTGTGTTCGCCCATCGCCGTCCTCCCTCAACATTGAGACACCGCCACGCTGAAGTCCACACCGACTGGTCGGTATGTCGGCACCTTACGGTTCTCCGTCCGCCCCATCAACCACCGGTCGCTCCAGCTGCGCCGGCCACACCCGGCCGGCCAGCACCGCGAGGTGAAGGGCGACCAGCGTGTCCTCCAGTTCGGGCAGCTCAGCGGTCCTGCCGTGGCGCACCCGGACACTGACCAGTTCCGCGGTGGCGCCCGCCAGTCCCAGGTAGGCGTCGTAGGGCACGTCCGGCCACTCCGGCCGCCGCCGCAGTGCCCGTTCGTGCCACTCGCGGTTCAGCTCGGCGAACCGGTGCTGGGCCGCGTCCATCCTGGCCACCGCGTGGGCGCCGGCCGCCGGCATGTCGACGTAGAACACCCTGGCGAAGGCGGGCTCGTCGGTGAGGAACCGGAGGAACGCCCGACAGCCGGCCCGCAGGTGGTCCTCCGGCGACGCGCCGGACGGCAGTTCCCGGGTCGCGGCGACCACGGCCTCGAACAGCTTCGCGCCGCCGTGCCGGGTCGCGGAGAGGAAACAGTTCTCCTTGTCCGAGAAGTGCACGTAGAAGGCGGCTCTGGAGACCTTGGCCCGCCGGACGATGTCGGCGACGGTCAGCGCGTGGAAGCCGGTCTCGGCCACGGAGGCGACGGCAGCCGCCAGCAGCCGTTCGCGCTGAGCCGCGCGGACGGCCGACTGGGGCAGGCTGGACCTGCCCCTCGGCAGGCCAGGAGCCTCGCCATGCGTCCTGGCCAGGGAACCCTCTTGTACCATCGTGATACTGCCTCTAAAGTACGTGGGCGTACTAGTGACCTACCCCACCCTATCGTTGCGGACACCGAAGTGCGCACGAGTCAAGGATCACCCCTTCCCTTGCGGGGGCGGCCGATTCGCGTGGCACCCGATGCCAGGCAACGGCCACGGCCATCATCCCCACCGGGAAGCCGGTCTCGGTCTGGCCGTGTTCCTCCGCAGGAGGCGTCATGGCCGCAGTCATTCCCGTCCAAACCGATCCAGCGCCAGGCAACCCGGTAGTCCGGGTCGTCTGGCACCGTCACCTCGCCCACTACCCGGACACGGGACGCCGCTACTGGTACCTGGGCATCGTGGTGCTGGCCACCATCATCCTGTACTACGAGTTGTACGTGGGCGGCTCCGTCTCGCCCTCGATCATCGCGCAGTACAACATGACCTTCACGTTCTATGTGGACATCACCGTGGTCGGGAGTGCCATCGGGGCGTTCTCGTCGCTGGTCGCCGGCCTGGCCGACCGATGGGGTCGCGCCAACCTGGTCGTCTACGGGTTGGGCATCACCGGGCTGCTCATCCTGTTCGGCATACCCAACGCACCCAACGCGTGGGTCTTCGCCATCATCTCCATCCTGGTCAGCTTCGTCGAAGGCATCATCCTGGTGGCGACACCGGCGCTGGTCCGGGACTTCTCCCCGCAACTGGGCAGGGCGTCGGCGATGGGCTTCTGGACACTCGGTCCGGTGGTCGGCAGCCTCGTGGTGTCCGAAGTATCCAGTCACACCATCCCGCACATGCCGGCCTGGCAGGACCAGTTCATCATCTGCGGCATCGTCGGTCTCGTGGTGTTCGTGATCGCGCTGTTCGGCCTGCGCGAGTTGTCCCCGAACCTGCGTGACCAGTTGATGGTCAGCATGCGCGACCGCGCCCTGGTGGAGGCCAAGGCCTCCGGTGTGAAGGTGGACACCAACCGGCCGTGGCGGCAGATGATGCACGTCAGCATCGTCGGCTCGGCGTTCGCCATCGCGGTGTTCCTGATCCTCTACTACACGGCGGTCGGCTTCTTCACGATCTACTTCACGACGATCTTCGGCTTCAGCCTCGCCCAGGCCAACGGCATCGGTAACTGGTTCTGGGCGTTCGACGCCGTGGCGCTGATCGTGGTCGGGGTGGTGTCCGACCGACTACGGGTGCGCAAACCGTTCATGGTGATCGGTGCGATCGGCGCGATTGTGATGAGCATCCTGTTCCTGCTGCGGGCCACTCAGCCACACACCGGTTACTACACCTTCGTTCTGATCATCAGCCTGCTCGCCGTGTTCATGGGCATCGCGTACGCACCGTGGATGGCGAGCTTCACCGAGACGGTCGAGCAGCGCAACCCAGCGCTGATCGCCACCGGCCTCGCGGTGTTCGGCTGGGTCGTCAGGGCCGTGGTCGCGGTCTCGGTGTTCGCGCTGCCCTTCGTGATCAGCACCGTGACACCGCTCGTCCAGTACGGCACCCAGGTGGCCACGCTGTCCACCAGGTACGCCCCGGAGATCGCCACCATCGGTGCTGTCGACCCCGCCACCCTGGCCACGCTGAGCACCCAGCCTGCCAACCAGGCGGCCGGAGCCAAGGCTGTGGGCGAAATCGCCGCGAAGTTCAACATCGATGCCGCGACGGCGACCCAGCGCCTGGTCCAGGCCAGCACCGTACCCAAGGCTGACCTGGCCTTCCTCCAGGCGCACGGAACAGAAGTTGAACAAGCCTCGCGTTCTACCCCCCATCAGTGGCAGAGTTGGTGGTGGATCTGCATCGGAGGCCAGGTCGTCTTCATCCCGTTGATCTTCGTGATGAGAGGCCGATGGAGCCCCAAGCGGGCCAAGGAAGATCTTGCTGAGCATGAGCGGCGCGTCGAAGCAGAGCTTGCTGAGCTGGCAAAGAGTTAGCGAACCTGAAGTAACGTAGAGCTATACCCGGAACGACGTACCCGACGTCAACCCACGGTTCCAGCAGGCTGCCAGACCGTCGCGAACCTGGTGGCCAGGCCTCAAGGAGGAACCGTGACACACCGTATCGGTCAGATTTCCAGACGTAGCTGGATATTGACTGTGCTGACGGTGGTCGTACTCGTCGCTGCTGGGCTGGTGGTGCTGCGCGCGACGTCCGCGTCGAGCAGCACCACCAGCTCGCCCGGCGTCACATCGAACGAAATCCTGTTGGGCAGTCATCAACCGCTCACCGGACCGGCAGCGCCCGGCTACTCGGAGATATCCAGTGGGGCGGCGGCTTTCTTCAAGTACGTCAACGCACACGGCGGCGTCTACGGCAGGTCGATCAAGTTCGACTACGAGGACGACCAGTACAACCCGGTGAAGTCGCTGGCCGTGACACAGCAGTTGGTGGGCAAGGACAAGATCTTCGCCATGATCGGCGGGCTCGGCACCGCGACCCACGAGGCGGTCGTGAACTACCTGAACGACAACGGCGTGCCCGACCTGTTCGTGGAGAGCGGCTGCGAGTGCTTCAACAACCCGGCGAACTTCCCGGACACGTTCGGCTACTTCCCGGAGTACAAGATCGAGGGCAAGGTCCTCGGCCAGTACGTGCGCACCAACTTCCCGAACGACAGCGTCGCGTACCTGTTGCAGGACGACGACCTCGGGCAGAACGGCCAGGAGGGTCTGGACCAGCTGCTGCCGCACACCCAGGTGGTGACCCAGCAGTCATATGACGCCAACTACCTCGCCAGCGGCCTCGGCACCCAGATCGGCGCGGCCAAGGCGGCAGGCGCCAAGGTGGTCGTCATGTTCGGTATCCCGGCCGCGCTGGCCCTCGCTCTGCTGACCGCCGAACAGCTGAACTATCACCCGACCTGGGTGGTGAGCAACATCGGCTCCGACCCGACGACGCTGAACGGCCTCATCAAGGCGTATTCGAAGGGCTCGGCCGACCTCTCCATCGCGAACGGTGTGATATCGGACAGCTACATTCCGTCGCCGGACGACACCACCAATCCGTGGGTGCACCTGTTCCGCACCGTGCACGACACCTATGAGGCCGGCACGCCTTTCGACTTCTATTCCATCAGTGGAATGGTGATGGCCTACGCGACCTACCAGGCGTTGCACGCGGCGGGACCCAATCTGACCCGGCAGGCCCTGCTGAACGCCATAGCCACAAAGGGTTCCACCTTCATGGGGCCGAACCTGGCACCGTACCGATTCTCCAAGACCGACCATGACGGAATGGCCGGCGCGCAGATAAGCACCCTCGCCAACGGGCAGTCCATTCTCGCCGGTCCGGTCTATGTCACCGACGACCAGGACGCGCCGGTCACCACCTGGAAGCAACCTCATCCGCTCCCGCCGACGACGTTCTAGGACGGTCGACCCGGCACCGCGGCGAACCTCACATCGTCGCCTGTGGACGACGAGGTCCGCTTCACCACAGGACATCCGCAGTTAACGTGGGCAACAATTCCAGCTGTGCCAATTTGTCCGTTTCATCACCTTGATCCGGTTCCGTGACGTCGGCCACCGATGTAACGGAGCGTTCACGGGTACCTCCGGGAACGTAACCAAAGAAAGCAACTGTCGACTTTAAAACAGGTGCGAGCCGGTCTGGTCGGATCGACAGGTCGCCGGATAAGATGCGCCATCTCCGGTGTCGGAATCCTGGCCAGCAGAATGGTGAAGGGCGACCGTGAGAACGCAACAAACGGAGGTAGCGTGGTCGCGCGTCACCGAGTGCCCCCCACCGAAGGGGACGGCGGACCAGGAGCAGCGCCCGAATGGCCGACCGCGGACTGGGCGGCGGCGGAGCGCAAGCCCGCGCCGACGCAGTCGCCCACCAACGGCGTGCTGAGCCGTGCGCTGGTCGTCATGCTGCGACCGAGGTCGATCCGGGCCAAGCTGATCCGCATCCTGGTCGTCTCGCTGGCCCTGGTGCTGGTGCTTCTGGGCTTCCTCATCACCAACGAGACGAGCAACTACCAGTCGGCGAACCAGACCAGCAGGGTCGTCACGGTGGCGCTGCGCGTGCAGGACGCCGTGCAGCAGTTGCAGAAGGAACGCGCACTCACCAACGGCCTGCTCGGCGGTGGCACCCAGTTCCAGGCGCAGATCACACCGCAGCGCGCACAGACGGACCTCGCACTCGGCGCGTTGAACCAGATCATCAACGACTCCAGCTACAGCGGAGCGGGCGCCGCGGACGTGCGCACCGCGCTCGGCAAGCTGAGCGGCCTGACCACCATCCGCTCCGACGTCGACCAGCAGCGGGCCCAGGACGCGCCGACGTTCTCCTTCTATACCGACGCCATCACCGCGCTGAACGCCCTGGACCTCGGTCTGGACCAGGCGCAGGACGGCTCGCTGCGGCACGGCCTGCAGGCCCTGTACGCGCTCGGCGACATCAAGGAGTACGCGGGCCAGGAACAGGGCCTGCTCTCCGCCGTCTTCGCCGCCAACCGGATGAGCGTCGACAACTACAGCAAGTTCGTCGAGGTGCTCGGCCAGAAGCAGGCCGCGGTCGCCACGTACGACCAGTTCGCCAGCCCGACCGAACGCGCCGACCTGGACGACGCACTCCAGTCGCCGGCCGGTGATCAGGCGGTCCAGGACGAGGGCGTCGGCATCAACTCGGCGACCGGCGACCTGCCGAGCAAGGTCGACCCGGTGGCGTGGTCGGATGCGATGAACACCGTGCTGGACGACCTGCGGACCGTGCAGCAGACCGTCGGCCAGGACATCACCTCCAGGGCCGACTCGCTGCGCAACACGGCGGCCGGCCTGCTGATCGGCATCAGTGTGCTGGCGATCCTGACGATCGCGGCGATGATCGCCCTGGTGTTCGGCGCCGCCCGCTCGGTCATCGGCCCGCTGGGCACGCTGGCCAGGGACGCCGACATCGTGTCCGCGCGGCGCCTGCCCGAGACGGTGGCGCTGATGCAGACCACCGAGACGGAGGTGCCACCGCCACCGCCTGTGACAGTGCCCAGCGGAGCGGCCAGCGAGATCCAACTGGTCGCGACAGCACTGGACCGGGTGCAGAACACCGCGCTCACGCTGGCCAGCGAGCAGGCCCTGATCCGGCGCAACACCACGGCGTCGCTGGCCAATCTCGGTCGACGCAACCAGAACCTGGTGCGCAGGCAGCTGTCGCTGATCAGCGAGTTCGAGCGCGAGGAACTGGACCCCGGCGCGCTGGCCAACATGTTCGAGCTGGACCACCTGGCCACCCGTATGCGACGCAACGCGGAAAGCCTGCTGGTGTTGGTCGGCGAGACCAGCCCCCGGCCGTGGTCGGCGCCGCTGCCGGTGGCCGACGTGATCCGCGCCGCACTGTCCGAAGTGGAGGACTACCGCCGGGTCGTGCTGCGCAGGGTGGACGACGGCTGGGTGGCCGGTGCCGTGGTGGCCGAGGTCGCGCACATGTTGGCGGAACTGGTGGAGAACGGCCTGTCGTTCTCCTCACCCGACGTGGAAGTCGAGATCTACGGCCGGAAGACCGGCAACCGCTACCTGCTGGCCGTGGTCGACTACGGCATCGGCATGCCGCGCGACGAACTGGAGAAGGCCAAGGCCCGACTGCGGGACGAGGAGAACTTCCTCGTGGCACCGACCCGGTTCCTCGGCCACTACGTGGTCGGTCGTCTGGCCAGGCAGTTGGCCGTCCAGGTGGAACTGGGCGAGTCGCCGGTGACCGGTATCACCGCGAGGATACTGCTGCCCGCCGAACTCCTGGCCGACCAGCCGGAATCGGCCAGCAGCACCGGTGGTGGCCGGAGCAGGGCCGAGCGCAGGCCGCGCCCGCCGGTCAGGTCCAACAGTGGCCCGGCCACCGGGCCGCAGCCGGTCGTGCCGGCAGGCTGGTCGATGGCGGCGGCGGTGCCGATGTCGGCGGCTGCCATGGCCACTCCGGACACCGAGTCCACCCAACGGATCCGGCTGCCGAAGTCCACTCCCCCGCAGGCGGCACCGCAGGCGCAGCCGGTGCACAGGTGGCCGACCGAGCAGGAACTGGAGAGCCAGGGCACACCCGGCGGTACGGTTTCCGTTGCCACACTTGCCGACTCGGCACCGTACAATCCAGTGCGGACCGGAGCGGCCAACAACGGCAGCACCTCGAACTCGGCGTACACCACCGACCAGGCGGCAGCAGAACGAACCCGCAACGGCCTGGTGAAACGGCAACCACGGCACCGGGGCACAACCGCCAGCCGGCCACCGGCAGCACCGATGCCGTCCCGCCACAACGCCAACGACGGCACCCCGAAGGACCGGTCGCCGAGTGAGGTGAGCAGCATGTTGTCCGCGTTCCGACGTGGACACCAGCGCGGCGAACTGACCGTGAACGGCCGCCCCGTCGGCGGCGAAGAACCCGCACAGTCCCCTGTGGTACGCGAGGAGGAGCCAGGTGACCACTGACCTGGACATGGATACCAATCCACAGAGCTTCAACTGGTTGATCAGCAATTTCGTCCGCGGTACCGACGGTGTGCGGGACGCCGTCGCTGTCTCGTCGGACGGCCTGCTGATCGCCATGTCCGAGGGTCTGGACCGGACGGCAGCCGACCGGCTGGCCGCCCTCACTTCCGGATTGGCCAGCCTGGCGAAAAGCGCTTCACGCTACTACGACTTCGACGGTCTCAAACTGATCATGATCGAGATGCAGCGGGGTTTCCTGCTCGTCTCCACGATCGGCGACGGGAGCTGCATCGCGGTGCTCGCCGACGAGCGGTGCGACATCGGCCTGATCGGGTACGAGATCGCCGTGCTCGCCGAGCGGGCGGGTGGCCTGCTCACGCCGGGCCTGATCTCGGAGTTGCGAGAGACACTGCTGAGATGACCGACGCCGGGCGAAGCGTGGCTGCGCTCCGTTCGGCGCGTGCTTCGTCGTTGCCAGGACCGGTGGGAGGACGCGCGTGAGACATCGGGATGAGGACGCACCTCGGCTGCCCGATCCTCGGATGATTCCGGTCACCCAGCCGCAGTCGTGGTTCGAGTCGAGCGCGTTGACCGAACCGGAACAGATGGACGCGCTGGTGCCGCAGGACGAGGAGACGGAAGACGACGGCGTCTTCGTCCGACCCTTCATCGTGACCAGGGGACGGACCAGGCCACTGCACGACGGCCTGCGGATCGAGACCCTGGTCCGGGCACTCCCGGCGGCACTGTCCGCGCCGCTGCAGTTCGAACAGCGTCAGATCGTCGAGTTGGCACAGCGGCCGGTGTCGCTGGCCGAAGTGGCAGCCAGGCTCGGCGTCCCCCTTGGTGTGGCCAGGGTCCTCATCGCGGACCTCTACACCGGCAAGTACATCTCGCTGCACGAGCCGACCGAGCTGCCTGTGCACGTGATCGAGAGGATCAGGGACCTTGTACGGGCGCTCTGAACGGGCCGACATGACAGACTCCGCGTCCCCCTCCGCTGTCAAGATCGTGATCAGCGGCGGCTTCGGGGTCGGCAAGACCACCTTCATCGGCGCGATCTCCGAGATCGAGCCGCTGACCACCGAAGCATCGATGACCGAACGGTCGGTCGGGGTGGACGACGCCTCGCTGCTGAGCCAGAAGACCACCACCACCGTGGCCCTGGACTTCGGCCGGATCACGCTGGACCGGTCGCTGATCCTGTACCTGTTCGGTACGCCGGGCCAGGAGCGGTTCGACTTCCTGTGGGACGACCTGGCGACCGGCGCCCTCGGCGCGGTCATCATCGCCGACACCCGCCGGATCGAGGACTGCTATCCGGTGCTGGACTACTTCGAGGACAGGTCCACGCCGTTCATCGTGGCGGTCAACGACTTCGAGGGCGCCGACCAGTTCGACCTGGACGAGGTCCGGGAAGCGCTGGGCGTGCACGACAGAATCCCCGTGCTGCACTGCGACGCGCGGCAGCGGGAGTCGGTCAAGGAGATCCTCGTCGCCCTGATCGAGCAGGTGCTACTCCAGCGGGTGGCGTGATGCCGCCCGATTCACCGGCCGACATACCCACCTCGCCGGAGCTGGCCGAGGTACGGGACATGGTCCGCAGGTTGGAGGCCCAACAGGCGGGCAACCACGGCGTGGACACCCCCGCGTACTGGCGGGCGATGTCCGACCGGTTGCAGGAGCATCTGGCCACCAGCCGGTTCGCACCGGTCGACGGCAGATACCGGGACCGGGCAGCGGAACGGGCGTACGGCTGGCTGGTCAGGTGTGCCGCCGCCTATCGGGCGCTGGCGACGACCGGCGTCCGCCCCTGACCGGCTAGTGGTCTCCGTCATCGTCGATCAGGCCGATCGACGACGGGTCCGGCGTGGGCGTGACCGAGCTGAACGGGCTGTTACCGGTACCACCGCCACCACCGCCGTTCGGGCCACCGCCGTTGGGGGCGCCGCTGCTGTCGGTGGTGGTGTCGCTGGGCGGGCTGCTGTTCGTGCCGTCGTTGATGGTGTCGGTGGTCGTCGGCGGGTCCGTCGGGGTCGTTGAACTGTTCGGGCCGTCGTTGGGCACCGAGCTGTCCTGCAACTCGTTGATCGTGGTGGTGCCGGGAGCCCCGGTCGGGGTCGGCCCGGTCACGGTGGACGTCAGCGGTACCGGCACACCCGTCGTAGTGGGGGCGCCTGGCTGTTGAACCGCGGCGTGCCTGCCGTTCGTGGTCACGGCGACCGCCACGTGCATGGCGGCCTTGGTCTTCGTCAGCTGCACGCCCGGCGCGGTGTCGGCAGCGGTGGGCAGCTGGATGGTGTCACCGATGGACGGGGTCGCCGCCGGCAGTGCACGCGGCAGCATCGACGTGAACAGCCACGTCGACGCCAGGACCGCCATGGCCAGGCCGGACCCTGCGATGGCGAACCGCCGCCAGCCGGAGAACAGCGGGGCCCTGGTCCGCGACCTGCCGAACTGCTTTCCCTTGCTGGACAACCAACTCGCCGCTGCCAGCCGGGCCGCCCGGCCGGACACGCCGCCATGCTCGCGGGCCGCCCAGAACCACGCTGCACAGTCGCCCGCGGAGGGCCGGTGCTCCGGATCGCGGGACGTCATCGCGCTGAGCAGTTGGCCGAGCACCGGCGGGATGCCGTCCGGGATCTTCGGCGACCTGTGCAGCCTGGCCAGCGCCGACTCGACCTTGCTGACGCCCGGGTACTCCAGTTCGCCGGTCAGGCACTCCAGCAGCACCAGGCCCAGCGAGTAGATGTCGGCGGCCGCGCCCACGTTCACGCCGAGGATCTGCTCCGGCGACAGGTAGGCGGCGGTGCCCATGATCTCGTTGGTGCCGGTCACCCTGGCCGCGTCCAGCAGCAGCGCGATGCCGAAGTCGGCCAGGTGCGGTGAGCCGTTGCCGTCCAGCACGATGTTGGACGGCTTGATGTCCCGGTGCACGATGCCGTTGCTGTGCACGTGGGCCAGCGCCATGGCCAGCCGGGCGCCGAGCAGTACGACGTCGTCGGCGGCCAGCGGGCCGCCGAGCAGCCGCTCACGCAGGCTCTCGCCGTCCACCAGTTGCATCACCAGGTAGGGCCGGTCACCTTCGACGCCCGCGTCGTAGATGCCGATCAGGCCAGGATGCGAAAGGCGGGCCAGAGCCTGCGCCTCGGCGCCGAACCTGGCCCGCACCGCGGTGTCCTGACCTGGATGGAAGAGCTTGACAGCGACCTTGCGATCGAGCCGGTCGTCGACGGCACGGTAGACATTGGCGTTCGCACCCTGGCCCAGCGGGCCGGCCAGCCGATAGCGGTCGGCCACCACTGACCCGGACAGGTCAGCCATGCCGGACGGGGCGGGTGTCGCCGCCGTCTCCCCGACCTCGTCGTCCCGCATCAGCACCGTTCCTCTGGGAGGTGTCCTCGGCGTAGATCTGGTCCCGATCGCCGGTGCGAATCACTGTATTGGGACTATCGCCCCCGCACCACTGCCTCATGACACCAGCCAGCTTCAGGGTGAGGTGTTCACCTGATCGCGGTCACTCAGGTGTGACTATCGGCGGGCTGGTGCGTTCCTCCGTACTGCCGAGTAGAGCAGGGCGATGCCGGCGATCGCGAGCAGCAGGCCGATCGCGAAGAACGTCTTGTTGCCGCTCATGAAGCCGCCCTTGATCACGGCGAGGCCCTGCAGGATCCACAGCAGGCCGAGCAGCACGAGCACAATGCCGACGATCACGAACACCGTTCGTTTCATGTGTTTCGCTCCCGAATCTCAGGTCGAGGCTGACACGAACGTGTAGCCCTCGAAGTTCCGTACCTGCACCGACGCCACCTGGTCCGCGGGGATCAGGGCAGCACCCTCCAGGTTCGTGCCGATGGTCGTGCCGTGGCGCGAGACCAGCCAACTGCCGGCCACCTCTGTCCTGCCGGTCCGCGACACCACGATCAACTGGCACTTCTGGCCGGTCGGGACGCCGGCCACCCATGCGGCGACCCGCACCCAACCACCGGCCGGCATCACCGTCACGCTCAACTGGGCACCGTTGCGGGCACCGTGGATGTGCACGGCAGCCCGGACCGACGGCGTCCTGCCGCTGGCCGTCGTCGGCGCCGGCAGCGCCACGGAGTCGGTGGTGGCGGTGTTCCTACCGAGCACGATGCCGCCGCCCAGCACGACCGCCACGGCGATCACCGCGCCCGCCGACATCAGCATGGTCCTGGTCTTCAGGCCCGCGTGGTGCTCGGTGCGGACCTGTCGCAGCGTCCGGCGCAGCACGAGGTCGCCGCCCTCCGGCAGCCCGTCCAGGAAGATCTCCGGCGGCACGGCGCCCAGCTTGTCCTTGAGACCGGTGAACTCCGCGGCCAGCGCCCTGCAGTCCGCACAGCCGACCAGGTGCGCGGCGACCTGGCGGGTCTCCTGCTCGTCGAGGGCACCGAGGACGTACGCGCCGAGTGTGTCCGAGAGGTGGTCGTCGCGCGCGTTCATCCGGCCACCCCTTTCAGCTCAGCCCGAGGTGCCCCGAACGCCTCACGTAACGCCCGCATCGCGTGGTGCGAGCGCGACTTCACGGTACCGGGGGGAATCCCGAGCACATCCGCCGCTTCGGTCACGCTTCTGCCCCGAAAGTAGAGCTCGACCAGGACTTCTCGGTGGTTGCCGGACAACTGGTCCAACGCCGCCATCACGACCATCGAGTCGACGACCGAATCGGCGTGATCGCGCTCGACGGGCGGCGTGGCGGGCGACTCGGCGACTTCCAGCGGCCGGGAGGCCCTGGCCCGCGCGCGGTCGGTGATGATGTTGCGGGCCACCGTGAGCAGCCAGCCCCGGACCGAGCCCTTGCCGTTGACCAGTACCTCTGGGTGCTTCCAGGCCCGAACCAGGGTCTCCTGGACGACGTCCTCCGCAGCTGCCCGGTCACCGGTCAGCCGTGCCGCGTAGGCGAGCAGTGCGCGGCCGTGTTCCTCGTACAGGGAACGGACGAGCGCCTCGTCCGCGTCGGCCTGCCGTCTACGAGACCGCAGGGCTGCCATCCGGGCACCTCCCTTCGCCGTCCCGAGGCCCACCGGGCAGTGGCGTGCTATCCGTCCTATACGTAGCCCGACCGGAATTAGTTCGTTTCGGTGAGCGAGGCCACAAGGTGAACCGGTTCGGCATCCCATCCGTGTTAGGGGTTGCGATCAACCGGCCATGGGAGGTGACATGCCTACCGACGCCCGGAGTCGACCCGGCCCTGGAGATCTGCCGGACGAATTCTTTCTGGAAGGTCCGGTTCCCGACGGCGAGGAACTGCTGCGCCGTACCGTGGCCAACGTGCGCAGGCAGGCCACCCGATCAGCCCGGTTACGTGGTGTCCTGCTGCTCGCGATCATCCTGTTGTCCGGTGCCGTACTCACCAGTGCCGGCATGGCCCTCGGCCGCTGGAGTGACGACGACGACGGCGTGCCGGTGATCGGCGACCCCATCGTGGCCAGCGTGGATGGCGCGCGGCTGACCGCGACGATGGCGCTGGGCGACGGCGGCAGCTACCTCACCGTGGTCGTCACCGGCGTGCCCATCGGGACCACCTGTCGGCTCACCGTGATCGGCGACGACGGCACCCGCATGGACGGCGGCAGTTGGGCGATCGGCCCCGCTCACCGCCCGATCGAGACGACAGCGTGGATGCCGCCGAGCGGGGTGGCCGAATTGGACGTGGTCACCAGCACCGGCCTGGAACTCATCGCCGCGACCAAATAGCGCGGCTCACGTTCACAATTGACAGACGAACGTTGTACGGCGCCGGCCGACAACGGCAACGCGGCCAGGCAGGTCTCCCCGCCCAGCCGCGTCGTCCGAAAAATCCGTCAGCCCTTGGCCCCGTTGCCGGCCTTCTCCCTTGCCTTGGCCCGGTTGGCCGCCCGAGTCGCCGCGGCCTTCGCCGCTGCCGCCTTCCGTACCGCCGCCTGTGCCTTGTCCACCGCGCGACCGGCCGTGGCGGCGTCCGCGCTCTCCCGCAGGCCGGCCACCAAACCAGTGGTCGTCGCGTCCTGTTCCGCCGCCGTGGGCCGGACCACCGCACCGGCCGCCGCGCGCGCGTCTACGAGTGCCCGCAGCGCTTCCCGGTAGCCGTCCGTGTACCGCGACGGCTCGAAGTCACCGGACAGGCGCTCGACATCAGCTACGGCCGATCGCAGCTCACGCATCTGGACCGCGACGTCCTCGTCCAGGAACGGGAACTCGGGCGACCGGATCTCGTCCGGCCACAGCAGGGTGGTCAGCACGATCACGTTGCCGCGTTCACGCAGCATGGCCAGTGCCTCCCGTTGCCGCAGTGCCACCGTGACCACGGCGACCCGGCCGGACTGGCGCAGGGCCTCGCCGAGCAGCACGTATGGCTTGGTGCCGGCCGGTTCCGGTGCCAGGTAGTAACTGCGGTCGAAGTACAGCGGGTCGATCTGCTCCAACGGGGTGAACGCGCGCACCTCGATGGCGTGCGCCGAGGCGACCGGCAGGCCTGCCATGTCCTGCTGGGTGAGGACGACGACGTCCCCGTCCGGCAGGTCGACGCCCTTGCCCAACTCGGTGAACGGCACGTCGGCGCCGTCGATCTCGCAGGTTCGGCGCAGCTTGATGCGGCCGCCGTCGGTGACATGTAACTGATGCAGACCACTGCCGCGTTCCTCGGTGGCGCTGTACGCCTTGACCGGGACGGCGATCTGCCCGAACGTGATCGTGCCGTTCCACACGCTTCGCATGACCAGCTCCGTTGGGGTGGAGGACTCAGCTATGCGGCGCCGCGGGGAAGGGGACGCCTGCCAACCACCCAAGAATAGGTCCGACCACCGACAATCTTCGACCGCCACCCGAGGCGTTCAGACGTGCTGTCGCAGCCAGTCCAGCGCGGCAGCGGAGTGCGTCAGCACGGACACGTGACCGTCGCTCGGGAACAGCCGCAGTTCGGCGGAACGGCACCTACCGGCCAGCCATTCGGAGTGCTCGCTGGGCACCATCCGGTCCCGCACGCCGTGCAGCAACAGCACCGGCGCCGCCACGTCGGCCGGGTCGCAGCCCCACGGCTTGACGAAGGCGAGGTCGTCGTCCACGAACCCGGCCATGCCGCTGACCATGGCCTGGCCCGCGTTACCGCCCAGCCACCGCCACTCGGCCGCCAGGGCGGCGTGGTCGGCCTCGGTGAAGACGTCCGGGTCGAACTCGGCCGAGGCCAGGTGGGCCGCCAGCGCATCACGACCGTCGGCCGCCGCCCGGAATTCGGCGGCGCTGGACGCACCCATGTAGGCGAACCAGTCCAGGCCGTCGGCACCGTAGGGCGCCGGGCTGGCCAGGGTGACCACGCCGACCACCCGGTCGGGCAGCAGCGCACCGCAGGCGAACGAGTGCGGGCCACCGCCGGAGGCACCCAGCACCGCGAACCGGTCGATGTCGAGCGCGTCGGCGATGGCGGCGACGTCGGCGGCCACCGAGGCGACGGTCCGGTCCGGCTGGGGTGTCGATCCGCCTTAGCCGGGCCGGTCGAGCCCCAGCCACCGGATGCCGGGCCTGGCCAGCGGCTCGGGCGGGATGCCGGTCTGGGGTGTGCCGTGGTGCCAGAAGACCGGGAGGTCGCCCTGTTCGGTGTCGTAGGCGTGCAGCGTCCTGCCGTCGGCGAGCTGTAGGTCGATTTCCCGCACCGCTGCTAGATCCTGGCGTCCGGGCCTGCTGAGGCGAGCACGATGTCCAGCACCGGCCTGCTCTGCGCGAGCGCGCCTGCGGCGTGGCCGGTCGCGGTCGCCGCGGCGGCGAGCACCTCGGTCAGCGCCGCGATGTCGGGCGAGTCGACCGCGGCCAGTGCGCCGTCGCGATGCCGGTCGGTGATGTGGCCCGCGAGCCGGGCCAGTGCGGTTGCGACGTACCGCTGGCCGGCCACGAGTTGGTCCACGACGGCGGTCAGGTCGGCGAGGTCACCGATCTCCGGGTCGGCACCCGCCCGTCCAGCAACGGTGTCCCCAGCCAGTTCCGCGGCGCACGCGGTGAGATGCGCGGCGGCCACGGTGGCGGGCAGCGCCGGCAGCGCGTGGTCAGGCGACGCGGTCGGCTCGTCGTCACGCCCTGACACCCGATCACCGTCCTTCGGTCGCTGCCGCGGAACTGTCGATGCCGCGTCATACTGCCACCGCATGGCCAACCGAACCGGTTGCCGCGCCGGACGGGTCAGCGTACGCGCCGGACGGTCACACTCGGTCCGGGGCTGTTCTGCCCTTCCACGCACCACCTCGACCGCGCAGGTGCCGCCACGCGGAGTCCACCGTCATACCGGCGTAGACCAGCGCGATCCCGGGCAACAGCGGCGCCCACCAGGCCGTCAGTCGGTACGCGTGCAGCATCGGTAGGTAACTGGCCGACATCACCAACCAGGCTGCCGCGCCGAGCAGGGCGAAGACCGACGAGCCCGTCGCGAAGCCGACCACCGTCGCCACCGGCGGCACGGCATACAACAGCAGCAGCCCGAGGACGGTGCCGGCCAGCAGCGCGGGCGAGTAGCGCAGTTGCGTGTATGCGCTGCGCGCCACCATGTCCCACAGGTCGGCCAGCTTCGGATATCTGCGCAGGCTGCGCACCTCGGTGCTCAGACCGAGCCAGATCCGGCCACCGCCACCGTGTTTCACCAGGCCGGCCAGTGCCACGTCGTCGATCAGCGCGCCGCCGATCCTGGCCAACCCGCCGGCCGCTGCGAGCACGCTCCGCCGGACCAGCACACAGCCGCCCGCCGCCGCTGCCGTGCGACCGGGCCGGTTCACCTTGGAAAACGGGTACAGCTGGGCGAAGAAGTACACGAACGCCGGCACCACAGCCCGTTCCCAGCCGGAATCGGTGCGCAGCCTGGCCATCAGGGACACCATGTCGCGGCCACCCCGCTCGGCTCCCCGCACCAGGGCCCGCACGCTGCCCGGCGGATGCAGGATGTCGGCGTCGGTGAACAGCAGGTACTCCGGCGCACCCGCCTCGGTGACGCCCGCTGCCAGCGCGGCGACCTTGCCGGTCCAGCCGGGCGGCGGGCCGTGTCCCGCGACGACGGTCAGCTCGTGGTCGGCGCCCTCGGCCAGTGCCTTGGCCAGATCCCCCGTGCCGTCCGTGCTCGCGTCGTCGACGAGGACGACGCGGAAGTAGCCGGGATACTCCTGGTTCAACAGGGCAGGCAGCGTCTCCGGCAGGATGGCGGCCTCGTCGCGCGCCGGCACAACGGCC
The DNA here is from genome assembly GCA_036502345.1 of Pseudonocardiaceae bacterium. Lineage (GTDB taxonomy): Bacteria > Actinomycetota > Actinomycetes > Mycobacteriales > Pseudonocardiaceae > DATEPR01. Next base: position 6,072 of record DASXYT010000036.1, on the reverse strand, counting down.
ACCACGGACGGCCAGCTGGCCGGATCGACGACGCTGGGCGGATATTCGAGATTCATCCGCCAGTAGCCGCCGTGCGCGAGGACGAGGTAGAGCCACGCGAGCAGGTTCAGCCCGGCCACCATCACGAACACCATGGCCAGATCATGCCGAAGGACGCCTGATAACCGGTCGAGCGGGACTGAGGACGAGCCTGCTACCGGCGGATTTCGGCCAGCGGCACCGGACGGTGCGCACGACGGGAGGTCTCGCACGCCTCGGCGACGTAGAACGCCTCCAGCGCGTCGACCACCGTGCACGGGCTGGCGATCCGGCCGGTCGCCACCGCGACGAACGTGGCCAACTCCGCCTCGTACGCCGCCTGGAACCGCTCCATGAAGCCCGGATACGCCGGTCCGACCGGCCAGGAGATGCCCGGTTCGGCAGAACGCAGCGGCAACCGCTCGTCCAACCCGGCCGCCATGTCCCCCGCCGAGCCGAGCACTTCCAGCCGTACGTCGTAGCCGGCCGCGTTGTACCGGGTGCCGGACACCAGCGCGACCGTGCCGTCGTCCATGGTGAGCAGTGCGGCCGCGGTGTCCACGTCACCGGCAGCACGGAAGAAGTCGGCTCCCCGGTTGGCGCCCACGGCGTACACCTCGACCACCTCGTGGCCGGTGACCCACCTGATGGCGTCGAAGTCGTGCACGCTGCAGTCCCGGAAGAACCCGCCGGACGTCGCGATGTACTCGGCGGGCGGTGGCGCCGGATCCATTGTGGTCGCGCGCAGCGTGTGCACCCAGCCGAGTTGACCCGCGCGCACGGCTTCCCTGGCCGCCGTGTAGCCGGCGTCGAACCGACGCTGGAACCCGATCTGCACCGGCACGTCGGAGCCCTCCATCCGCTCCAGCACCAGCAGCGTGCCGTCGATGTCGGTGGCGACGGGCTTCTCACAGAACACTGGTAAACCGGCAGCGACAGCACGCAGGATCAGGTCGGGATGGGCTGCTGTGGCCGCCGCGATGACGACACCGTCCAGTCCTGCGCCGAACAGCGCCTCGACATCCGGTGCGAACTCAAGGCCGAGTGTGTCCGCGGTCTGCTTGGCCCGCAACGGATCCGCGTCCGTCACCACGACGGCGTCGACCTGGTCGAGCGTGCCGAGTGTCCTGGCATGGAAGGCACCGATGCGTCCCGTGCCGACGAGTCCGATTCTCATCGCGGTTCCCTTCAGTGGCTGGCGAGCACGAACTCGAACGAATAGACCGAAGCGCGGTAGACGTGGTCGCCGTACTCGACGACCCGACCGGCGTCGTCGTAGGCGGTGCGCCGCATGGTGAGCAGTGGGGCGCCGCGCGACTCGGCGAGCAGTCGCGCCTCCGAGGTGGTCGCCGCCCGCGCTCCGACCACCTGGGACGCGAGGTGCAGACGGACACCGGCCGCCCGCATGGTCTGGTACAGCCCGGTGGTCCGCAGGCCGTCCTCGGTGAGCGGCACGATGCCGTAGGGCAGGTAGTTGCGCAGCAGCGCCAGCGGCTCGTCGTCGGCGTAGCGCAGCCGGTCCAGTGCCAGCACCGGTGCGCCCTCCGCGATGCCCAGCACGTGCGCCACGGTGTCCGATGCGGGCACCTGCTCCAGCCGCAGCACCTCGGTACGCGGGCTGCGGCCCTCGCTGGCCAGGTCGTCGAACAGGCTGGTCAGCTCGATCGGCCTGCGCACAGCGCGGTGCACCACCTGCGTACCGACACCGCGCTTGCGGGTCAGCAGGCCGCGCTCGACCAGGTACTGGATCGCCCTGCGCATCGTCGGCCGGGACAGGCCGAGCCGCTCGGCCAGCGCGATCTCGTTGTCCAGGCGCTCGCCCGGCGCCAGGTCACCCGACTCGATGGCCTGCTCGAGGACCTGCGCCACCTGGTAGTAGAGCGGCACAGGGCTGGAGCGATCGACCGTGATCGAGGCTGGCGAGAAGGCCACCGAAGTCTCCATTCTCAGATACTTGCTAATGACAGTATGTCAGGACAAACTGTTGTCCGACAGTCATCACGCACAATGTGGTGCCGAGGAGCCGTCATGCTGACCGACCGGGTCGCGGGTGCACCGATCTCGTGGGGTGTCAGCGAAGTGCCCGGCTGGGGCCACCAACTGAGCCCGGCCAGGGTGCTCACCGAGATGCGCGCGGCCGGCCTGGTGGCCACCGAGTTCGGTCCGGACGGCTTCCTGCCCGCGGATCCCGCGGCCAAGGCCGCGACGCTGGCCGGGTACGGGCTGTCCGCCGTCGGCGGGTTCGTCCCCGTCGTGCTGCACGAGCAGGGCCACGACCCGCTGCCCGGGATCGCCACGGCACTGGCCGGTTTCACCGCGGCAGGCGCGGCCACCCTGGTACTGGCCGCCGACACCGGAGCCACCGGCTACGACCAGCGGGTCGAACTGGACGACGCCGCGTGGCGGCGACTGTTGGCCAATCTGGACCGGATCCGTGATGTGGCAGGCGAACACGGCATCACAGCGACCCTGCACCCGCATGTCGGCACGATTGTCGAGCGGGCCGACGACGTGGCCCGCGTGCTGGACGGTTCGACTGTTCCGCTCTGCCTGGACACCGGCCACCTGATGATCGGCGGCACCGATCCGGCAGCACTGGCCGCCGACGTGCCCGACCGCATCGCGCACACGCATCTCAAGGACGTGGACGCCACCCTCGCCGACCGCGTCCGCACCGGCGACATCGCCTACTCGGCAGCCGTCGAGCAGGGGATGTACCGCCCGCTGGGTATCGGCGACGCCGACATCGCGAAGATCATCCGCTCGTTGGAGGGCGCCGGCTACACCGGTTGGTACGTGCTGGAGCAGGACACCGTCCTCACCGGGGAACCGGCCGACGGGCCGCCCGCCGACGTACTGGCCAGCGTGGCGTTCGTGAACGAGTTGGGCACATGACCTTCGACGTACTCACCATGGGCCGGATCGGCGTGGACGTCTATCCGCTGCAGATCGGCGTCTCGCTGCGCGAGGTGGCCACGTTCGGCAAGTACCTCGGCGGCAGCGCCACCAACGTCGCTGTCGCCGCCGCCCGCTACGGCAGGCGCAGCGCCGTGATCACCAGGACCGGTCAGGACCCGTTCGGCGAGTTCCTGCACGACGCGTTGCGCGGCTTCGGCGTGGACGACCGGTACGTCACGGCGGTCCCGCAACTGCCGACGCCGGTCACGTTCTGCGAGATCTTCCCGCCGGACCACTTCCCCATCTACTTCTACCGTGAGCCGAAGGCGCCGGACCTGGAGATCGCGACCAACGAACTGGACCTGGCCGCGATCCGGGCAGCTGGCGTGTTCTGGGTGACCGGCACCGGCCTGTGCGCTGAGCCGAGCAGGGGCTCGACGCTGGCGGCGCTGCAGGAACGGGGCCGGTCCGGGATCACCGTGCTGGACCTGGACTACCGGCCGATGTTCTGGTCGTCCCGGCACGAGGCCAGGCAGTGGCTGGGCCAGGCACTCCCCCAGGTCACGGTCGCCGTCGGCAACCTGGACGAGTGCCTGACCGCGGTCGGCGAGACGGAGCCCTACCGGGCGGCGGAGGCGCTGCACGAGCACGGCGTCACGCTGGCCGTGGTCAAGCAGGGGCCCAAGGGTGTGCTGGCCAGTGACCGGCGGACCGGTGAGACCGTCGAGGTGCCACCGATGGACGTCACCGTGGTGAACGGCCTCGGCGCCGGTGACGCGTTCGGCGGGGCGCTGTGCCACGGTCTGCTGTCCGGTTGGCCGCTGGCCACGACGATGCGGTTCGCCAACGCGGCAGGCGCGCTGGTGGCGTCCCGGCTGGCCTGCGCCGACGCGATGCCGGACACCGCAGAGGTCACCGAACTGCTCGGCGGCGCGATCGATGCGTGAGGAGAGCCTGCGGGCGCTCGTGTCGGTCCGGACGTCCACACCGTCCGCGATCGCCGACGCGGCGGCGGCCCGCAAACGGCCGTCGTCGCTGCTGAACGAGCACGGCAGGCTGATGATGATCGCCGCCGACCACCCGGCCCGGAACTCGCTCGGCGCCGGCGAGAAGCCGATGGCCATGGCCGACCGCTCCGATCTGCTGGACCGACTGTGTCTCGCGTTGTCCCGGCCCGGCGTGAACGGTGTCCTCGGCACTCCGGACATCGTCGAGGACCTGCTGCTGCTCGGCGCGCTGGACGGCAAGGTCGTCGTCGGCTCGATGAACCGGGGTGGCCTGGCGGGTTCGGTGTTCGAACTGGACGACCGGTTCACCGCCTACGACGCGGACTCGGTGGCCGCGATGGGCTACGAGGGCGGGAAGATGCTGATGCGCATCGACCCGGACGACCCGGCGACGGTCCGCACCATGCAGGCCTGCGGTCGGGCGGTCGGCGAACTGGCCGCGCACGGACTGCTGGCGATGATCGAGCCGTTCGTGGCGCACCGGATGGACGGCCAGGTGCGCAATGAGCTTGCCCCTGATGCGATGATCAGGGCGATGACGGTGGCGTCGGGGCTGGGCAGTACGTCCGCCTACACCTGGTTGAAGGTTCCCGTCGTGCCGGACATGGCACGGGTGATGGCGGCGACCACACTGCCCGCTGTGATTCTCGGTGGCGAGGTCGGTACCGACCAGGACGCCGCGTTCGAAAGCTGGCGTGCCGCACTGGCGCTGCCGACCGTTGCCGGCCTGGTGGTCGGCCGATCCCTGCTGTACCCACCGGACGACGACGTGGCCGGCGCGGTCGACACCGCCGTCAGCCTCTTCTAGATGCGCCCGAACCGGAGGACAATCATGGTACGAAAGAAGAAACTCGTCTTCGGGTTGCTGGTGGCACCACTGCTGCTACTGGCCGCCTGCACGAGTTCCAGCAACAACGGCAGCGGCTCGACGGCCAGCGGCGCGGGCGGCGGCGCCGGCCCGTGCACCTACAAGTTCGCGGTGATCACCCACGGCGACAACGGAAACTTCTGGAGCGTCGTCTACAAGGGAGCCAAGAACGCGGCCGCCGACATGGGCTGCAAGCTCACCGAGGTCTACGGCAGCCAGCAGCAGGGCCAGGCCGAGCCGGACGACAACGCGGAGAACGCGCAGATCCAGGACGCCATCAACGCCAAGGTCGACGGCATCGTGGTGTCCGACCACGCGCCCGCGACGATGAACGCGACCCTGGCATCGGCAGCGGCGGCCGGCATCCCCGTGGTGCTGACCAACGCCGGCTGCGACGACGCCGACATCGCAGCGTCGAAGGCGATCACCTGCGTCGGCCAGCCGGAGAGCCTGGCAGGCCAGAAGGCGGGCGCGCGGTTCAAGCAGGAGGGCGCGGGCAACGTGCTGTGCGTCATCCACCAGTCCGGGCAGAACCTGCTCGACCGGTGCGACGGCATCGCGCAGGGCCTCGGCGTCGGCAGCAAGTGCACCACCGGCAGTGCCCCGGCCGCCGGTCCCGCGTGCACCGAACTGATCCTGTCCACACCGAACGCCGCGTCCAACCCGCAACAGGCGGTCGGCCAGGTCAGCGCCTACCTGCAGAGCCACAAGGGCGTCAACGCCGTGATGACGTTGAACAACGCGATCGGCCAGGCACTGGTGACGGCGAAGCCTGCGAACGTCAAGATCGCCACGTTCGACCTCGACTCCGACGTGCAGAACGACCTGCAGGCCAGCCCGCCCACCATGGACTTCGCCGTCGACCAACAGCAGTACCTGCAGGGCTACCTGCCGATCAGCTTCCTTTACCTCTACAAGAAGCACGAGGGCAACTCGGTGGGCGGCGGCACCACGGTCGCCAGCGGCCCACTGCTGGTGGACACCACCAACATCAAGAAGGTAGCCGCAGCAATCGCAGCCGGCGACGACTGAACCCCCGAATGACGACTGATCCCGAATTTCGGGCATGCCCCCCAGAATTTCGATGATCCCCGAATTTCAAAACCGCCGGGCAGACAGACAGACCCCCGCCCAACCACCGGGGGCTTACGGCCCTTTTCCAATCTATCCTTGTCAAGCCCCAAATGGGTGGTCCGAAGGCGATCTGTGGACAACTAAATACTTGTCCACAGATCGCCGGATCACCTTGACCACGAGGACCAGACTATGAGCACGACAGAG
>DASXYT010000035.1:0-1896 GCA_036502345.1 Pseudonocardiaceae bacterium | reverse complement strand
CATTCCATTGCGCACGGGAGAACGCGGTGATCGTTGTCGGTGGTGAGGCGCTGGTCGACCTGGTGCCGGCGGCCGCCACGGTGCCCGGCGAACTCGGTCCGCTGCTGCCCAGGCTGGGTGGCGGCCCGTACAACACGGCTGTCGCACTCGGCAGGCTCGGTGCGCCGGCGTCGTTCCTGTCCCGGTTGTCGACGGACAGTTTCGGAGACGCGCTGCTGGAGCGACTCCAGGTCGCGGGCGTGCACACGGACCTGGTGCAACGGGGCCCTGAGCCGACCACGCTGGCCGTGGTCACGCTGGCCGCCGACGGCTCCGCCCGGTACGGATTCCACGTCCAGGGCACGGCAGACCGGCTGGTCAGCGACCCGGGCCCGCTGCCGGCCGGGGTGAGCGCGCTGTCACTGGGCACACTGTCGCTGATCCTGGAACCGGGCGCGAGCGTGTACGAGGCGATGCTGCGCAGGGAGTCCGCACGTGGCCTGCTCACGATGCTGGACCCGAACATCCGGGCCGGTCTGATCTCCGACCCGGCCGGCTACCGGGCCAGGTTTACGTCGTGGCTGCCCGACGTGGGCGTACTGAAGGTGTCCGAGGACGACGCCGGTTGGCTGGCCGATGACGACGACATCGAACCGGCGCTCGCCGACTGGCTGGCCGCAGGCGTGACCGCCATCCTGCTGACCAGGGGATCCGCCGGCCTGACCGCGTTGACCGCCGACCTGCGGGTGGACGTCCCAGCGGTGCCGGCCAAGGTCGTGGACACCATCGGCGCTGGTGACACCGTGCACGCGGCGCTGCTGGCGTGGCTGCACCGGCACGATGTGGCGACGGCCGTGGACGTGGCCAAGCTGGACCGGCCGGCCTGGGCCGACGCGCTCGGGTTCGCGGCCAGGGCCGCTGCCGTCACGGTCAGCAGGGTCGGCGCGGAACCGCCGTACGCCGCCGAACTTAATTCATTTTCATAAATACCACGCCCGGACGCCCCGACGGAATTCGTCGGGGCGTCCGGTGTACTCATCCGGCTACATCGTGTCGGTTTTGTCGATCATTCTCCTCCGCTGCTCAGCAGTGGTGGTGGTGATGCCAGAACCAGGGAAAGAGCCACAGTCCGATACCAATATCAATCATGATCTGCCCTCACGGGTTAGTTGCCGGGAGTCCCTTTTGGTTGCGGCCGCAGAAATGAATTTAGCGAGCCATTCGATTCCTGTCGTTCCCCGGAGGGGGTTGCGTGTGCTCACGGTGGGTCATGGTCAACTGTTCCGCCGGTGGGCAAGTTCGCGAACTTGGGTCAGCAGTGGTCTCGTTCAGGTGGTGATTGGTCCCGTTCGGTCCAGTACCGTAACGAGGGTTCATCGGCCGGACCGTGGTCCGTCTTTACCGGAACTGTGCTGTTCAGAAACGCGCGGGTCCGCTCCGGGGTTGCCCCCGCCGGTCCATTGTGGCCATGATCTCTGTGACCAGCGTCCCATGTGAGCGAGTTGACGGTCCCTTCGGCTGTCCGTTCGGCGGATGGCGCACTACCGTGGGAAGTGACTGAACACCCCAACGGGGCGGTACCGCGGTCGGCCATCCCGACCGTGTGGTCAAAGCTGATCGCCAGTCGCTTCGTGTAGGCCACTGGTGCTTGTTGGTATCGGCCACTGGGTAGGCGCCCTGTCCAAGCGTGAGAGGGACTCGCATGCCCGACGCGAACTCCGGCACCAGTACCGTCGCGCTGCGTCATCAAGGTGGAGAACTCGAACTCCCGGTAAAGCCGGCGACCGAGGGCGCTCCCGGAATCGACGTCGCCAAACTATTGTCCAGCACCGGCTTTGTCACGCTGGATCCAGGTTTTGTCAACACCGCAGCATGTTCTTCCGAGATCACCTACATCGATGGTGACGCGGGAATTCT
>DASXYT010000034.1:0-46745 GCA_036502345.1 Pseudonocardiaceae bacterium | reverse complement strand
CGTTCGGCTGGTGGGCATCGCCGGTATTCCCGCTTTCAACTCCAGTTGGCCGCGCGGGTCAGAGAGATGGTCGACCAGGGCACGGCCCTGGCTGCCGCCTGTCGCATCGTGACGTTGGAGGATCAACTGCACGAAGCGCAGCGACGTGGTGCCGAACAGGACCGCCAGAGCTGATCGACACCGCCTGTGACAACGGTCGCGCGGAGGCTGTCGGCGATCAATGCTGAGACCAGCGCATCCCGTGCGGTCGTGTCGTCCCACGCGATCGCGGGTTTGCCGGGATCGGTGTAGTCGTGGGCGTGACTTGCCGTGGCGATGATTTCCGCCGCGCCGGGGACTTCCGGACCACGCGACGGATCGTGGAGATCAGTGGGTGATTGTGTCCCGGGTGGGCACGGTGTCATCAAGCACCACCGAGTCCAGCGCGCGCCGGGTTCTCACTGTCACTACACCGGGTTCGGCGACCGCCACGCGGACTGCGTCGAAGACACGGTTCGGGCGGGTTGGAGGCGGCCAGCCGGCGATGCCAGTAGGTCAGGGCCGGGGTGGAAACCGCCGTGGTGTTGGGCCGGCGTACCGACTGTGAAGTCGAGGCCGGCGGCAGGCAGTTCTGTCGTGTCGATGTCCGCGGCGTTGACGTCCGTGTCGTGGAGGTTCGCGTAGTCGAGGAACGCGAGATCGAAGTTCACGCTGTCGAGGATCGCGTCGTGAAGGTCCGCGTGGCTGAGGCTCGCCATGTAGAGATCCGCTTTGTCGAGATCCACGCCGCCGAAGTGCACGCCTCCGAGTTCCGCGTAGCGGACAGCGGGCGAGCACGGACAGGTACACGGTGGCCGGGTCGGTCGCGTGCAGTACGACCACGTCGGCTGCGGCCCGCACCGGATCGCCGGCCGTCCCGGCGAGGTGCTGCCGGGCGACCAGCCGGGCCCGTCGACCTTCGGTGCCACACCGGATGAACCATTGCTACCAGCCGACACCGACAGCGGGCTGTCAGGTGCGGCTCGTGGCGAGATCGGTTGTCGGCAATTCGTGGCGCGGGCCCAGGTCGTTCAGGACGCTGTCGTCCGGGCAGAACAGCCGCAGCAACGGACCGGCGAGCGAGGTGGTGACCACGGTCATCAGCACCATCAACGAGTACAGCTCCTGATCCAGCAGGCCCGCCTGGAGGCCGACGGAGAGGATCACCAGTTCGGTCAGGCCACGGGTGTTCAGCAGCGTCGCCAGGGCTGCCGCCTGCCGGGGCCGGATGCTCAGCGACCTCGCCGCTGCGAACACGCCGCCGAACTTCCCGCCCATCGCGACCAGCATGATCAGGCCGAACCAGGCCAGATCGCGGTTGTCGACCTTCGACAGGTCGACCTGCAGGCCTGCGATGACGAAGTAGACGGGCATCAGCAGGGTGATGCCCATCCGCTGCACGCTGCGTAGGATCTCCGCGCGTACGGCGTCGTAGTTGTCCTTCGGGAGCAGCAGTCCGAACAGGAACGCGCCGAAGATGAAGTGCATGCCGACCCACTGGGTCACCGCCCCGGACACCAGCAGCCCCACCAGGACGACCGCGAACAGCCCCGCCGTGCTGTCGTCGGCCTCGGCTTTCGCCATCAACCGGCGGAGCAGCGGCCGAGCCAGGAACAGGGCGAGGACGAACGGTGGCACGACGAGGAATCGCCACTGCTGGGTGTGTTCACCGGCGAGCAACGTGACCACGGCGAGCAGCGACCACGCGAGCACGTCACCCACGGCGGCACACGACACGGCGAGGTGGCCGACCGCGGTCCGGCCGATGCGCCGGTCGTACAGGATCCGGGCCAGCACGGGCAGTGCGGTCACCGACATCGCAAGGCCGAGAAAGAGGATGAACGCCGCGGTGTGGCTGGTCGGTTGGCTGGACCGCAGAGCGCGGGCCAACAACAGGCCGAAGCCGAACGAAGGGATGACGGACCCGACCGAGACCCACGCGATGGTCCGGCTGGTGCCGCGGAGCAGCCGCCGGTCCAGTTCCAGACCCACGGTGAACATGAACAGCAGGACACCCAGGTTGGCGAATCCCGACAGGAGCGGTCGGACCGCGGTCGGGAACAACACCGTCGTGATGGCGCCGTGGAACAGGGTCGGCCCGACGACGATGCCGGCGATGATCTCGCCGATCACCGCGGGTTGATCGAAACGGCGGGCCAGCCTGCCGAGCAGGCGGGACAGCACGAACACGAATGCCAGATCCAGCAACAGGGCAACCGTATGGTCCGCAGTCATGTACTCACGCTTCCGTTGCTCGGGCCGCCGTCGTGTGCCGCGCCATGAAGTCGACCGCCACGCGCATCAGCGGGACGTCGGCGCTGAACAGTGAGATGTGGTTGCCGTGCTCGGCCACCCGCAACTGCCCGGCCGGCAGGCCGTCGGCGACCCGTCGGGATGCGTCCGGGTGTGCGATGTCGTCGTCCTGACTGGTGACCACCAACGCGGGCTGTGCCACCGTGGGGAGGTACTGGCCGACGTCAGTGCTGGTGATGGCGCTGTTGAGCCGGCAGTACTGGTAGAGCAGGTTCGCGTTGGCGTAGGGATAGAGCAGCAGGTGCGCCAGGCCCTCCGGCACACCCGTCAGCATCACCTGGCAGAACGCCGCGTGCACGGCGGCCGCGGCGGTGGGACTGGCAGCGGCCAGTCCCATCAGGTCGACCAGGTTCCGCTGGTGTGTCGTCTTCGGACAGCCGTCGGCGAACTCGTAGGCGCCGTGCCACAGGCCAAGTGTGGCGATCAGGTCCGGTCGCGCGGCGGCCGCGGCCAGGGCGATCACCGCGCCGCCGCACAACCCGATCACGTGTGCCCTCGGCACGTCGTAGTAGGCCATCACCTGACACAGGTCGCTCACCTGCGCCGCCGTGCTGACCGTGAAGTCGCCCAGTTCGTCGACGGCGCCGAACAGGCCACGGCTCTCCCAGACGAGCACCCGCCGGTCGACGGCCAGGTAGCGGACCCACGGCTCGATGAGCGCGGCCGGCATGCCGCACGCTGGCACGACGACCACGGTCTCTTCGGCCGCGCCCGCGCTGTAGGCGCTGAGGGGTACGCCGTCGACCGACATGACCGTGTCCCGCCGGCAGAACCGTTCGAAGCCGTCGTCCAGCGACGCGGTGATGATCCGGTCCAGTTCGCCGGTCGGGTCCGGCGGCCAGGCTGCCTGTTCTGCGAGGGCCAACCGTTCGCTGACCACCCGCTCGAACACCTGGAGTTCGTCGAACTCCACGTGTCGGGTGAGTGTCAGGCCGGTGATCCCCAGTTGATCGGAGATCCGGTCCACCAGTCGGGCCGCCGCCAGGCACTGTTCGGTGGACCAGTTGGTCGCGTGGTGGCCGACGGGTACCACGCGAACCGGCGTTGGCAGCCGCTCCACCACGGGCCGTAGGGACTGCACCGCCGCCGCCAGCCGCGCGACGGCCTCCCTCATGGCGGTGTCCAGCATTCGGCGACCTCTTTCGGACGGTCCTGGATCAGCGGGTCTGGAACCTGTGGCCGCGGGTGGTGGTCTCCACCTGCCGGTTGTGGTCGAACCGGTCCTGCCCCGAGACCAGCACCGTGCCGTAGTTGGCGAGACTGACCGTGCCGCCGTACTCCTCGACGTCCTCGGTGTCCGGGTAGACCTGCACGGACGTCGGCACGTACCGGCCGGCGAAACCGAGCCGCATCTCCTTGTCCATCGCGACGTGCGGCTTGGAGGCGTGCATCAGGGTCGACCAGAACAGGATGGCCTCGCCCGGCCGCATCACCATCGGCACCGCGCTGGCTTCGTCGGGGTGCCAGTTCGGATCGATCTGGAGTTCCCGGTAGTCGTAGCCGTAGAAGCCGCGCTGGACGCCCGCCTTGGCCTGCGCGTTGATCTTCGTCGGCTGGTAGTGCATCTTCTTGGTCTCGTCGTAGTGCATCGTGTTGTGCGAGCCGGGGATGAACTGGAGGCAGCCGGTGTCCAGGGCCGCCTCGGTGAACGCCGTCCACACGGTGATCGTGCCGCCGAAGTCCGCACCGTCGTCCGGCCACACGATCTGCGGCTTACCGGAAGCGAAGGCGAACGTGTCCGCCTGGTGCCAGTCCGTGCCCTCGTCCCCCGGGTACTTCGGGAAGAACTCGGAGCGCCAGCAGAGCACGTCCGGCCCGAGCACGCTGCTCACCCGGTCCACGATCTCCGGCCGGCAGATGTGGTCGGCCAGGAACGTGGAGTCGAGGTGGCGGTCGTAGTTCGCGATGTTCGTGTTCCCGGCCTTGGCGTCACCCTCGTCGTACACGCTCCCGCCGCGGTCCATCAGCCGCAGCCGCTCGCGCCGCCAGAGCTTCCTCATCTCGTCCACTTCGTACACCTTGAACGGCCCCATGTAGCCCAGCTCGTGGAAGCGGGCGACCTCCTCCGCGGTGGGTGTGAACCGCCGCTCCTGGGTGAGTGCCATGGTCAGTTGCTCCTTGCTTCGTCGGAGTTGCCTGCGCTGACCTGCTGGTGGACGAGCGCGGTGATCATGTCGATGGTCGCTTCCTCGAGTTCGGACACGTCCAGCGAGATGCTGAAGCGGTCGTTCACCTGCGCGACGATCGTGAGGAACGCGAGGGACGTCGCGCCCTGGTCGAACAGGTCGACCGCCGGGTCGATGGCGGCGCGCTCCAGCACCGCGCGTGCCATCTGCTGAATCGACTCGCGGATGTCGTCCACTGACGACTGCGTGGCAGGAATCGACGTCATCGCACCGGCGCCAATCCTGCGTCGGGTTCAGTGTGCAAGGCCATGACGATTCACCTTTCCCTGTAACGTCATCGGGATTTCCGAGACGATCTGATAATGGGATGGCCGAAGATGCTGGGGCAGGACGGTCCGCGCCCGTTGCTCGACCGAGGACGTCAACGCTGTCAGGTCCAGGTCGTCGAGATCGGCTCCCGGCTCGGGTAGCAGATGTGCGACCAGCCGCAGGTCGCCCTGCCCGTAGTCGTGCGACGTGACAACCACTCCTGCGATTCCGGGCACCGTGGCGAGACATTCCTCGATCTCGCCCGGTTCGATCCGGTAGCCACGCACCTTCAGTTGGTCGTCCAACCGACCCAGATAGGTCAGCCCACCGTCGGGTGTCCGCACTGCCTGGTCGCCCGACCGGTAGAGCCGGTCCTCGCGGATGTGTTCGGGTGCCGACACGAACCGCTCCGCGGTGAGTGCCGGTCGGTTCAGGTAGCCGCGGGCCAGTCCCGGTCCTGCGACGAACACCTCGCCCGGCGTGCCGGTGGGTACGGGCTTGCGTTCCGCGTCCAGCAGATACACCCGCAGGTCGGGTAGTGGAACTCCGATCGGGCTACCGCTGGGTTCGCGGACATCCGCTGCCGTCAGCGGTCGATAGGTGCAATGGACCGTCGTCTCGGTGATGCCGTACATGTTCACCAGCTGAGGGGACCGGTCACCGTGCCGCTGCACCCAGGGTGCCAGCATCGATGGATCGAGTCTTTCGCCACCGAAGATCACCAGTCGTAGCGCGAGGCCGGAGGTGTCCCGGCCGGGGCCGAACATGACGGACAGGCACTGCCGGAACGCCGATGGCGTCTGGTTCAGCACCGTCACCTGTTCGGTGCGCATCCACGACACCAACAGTTCAGGCGATCGTGACACGCGGGTGGGCAGCAACACCAGCCGGCCACCGTGGGCCAGCGCACCCCAGACCTCCCACACGGAGAAGTCGAAGCTGATCGAGTGGAACAGCGTCCACACGTCCCGGTCGTCGAAGTGGAACCACTCCTGGGTCTGGTCCAGGAGGCGCACCACATTCCGGTGTTCCACGGCGACGCCTTTGGGAGTACCGGTCGAACCGGATGTGTAGATGACGTAGGCAAGATCACGACCGGTCACCCGTCTCGTGGCACCGGTCGGCATCGGCACGTCAGGGTCGACATCGACCCGATCACCGTCTATCCAGACGATCGCGGGGTGGCGCCCGGTCACCTTTCCCGCGCTGGCCCTGGCCGCCACGACGACGGGGGCAGCGCAGTCGGCCAACAGGTATTCGATGCGCTCCACCGGATAGTCGGGATCGATCGGCACGTACGCGCCGCCCGCCATCAGGATGCCGATGATGCCCACCAGCGCCTCGACACTCCTCGGCGCACACAGGCCGACCAGGACATCGGGGCCGACACCCAGTTCGACGAGCCGTGCTGCGACCCTTCCCGCTCTGTCGTTCAGCTCGCCGTAGGTGACCTCTTCATCCTGAGTGGACAGTGCGACCCGGTTGGGAGCGGCGTGCGCACGCATTTCGAAAATTCTGTGCAGACAGTCGTCCGGCAGCACCACGATCTCCGTTCGGCATGGCCGACTTCTTCTACCGCATTCCCTTTCGCGCGGCCTGAGGAAACTGATCGCGATGCTACAGCGGCGACTTCTTGTCTCCCAGTGGCGGCAAAGTAGTGCTGTCCCGCCGGCGGGACAGCGTAATTCCTCGGTGGCAGCGGTTTCGCCGTGCCGATAGGTTCGGGAACGGTGAGGAAACCATCCTGCCGATTGTCCAGCTGCGCCGGGCCCGGCGCCATGGGAGGACGAAGTGACCGAAGGGGCACCGAATTCGGCGGGTGTCGACGCCGACCGGATGAGCAGGCTGAGTCCGGAGCGGCGTGCTCTGCTGGCCCGGCTGCTCGAGGCAGCCGACAACGGCACCGCGGGCCCCAGCAGTCCGGCGGAACGAGCGCTGGTGGAGATCTGGCAGGACGTGCTGCGGGTCGAGCACGTCGGGGTCCAGGACAGTTTCTTCGCGCTTGGCGGGGACTCGATCACGAGCATCCTGGTTTCCGTGCGAGCGGCGGCCGTCGGCCTGCGTGTCACGTCCCGCCAGGTGCTGGAGGAGGAGACCGTCGCCCAACTCGCGGCCGTCGCGGGCAGGGGACCGGCCGACGAGGAGGCGACCGATGTCGCGCTCGGCGTGGTCGTGCTCACTCCTGTACAGCAGTGGTTCTTCGAACAGCACCTGCCTGAGCCGGAGCACTGGGACCAGGCCATGTACGCGGAGTTGGCGCCGGGCACGGACCCGGCTTTCCTGGCCGCCGCTCTGTCCTCGGTCGTCACGCGGCACGCCGTGTTGCGCAGCCGGTTCGTCTTCTCGGGCGACAGGTGGCAGCACGAGGTGCTGGACTCGGCAAGCGCTCCCGCACTGTCCGTTGTGGAGCTCGGCGACGTCGCCAACGACGCACGGGCCGAGGTGATCCGCACGTCGATGGACGCGGCCGCCCGGCGACTCGACCTCGCCGAGGGCAGGCTGGTCACCGCGGTCCTGTTCCGGTCCGACCGGCCCGACCGGGATCGCATCCTGCTGTTGGTCCATCACCTGGTCGTCGACGGCGTCTCGATGCGTGTCCTGGTCGAGGATCTGGCGCACGCCTGGCAACGGCTGGCCCGCGGCGATCAACCCGACTTCCCGCCACGGACGGCGTCCTACCGGACCTGGGCAGCGGCGCTGGCGCGCCAGGCGGGCCGGCCGGAGGTCAGCGGCCAGTTGGACCACTGGCGGTCGGTGCCGTCGGCAGCGGCCGCCTCGTCGGCCATCCACCCGGCCGACCGGCTCGTCGCGCCCTTCGGCACGGTCGGCCGGAGCCGGACCGTCGTCGCCGAGGTGGACGAGCCGACCGTCGCAGCGTTGCGCCGTCATCGGAACGGGGCGCGGCTGCGGCAGTCACTGCTCGCCGGCCTGCTGTTGGCGTGGCGGGACGTCACCGGCAGGGACGCGCTGCAGGTCGACATCGAGGGGCACGGCCGGGAACCGCTGGCCGAGCCGATCGACGTGTCCAGGACCGTCGGCTGGTTCACCAGCGTCTACCCGGTGACACTCGCGCTGTCCGACGAGGACGACGTGACCACGGCTGTCGAGACCGTCCGACGGCAACTCGACCTCGTCCCGGACAACGGGATCGGCTACGGCCTACTCAGGTACTTCGACGTCGCGGGTGCGGAGTTGGCGGATCTGCCGCAGTCGCAGGTCAGCTTCAACTATCTCGGCTGGTTCGAGCCGGGCGTCGGCGCGGCGGAGTTGGTCGGTCCGCCGCTACCGCTGCCGGCTGCCGTGCAGAGCCCGGCGGCGACCCGCAGGTACGCGTTGGAGGTCGTGGTCACCGGCGTCCTGGGGCGGTTGCGGATCGAACTGACCTACGGTGTGGACCACCACAGGGACCGGGACATCGAGGATCTCCTCGGCGAGTACGTGGCAGTGCTGCAGGCCATGAGCAGGCCGAGGAGCCTCGGCGCCGGCACGGACGAGCACGGCTGGCCCGAGTCGATCGCCGACCGGATCACCGTCCGGCGCTGACCCGCGCCACCACCAGCTGATCACCGGCGCCTGGCCGTCAGCTGCCCATCACCCGCAGGATGGCGTGTACCTGCTCGTCCGACATCTGGTCGATCCGGCCGAGCACGTCCGCCACCGACGTCGCGCCCGTGTCGGCCAGCAGGCGGAGCGTTTCGGTGTCGACGTCGCCTGTTGGTGTGACCGGAATCGCCGGCACCGTGAGCAGCCGGGACGGCACCATGCCGGCCGGAAGTCCGGTGTGCAGCGACTTCCGCAACCGCGCCTCGATCCCGGCGTCCGCTGCGGTGCCGTCCAACACCAGGTACCCGACGAGTTCGCTGCGGCCGGTCGGCGTCCGTTCGACGCAGACGGCGGCGTCGGCCACCGACGGAAGCGCCCGCAGCGCGGTCACCACTTCTTCCGACTCGACATGGAATCCACGGATCGTCACCTGGTGGTCGACGCGGCCTGCGAACTCCAACCGGCCGTCGACGGTGCGCAGACACAGGTCACCGGTGCGCAACATCCGGCCACCGGGCGTCGGGGCGTAGGGGTCGGGCAGATAGCGCTCCGCCGTCCGTGCCGGCCGGCCGTGGTAGCCCCGACCGATGGTCGGTCCGCCGACGTAGATCTCCCCGATCGCTCCGCAGGGCACCGGCCGCAGCGCGTGGTCCAGTACGTAGACACGCACGCCGTCCAGCGGCCGCCCGAGCAGTGGGCGTACGGAACCGCCGGCTTCGCACCTAGCCGAGATCTGCACAGGCGTGCCTGCTCGGCAGCCGTACACGGCGATCATCCGGCAGTGCGGGAGCCATCGGTCCCGCATGCCCCGCATCAACCGCTCGCCACCGGTCACCAGCAACCGCACACCGGGCATCGACGTAGGTTCAGCGGCGGTGAGCACCGGGGCGGCCGCACACACCACGTCGGCTCCGGAGGCCGTGGCGGCAGTGCTCAGCGCCGACCACTCCGTGCCGCCGGACGGAGGCAGGCACAGCGTGGCCCCGGAGCCGAGCGCCACCAGCATCTGCCACACCGTCAGCAGGTCACCTGGTGCCCCGGCCAGCAACCGGGTACCGGGGTCGATGCCGAACGCGCGGGCGGCGCCGGTGATCGAGCAGGCGAGCCCACGGTGTGTCAACTCGACGCCGTCCGGTTCGCAAGCGACGCACGCGAGCTGGTCGACCATGACCGCACACGCGCCTGCCGACTCGCGGTGGATCGGCTCGTCAGGTGGCGGGACAACGGTCACACCGTGTCCGGCCTGGTCGAGCAGGGTTCGGCCGACCAGGCCGACGGGCGGGTCGGTGTCCGGATGCAGCAGCACGCACGCGCCACCGGCCTTCAACACACCGAGCACGGCGGCGACGCGGTCGGCCGCCCGTTCGACGCGGACACCGACCAGTTCCTCCTGGTGGATCCCGGTGTCGCGGAGCAGCCCCGCCACGCGGTCGGCCATCTGGTCGAGTTGCCGGTAGGAGAGCTCGGTTCCGTCGTGCCACACGGCCGGCTGGTCCGGGCGCTCGACGGCGTGCCGCTCGAACAGCACATGTGCCGGTTCGCATCGGGCATCACCGGCTGGTGCGGGGAACAGGCTCGACACGAGTTCAGCCATCTGTTCGGCGTCCGGTTCCGCGATGGCGACCGCAGGCGTGCCAACGGCGTCCCGGACGCCGCTCAGCCTGGCGAGCGTCTCCTGGAAGTCGTTGACCAGCGCGGCGGCCAGGTCGGCGGAGAACAGGTCGGTGGCGAACTCCAGGAACCCCTCCAGACCGTCGTCGACCTCCTCCATGTACCAGCGCAGGTCGAACCGGGAGGCGCCGGTCGACAAGTCGGTCCTGCGGATCCGCAGGCCTGGAACCAGGGGTACGTCCGCCACACCCGCCACCAGGGTGACGGCAACCTGGTACAGGGGGTGATATGCCGAATCCCGTACCTGGCCGGAGGCGTCTACAATGGACTCTAGTGGCAGGTCGGCGTTGTCCCGCGCGCCCTGTACCGATTCGTGCGTACGGGCCAGTGCCTCGGCCACGGTGCTGTGCTCGTCGAAGGTCAGGCGCAGCGGAACCAGACGGGCCAGATAGCCGACCACGTCCTGGGCTTCGACCCTGGACCGCCCGGAAACCGGGAAGCCGAGCACGATGTCGTCCTGCGTCGCATACCGTCGCAGCACCAGCGCGAGACTGGTCACCACGGCGTCGAACAGGCTCGCTCCCTCGGTCGCGGCGAGGTCGGCGACCAGCCTCGTGATGCGCGTCGGGACCCACAGGGCGATTCTGGCGCCACCGGTGCGCCGCCACGGTGATCGCGGCCGGTCGACCGGCAGGGTCAGCAGGTCCGGAGCTCCGGCCAGTCGCCGGCGCCAGTACCCGCGCCGTTGTTCCCTGATCCGGTCGGTCAGTGCGGTCTCGGCCCAGGGCACCAGGTCCAGTGCGCTGACCGGTAGCTCGGGCAGGTCCCGGGCATCGCCGTTGTGGTAGATCGAGAGCAGGTCACGGACCACGATCCGCATCGACAGCGCGTCGATCACCGTGTGGTGCGCGACGATGACCAGCAGGCTCCGGTCCGCTCCGACGCGCAGCAGCCGATACCGGACGGCCGACGTGGTGAGATCCATCGGGGACAGCGCTGCCTCGTGGATCGCGCGTGCTGTCTCCGCCGAGGTGGCCGAACCCAGATCCAGTTCGACGTAGTCGAGCGAACCGTCCAGCGTCGCGACGACCGACCCGTTCCGCAGGTGGAACACCGTCCGCAGCGCTTCGTGTCTGCGCAGGAGAGCGGCGCAGGCGTCGCGCAGGCGCGCGGAGTCGAGGTGTCCGTGCAGCTCCAACTGGATGGGCTCGTGGTACGTCGGTGCGCCGGGGTCGATGTCGTGCAGGCGCAGTAGCGCGCGCTGTTCGGTGCTGGCGGGCACCGTGCCGTCCGTCGACGGCTGCCGAACCGGTATCCGGTCGGTGGTCGCGGTGGCCAGTTCCGCCTTCACCGCGGCCACCAGTTCGGGCAGCGTGGTCGACGGACCGAGCGCGGCCAGCGGCAGCTCGACGGCCAGTTCGCGCTGGCAGCGGGACAACACCCGAACCCCGAGCAGCGAGTCCCCGCCCAGCTGACCGAAGGACGCCGACGGTTCGACGTGCTCCACACCCAGCACGGACCCGAGAATGCGCTCGACCCGGCTATGGAGGTCGGTCGGCGCAGGCTCGTCGAACGCCGACGGCGCCCGCCCCCGTGCGCCTCTGAGTTCGGCGAGTATGTCCTCGGCTCGACGCAGGTCACCGTTCATGTGAGAGCACCGCCTCCCGCAGCAGGAATGGTGTGCCCGAGACCGGGATCGGCACGGCTGTACCGCCGCCGGTGGGCACGGGTTCGGATGTCATGTCACGCCTGAACCGTCACTCCTCGATGGCCGGATCGCTGTCGCCGCCCAACTCCTGCCTGGCTGCCAGGTCGAGCACGTGGATGATCCACTGCTCCAGATCGGTGTCGGACTTGTTCGCCGCCGCTCGCCAGCGGGTGACGGCGTCCTCAGCAACCCGCAACCTGGGTACCAGCGGGGTCGGGTCAGGTGTGTGCCGACCCAACCGGCCTTCGCGCAGTTCCCTGCGCAGCCGGTTCCTCGACCAGCCGAGCGCCTCCGCCCTGTCCAGCCAGTCGTCCTGCACCGGTGCGGACAGTGAGGCGACCTCGGCGTGGTGCTGGAAACTGAGCCGCTCGTGTCGCCTGGCGAGATCGAACTTGCGCGCCACCCAGGCGTAGTTGCGCAGTGTCTGATAGTCGAGGCCGGCGGTCTCCAGGGTCCGTTTGTAGCGGTCCTCGTACTTCTCCTGGCCGTATATGAGCCAGTCACCGAGGCACCATGCCGCCGAGTCCGAGATGCGAAAAAGTTTCGGTCCGGCTTGTTCCCATGCTTCGAAAGTCAGGTTGTTCGGAAGTTCCAACCCCACTCTGGTCGCCAGGATCTGTGCTTTGCCGTGCCTTCTGGCCAGGTTCTGGTCGCCAAGGTGCTCCACGCGCGGAGTGGGCAGTACCGGATGGTCATGACTCGCTGCTCCTGGTCGGTTCGAATGGGCATGGATGGACGTCGACATACATTCCCCCGATGTGGTTGCAGCAACGGTTATCTACTGCGTGGCTAACTAATATGGTGGCTAACTGCACCAACGGCTACTGCCGCACTGGTTGACTAATGCAACGGCTAACTACTGTGTGGTTAACTGATGTGCTGCCCATCGTCCAATAGTAATCGTTGCCGCGCTGGCATTCGGCCGTGTCCGACATCGACCGTTCGGCATCGAACGGCGGCGCCTTCGTTCACAGGCCGGCCATCAACTGCGGAGTGAGCAGGTCGTCCAGCGCGCGAACCCCCGCGAAGACCTCGAAGTAGCGGTCCGTCAGTTCGGGTGATGCGCCAATCGCTCTGAGCATGGCCAGTTTGGCGGGGTTCACCTGGAGGCGGGCGACGGACATCGTGCTGCGGTAGCCGTCCGACATGGCCGCGGTACGACCTGCCGTGAAGCGGGCGAGCGCGGAGTCCAGGTGGTGTTGGTCGCGCAGCCGGTCGCCGATCGAGTCGGCGAGCAGTTCGGCCTGCCGGAAGGCATCGGTGATGCCGCGCGCGGTGATGCTGTCCTTGTGGTGTCCGGCGTCACCGACCAGCGCCCAACCGGGCCCGGCCGCCGTGCGGAAGAAGTTCTGCTGGTCGCCACTGCCGTGCAGGCGATCCGTTCGTCCACACGTGGACATGTGTTCGGCCACTTCGGGGGCGGTCGTGCGCACGGCTTCCTGATGTGCTTCCAGCGCCGACGTGCGAATGGCCGCGAAGCGGTCCTGCGGCTGGTAGGTGGCCACGAACGTGACGTCGTCGCTGCTCGGGATGACCGCGACCCAACGCCCGGTGCGCTCGTAGAACGAGAACTCACGGCGCATTCCCTCCCACATGCTGTAGTACACACATGTGGCCCGTGGGGCGCTGACCTCGTACGGAGCATCGACAAGACGCGCGATCGTGGAACGCATGCCGTCCGCCCCCACGACCAGCGCGGCCGGGACCTGCGTCGCCCCGTTGGGCCCGGCGGCCAGCCGCACGCCGGTCACCCGGTCGCCGTCGGACAGCAGACCCACGACCGCCCTGCTGTCCACGAACTCCGCTCCCGCCCGCACGGCAGCGTCGACCAACGCCTGGTCGAGTGCTGTACGGCGCGGAGCGAAACCGCAGTCGATCCCGTCGACGGTGGCGGCCCTGCCGTGCAGGCGGACGTCGTCGACGCCGTAGGTGACACGGTCCAACCGGGGACATCCGGAGGCGACGACCCGATCCAGCACCCCCCACCGGGCGAGCAGCGCCACGCCGGTCTGGTGAATGTAGAGCGTTGACATCGTGTCAGCCGGGAAAGTCGCTCTGTCCACCAACAACACCCGGTATCCACCTATGCCGAGAAGCAATGCAGTTGCCGCACCGCCGCATCGTGCGCCAACTATGATCGCATCGAACATCTGGCGGCTCCCCCGTCTCCTGGCAGTCCTCACCGATCACACGGCGGCCACGTCACGGCGCAATCACGGGCAGTAATACGCTGTCGCAATCCGTTGGCATGCGCTTGTCTCGGCGTGGCAATGCGGGCCCATACTACGGCGACCCTCTTAGGTCCGCTACGGGAAAGTTATTTCGAGACTGGTACTTGTACGGCAGTCGGGCGTCCATTCGGGACACGCCGGGCTCGTCAACTGCCATTATTCGGTTGCCGACGACTTACCATTGTTGTCCCGCCGGCGGGACGGGCTGGCCGACGATTGTTCGCACGTGTGCTGAGATAGTTGGACGGTATCGGGTCGCCGGATTCGCCCACTTATATCGCCGACCAGCGCAGGGGGCCGTATCGCGAACTGTCGGCCCGGCCCGGTGCGCTAGGGGTTCGGGTGCGCGTCGTGTTCGACCGCGCGAGCGATGAGGTCGGCCAGTGCGCGGTGCTGGCCGACCTCGCTGTCCGCGAACGACTGCCACACCCGCCGCCGTACCTCGGGCCGCTGCTCCTGGCTCAGTTTGAACATCGCCTGGATGTCGTCGATCTCGAACCGGAAAGCACCGACGGCAGGAACGATCTTGTTGAAGTAGCCGCAGGACGGGCCCATGTCCCAGTCGTTGCCCAACCTCGACTCGAATGCGGCGACGGTGGCGGTGATGACCGACATGGTCTCGCCGCGGTCGTCGATCGGTGTGATGGTCCCCCGCACGTGGACAGCCGTGAAATCCCAGGTCGGCGCTGCGGGAGTGACGTCGTAGACGGTCGGCGAGACGTAGGCGTGCGGACCGGTGAAGACCAGCAGGGCGCCGCCGCTGACCAGGGACGACCAGTGCGGATTGGCTCGGTTCATGTGCCCGACCAGCATGCCGCCCGGCTCGAACGCGCTGCCCGGCCGCGTGATCACGGGCAGATGCGTCGCGTGCGGTGTGCCATCCCCGTTGGTGCACAGCAGTGCCAGTGGATGGCTGCTGACCAGCTCGGCCACCCAGGACGGGTCAGGTGTCCGGTAGTCGGCGGGTACGTACATTCGCTGCTCTCTTTCTCAGCGTTCGGTCCCGTTGTCCCTGGCGATGGCCTCGACGATTCGGCCGGCTCGAACCGCGGTGTTGGACAACAGTGTCGAGGAAAGGCCGTGGCTGTACTCGGTGGCACCCTGCAGATAGATGCCGAAGCCGAGATCTCCCGAGGTGACCACCCGGTAGTCCAGGTCGACTTCCAGTCGGTTGTCGGAATCTCGCTTGCAGAACTCGGCGAGCGGGCCGAAGTACCGCGTCGGGTCGACCGGACGGTAGCCGGTCGCGTAGATCAGCGCATCCAACCGGTAGTGCCGGAGGTCGCAGGTCGGCAGGAACTCGACGTCGACCTCGACGTGGTCGGTGCGGGCCGCGACGTTCTTGACCCGCGACATGTTCAGGAACTTCAGGCGCTCGGCGTCCCGTACCTTCTCCTGGTAGCTCCGGCGATAGAGCTCCTCGATGAGCTCGGTGTCCACGACCGAGTAGTTCGTGTTGCGATGGTGCGCCACCAGCATGTCCTTCACCGCCGGTGGCGAGTGGTAGAAGGTGTCGACCGTCGCCGGGTCGAATATCCCGTTGACGAACGGGGTGTCGTCGGCCGGAGTGAGCCCGTACTTCGTGAACACGGAGTACACGGTGGCCCTGGGGAACGTGCGGTGCAGGAACTCGACGGTCTCGGCCGCGCTCTGGCCCGCACCGACGACCATGAAGCTGTGCGCGGCGTCGGGGGAGTAGTTCCGCACGCGGTACATCAGGTCCTCGTTGTGCCAGACCAGGTCCGAGGCGATGGCGTCGTCGGGCAGGTGTGGTCGTAGCCCGGTCCCGAAGACGACGTTGCGGGCGCGCCAGCGCGATGTGCCCGCCTCGTGACGGGAGTTGGCCGCCACGTCGACAGCTGTCGCGTCGATGACGCCGGGCGCCGGGTGAACGCTGACGACCTGCCGGTCGTACGTGACGAGCCGCCCGACCCGATCGGCGCACCATTCCAGGTAGTCGTGGAACTCCACCCTGGTCGGGTACAGACTCTGATGGTTGGTGAAGGCGGCCAGCCTGCCCTTCTCGTGCAGGTAGGAGACAAAGCTGAAGTCGCTGGCCGGGTTGCGGAACGTGACCAGGTCCTTCAGAAACGATATCTGCATGGTCGCGCCGTCGAGCAGCATTCCTCGATGCCAGCCGAAGTGTGGCTTCTCTTCGAGGAATATCGAAGTCAGTCGTCGATCCGGCGGCACCTCCTGATTGTATTCATCAATTGCGATGGCCAATGCGAGATTGGATGGACCAAATCCAACGCCAACGATGTCGTGCACCTGATCTGTCGCCTGCGTCACCTGGTTATCTCCGCTCCTGAAGCAACGTGGACATCGGGTCACTGCCGTGGCGTTCTCGTAGTATGTCCCGCTGGCGGGACAGTCGATGATAAGTGAACTCGCGGCGCCGCACGGTGTCTAGTGTGCTATACGGGACATGACGCCGGAGTGTTCGCTGAAGTGCGTTGACCGGACCGGCGGCGTAGCATTCGGCCATGCTTGTGCAGCAAAGGAGACTGCCCAACGGTAGGAATGTTTTCAGCATCAACCGAAACGAGACCGACTATCTCTACAAGGAGATATTCGAGGATCAGGCCTATATAAATCCGGGTGCTGCCGAGTTGTCCGAGCGGCCGGTGATCTTCGACATCGGGGCGAACATCGGACTGTTCGCGCTCTTCGCCGCCCAACGGTGGCCGGGCTCGCACATCGTGTGTTTCGAGCCGGTACCCGAGGTGTTCGACGTGCTCCGGCGAAATATCGCCGACATTCCCGGGGTGACGGCGAGAAATGTGGCGGTCGGTGCCAGCCGCGAGACCCGGGAGATCGTCTACTACCCACGCTACACGATCCTGTCCGGCTTCGACGCCGAAGCGGGCGCCGACCGGGCCACCGTCGAGCAGTATCTCCGCAACGTCGCCAACGGGATCGACGACGAGGAGACCCGGGAGGTCGTTCTCGGGAGCATGGACGAGATGCTCGCCAACCGGTTCGAGCAGACAACCGTGGCCGTCCAGCTGGAACGGCTGACCGACGCGGTGGCCGAGCTCGGCGTCGCACGGATCGATCTGCTGAAGGTGGACGTCGAGGGTTCGGAAGTCCAGGTCCTGCAGGGAATGGACGACGCCGTGTGGCAGATGGTGGGCAGTGCCGTCGTCGAGATCGCGGACAACGCAGGCGCACTGGACATGGCCGCCGCGCTGTGTCACGACCACGGCATGCGCACCGAGATCCGACAGCTCCCCGAGTTCAGTGGCACCAATCTGCACGTCCTGTTCGCCGAACGCTGAACGCAGACGGCGATCGTGGACTTCGCGACGAACGACGCACGAGGAGGCTTGGTGACGGACGCGGCCGCTCCCGCATTCGCGTTTCCGGTGACGCCCGGACAGTTGCAGATGTTGTGGTACGAACGCGACCACCCGAACGCCGGATCGGCATATCACATCACCATGACCCACCGGCTCACCGGTCCGGTGCGGCCCGATCTGGTCGCGGCGGCCTTCGACGCCGTCGTGCGGCGGCACGAGGCACTGCGCACTGTGTTCCGCACGATCGACGGTGAACCGCGCCAGGTCGTGCTCGGCCGTCCCACGGCGCCGCTGCGGTATGTCGACTGCGGATCCGACGAGGTCGCGGCGGACCTGGAACTCCGGGACAACGCCGAGCGCGTGTTCCGCTTCGACACCGAACCGCTGATCCGTGCGCTGCTGGTCAGGACCTCCCCGGAGCACCACGTCCTGTCGCTGGTCGCGCACCATCTCGTGACGGACGGACGGTCAACGGGATTGATCATGGCCGAGCTGGTCACGGACTATGCGGCCCTGTCGGCGGGTGACCGCCCCGCCGAGCGGGACGGACTCCAGTTGGCGGACTTCACGCTGTGGCAGGCGGAGGCGCTGTCGCAGGACGAACTGCGTCGTCAGGGACTGTTCTGGCAGCGACAGCTGGCCGGTGTGCCGAGGTCCATCGAGATGCCGTTCGACCGGCCTAGGTCCTCGGTACGCGACAACGTCGCGGACGGCCACGAGTTCACGGTGCCCGCCGACGTCACAGCACGGCTGAGGTCGCTCGCGCGCGAGCACGGCGTGACGATGTACATGATGTTGCTGGCCGTCACGCAGATCGTCCTCGGCCGGTGCGGCGAGCAGGAGCTGTTCGTCGTGGGCACCAACACCGAGCGCCGCCGCCGGCCGGAGTTCGACGACGTGGTCGGCTACTTCGCCGGCAGGGTGCCGATCCGGGCCGACCTGCGTGGCCAGCCGAACCTGGTGACACTGCTGGGCAGGGTGCGGCAGGCGACGCTGGACGCGCTCAGCAACGACGACGTGGTGTTCGACGACGCGCTCACCGAGCCGAAGCCACCGTGGGCCCCGGGCGTTCCGGCGATCAATCAGGTGTCGTTCCAATTATTTCACGGTGGCTTTACTTCTACCGACACGACGGCGGCCGGTGTCCGTTTCGAGCCTATTCCTGGCACGACCGAGCGGATCGCGAAAGAAATGCTGGTGCTGTTCGTGGACGAGGATGAACTGCGGTGTGGCCTGATGTGGCTGACCGCACTGTTCGACCGCGCCACGGTGATCAACCTGTGCGACGACTTCCTCGCCGTGCTGGACGCAGTGTCCCGGCACCCGAACGAATCGATCTGGCGGCTGCCGGGAGTGGACCGATAGCTTGGCGCGCATGACATGTCGTGTTGTTCCGCCACCCCGCGGCACCAGTGTGGTTCTTGACAGAACATAGGAAAGCCGCTTGTCTCTGACGAGACTTTCCAGGGGGAGGCACCGTGCTCGAGGCACTGAAGATCCGCGACTTCAGATTTCTGTGGAGCGGTCGAGCGGTGAGCCAACTCGGGTCCTGGTTGCTGGTGATCGCCATTCCGGCGCACGTCCTGGCACTCACCGGATCACTGCTCGCGACCGGTCTCACGATGGTCGCGGAATACCTGCCGCCACTGGTGGTCGGTCCCATCGCGGGCGTGCTGACCGACCGGTGGGACCGCAGGCGCGTGATGCTGTCGGCGGACGCGTTCCGGGCCGTCGCCGTCGCGCTGATGTTGTTCGGGACCACCGCCCAGTCGGTGTGGCTGATCTACGCGGCGCTCATCGCGGAAAGCCTGGGCACTGTGCTGTTCCGCCCTGCCGCGCAGGCCAACACACCGGCCATCGTCGGCACCGGCAGTGCGTTGAGCAGCGCGGTCTCGTTGAACGGGTTCACCGACGGCGTGGTCCGGCTCGTCGGTCCTCCGCTGGGTGCCGCGCTGCTCACCCTGACCAACTTCCAGACGCTGATCCTGATCGACACCGCCAGCTATCTGGTGTCCGCCGTCGCCATCCTGATGACCTCCCGCAGGCCCGCTGTCCAGCGCGAACCGGGCTCGACGGCGCTGGGGGTCTTCGAGGACATGGTGGCCGGCCTGCGAGTGCTGCGCGGGGTGCCGATCGCGTTGATGCTGCTGCCGCTCACCACCGTGTTCCTGACCGCGAACGCGGGGCTGAGCGCGATCCTGGTGCCCTTCGGGGTGCGACAACTCGGCGGCAGCGAGCAGATCGGTCTCGTCGTGTCCGCACTGGGCATCGGGTTCCTGATCGGCGCGGTCCTGATCCGCCGACTGGTCGACCGGGTCCAGCCCCGATACCTGCTGGCCGCGGTCCAGTTGGCGACCGCGGCCGCGTTCTTCATGCTGTTCACGTCGACCTCGCTGGTCGTCGCGCTGCCGGCCGCCGTCCTCATCGGCACCTTCGGCTCGATGACGCTGGTCACGCCACAGACGGCGCTGCAACGGGTGGTCCCCAACGAGGTGCTCGGCCGCATCAGCTCGGTGTTCTTCGCCGCCGAGGCGCTGGCGACGCTGATCGGTGCGCTGGTCGGGCCGCTGCTCGCGTCGTCCTTCTCGATCTACACCACGATGGTCATCGCGGTCATCGTGACCGCGCTCGGCGCCCTGGTCGGCCTCCCGCTGGTTCCCGTGCTGCCCGAACTGCTGCCCAAGAAGCAGCCTGCGGACACTCAGCCAACGGGGTCGAACGTCACCGGGACCGAGTGAGGACTGCGCAACAGCGCACCTGTCGCCCACGGGATCTCGTCGGGATCGACGGCCAGCCGAACCGACTCCAGCCGCCGGAACAGGGTCTCCAGCGAGATCGCCGCCTCGAATCTGGCCAGCGGCGCGCCAGCGCAGAAGTGTGGACCGTGGCCGAAGCCGATGTGCGTCCGCTTGCCCCGGTCGA
The DNA here is from genome assembly GCA_036502345.1 of Pseudonocardiaceae bacterium. Taxonomy (GTDB): domain Bacteria; phylum Actinomycetota; class Actinomycetes; order Mycobacteriales; family Pseudonocardiaceae; genus DATEPR01. Next base: position 26,662 of record DASXYT010000034.1, on the reverse strand, counting down.
ACTGGAACTCCTCGGGACAACCGAAATGGTCGGGATCGCGGTTGGCCGAGGCGAGCGACACGACAACCCCCTCACCGCGGGCGATGTGCTGCCCGCCGATCTCGACGTCCTCCAGGGCCCACCTCGGCATCGTCGTCTGCACCGAACCCTCGTAGCGCAGCGCTTCCTCGACGACCCCACGCCAGCGGCGGCTGTCGGCCAGCAGCCACGGGATCTGCTCCGGCTCCCTCAGCACGTGGATGAAGGCGGCGGCGATCATCGGCGCCGTGGCGATCTGGCCGGTGGTGTAGAGCAGGTACACCATGTCGTCGAGCTCGGCCTCGTCGGCGAACTCGCCGCGGTCCAGTGCGCTGAGCAGCGAGCTGATCAGGTCGTCGCCCCGCTGGGTCTTCTTGATCGCGATCACGTTCCTGATGTGCTCGCGTAGTTCGGTGGTGTGGACACCGTCCGTGCCCTGTTCCAGGGTGGCGATCAGGACGGTCAGCTCGGTGCCGCGGCCGTGCGGCAGCCGATGTTGCTCGGGCATGCCGAGCATGTCCGAGATGACCAGCTCCGGGATGGGCCAGGAGTAGTCCTGCAGCAGGTCCGCCGATCCCGCCGAGGCGAACTCGTCGATCTTGCGATGGCAGTTCGCCCCGATCGCCTGCCGCTGCCGTTCCACCGCGCCGGGACTGAACTCGGCGATCACCAACTGGCGCAGCCGAGTGTGCTCCGGTGCGTCGCGTGCGAAGAGGTAGCCGTTGTGCGGCGCGGTGCCGTCAGCCGCCCCGGCGTTACGCGGGTCGAAGCTCAACCGGGGGTGGGACAGGCAGACCCGCGCGAGTTCGTACGAGGTCACGAACCACACCGGCGGTCCGCCGTGCGGGCCGGGTACTTTCATGATCGGCGCGGTGGAGCGCAACCACGAGAGATTGGGATAGGGGTCGATCGACCTCCCGTCGTCACCGCGTCCGATGACGTGGGCCAACTCGGTGAACTTCATTCGATCTCCAGCCGCGATGACAGATGGTTCCGGAGCAGAGCGGTGCCATGGGTTCCGGAGTGGCCAGGGCGTTCCCTGAATTGACGCCGGCCACGATTCCGAAGTAGCGAAGTGTCAGGTTCTGAGATTGGCCGATCGCGCGCATCATGGCCAGTCGGCTCCGTTCGGTCATCTCGGACCCGTTGTCCCGCCGGCGGGACAAATCCGCACGGACTTTCCCTTGCAGGCCGCGCCGGATTCTCCTTGTTCGGCGCCCGGTGGCCTTGCTAGGGTCGGCATCCACGAGCGGATTGTCGAATGTCCGTAAATATTCGCGACACTATTGTCAAGTTCCTGTGATTCGTCGACGCGGCACGTGGAATCGAATTCTCGGGAGCCGCGGTTCGTGATAGGGGGACAGTACGACGTGAGCACTTCGCAGCCGGTGGACGTGGAGGATGTCTACCCGCTTACCCCGATGCAGAACGGCATCCTCTTCCACACCTTGCGGTCGCAGCGGTCCGGGCCCTATCTCGAACAGTTCGTCTTCGACATGACGGGAGATCTGGACGGCGCCCGGTTCGGCGCAGCGTGGACCGCGGTCGTCAACCGGCACCCGGCGCTGCGGTCGGCGTTCGTGTGGGAGGGGGTCGACGAGCCCGTCCAGGTCGTCGTGCCCGAATGTGTCGTTCCGGTGGCGGAGATCGACCTGACGGACCTGTCGCACGACGATGCCGAGCGGGCACTGGCGGACTTCCTCGCCGAGGACCGGGCGAGGGGTGTGCCGATCACCGAAGTCCCCCTGATGCGGCTGACCCTGGTACGGCACGAAGCCGGCACCGTCGTCGTGTGGACCCTGCACCACCTCGTGATGGACGGCTGGTCGATGCCGATCACCGTCCGGGAGGTGGCCGCGACCTACCGGGCGATGGGGTCCGGTGTCGACGCCGCGCTGCCCACGCCGCGCCCGTTCCACGACTTCGTCACCTGGCTGGCGGCACAGCCGACGGCGGCGGCGAAGCGCTTCTGGCGGGAGCGGTTGACAGGAGCGGCCGGATTCGACGTCGCGCCGCTACTGCCCGGCGCCCAGGACGAGCGTAAGGGCAGTGCGCGGGGCGGCCGCGGCTACCACGAACTGAGCCCGGAACTGAGTTCCGCACTGGTCAGTACGGCACAGCAGTGCAAGGTCACGCTGAACTCGCTGTTCCAGACCGCATGGGCACTGCTGCTCGCGCGGGTCACCGGTACCACCGACGTGCTGTTCGGCATGACCGTCTCCGGCCGGCCCGCCGACATCGCCGATGTCGACGGCATCGTGGGAGTCTTCATCAACACCGTTCCGCAGCGGGTGTCGGTCGACGAGTCGCAGCCGTTACGGGACCTGCTGCGCGACGTGCAGCGCCGACTACTGGACTCGACGCCCTTCCAGCAGATCGGGTTGACCGAGATCCAGGCGTGCAGCGACGTTCCAGTGGCCACACCGTTGTTCGACAGCATCGTGGTCTTCGAGAACTATCCCGGCGAGAATCCCGACTTCGACCTCGGCGATGGCGCGAAGCTGGTGGTGCGCGAGATCGTCGAGGACGCGGACTACCCGCTCACCCTCACCGTGCTGCCGCGCCAGCCGAGCATCCGGCTGCAACTGCTCTACGACGCCGAACGGTTCACCGACGAGACGACGACCACCCTGCTGGGCAGGTTCGAGGTCGTGCTGGAGACACTCGCCGAGCACGCCGATGGCCTGGTCGGTGGTGTCGACGCGTTGCGGCCCGAGCACGCACGACGGCTTGTCGCCCAATGGAACGACACCGAGCCGGACCTGCCGGTGGCGTTGGTCGGGCCGGAGACCGGTGATCCGGCCGGGCTTCGCGTGCACCTGCTGGATCACCGGCTCGAACCGGTTCCGGCCGGAGTTCGCGGCGCGGTGCACCTGGTCGACAGGGCGAGGGCCGGCAGCGGCATCCGGACCGAGCACTTCGGCCGGCACCTGCCCGACGGCACGATCACGTTCTTGGACCTGACGGCAACCGTGGCCGAACCGGCGACCTCGGTCGCGCCGTCGGCCGTGCCCCATGCCGACCAACTCCTCGGCCGGCCGGTCGTCCAGGTCATCGCTGACCTGTGGGCGGAGGTACTCGGGCGCCGGATCACCGATCCGGAGAGCGACTTCTTCAGCGACGGCGGCGACTCCCTGGCCGCTGTGCGCCTGGTCGGCAGGCTGCGGATGACGTTCGAGACCGAACTCGACGTCAACGACGTGTTCGAGGCGCGGACCCTGCGCAATGTCGTCGCCCTGCTGGACCAGGAGCTGGGGCCTGAGCGAGTCGACAAGTCCGCACGTGAGCAGATCTCCGGGTGAGCGGGCGTTCCTACCGCGGTGAGGAGGCGGCGATGCCGTCGGATCGGGTGTTGTGGTCATGACATCGGGACCTGGCCACACCCTGCTCGCACTGGAGGTCGGCAGCACCTACACCAAACTGGTCGCGTTCTGTGAACGGTCAGGCAGGTTGCGGCTGGCCGGCCGGGCCGTTGCCAGGACGACCGACGGTGACGTCGGCATCGGTGTCGACGCCGTGCTGGCCGACGCGCGCGAGTTCGGCGTCACCGGTTGGGACGATGTCGCGTTGACCAGCAGTGCGGCCGGCGGCCTGCGGATCGCCGTGTGCGGTCTCACCCCCTCGCTGAGCACCAAGGTGGGGCTGGAGATCGCGTTGGGCGCCGGAGGTGTGGTGGTCCACCTGAGCTCCGGTCGGCTGCACGACCGGGACGTGGCCGGCATGGCCCGCGCTCGTCCCGGCCTGGTGCTGGTCTGCGGCGGCACGGACAACGGCGAGAGCGAGACCGTGCTGTCGAACGTCGCGCTGCTCGCTGAGTCCGATGTGGACGCTGTGTTCGTCTTCGCGGGCAACGGCGCCGTGCGCGAGGACGCAGGCGCGCTCCTCGCCGCGGCCGGCAAGCGTTGCGTGCTCGCGGACAACGTGTACCCGGAGAGCGACTGCTTCCGGTTCGACGAGGTCAAGGAGCTCATCCGGATCACCTACGAACGCGACGTGGTGAAGGCACCGGGTGTCGACCGGCTGACCGAACGTCTCGGCACGGGCTGTGTGCCCACACCTTTGGCGGTGTCCCGGGCCGTTGAGGTCCTGGCGGAGCGGTTCGGCGGCCTGCTCGCGCTGGATGTCGGCGGTGCCACCACCGACATCCACTCGTGCCACGTGGCGTCGGTGGGCACGGGTGTCGTCATGGCGACGTTCGAACCGCGACTGAAACGGACCGTCGAAGGCGATCTCGGCGTCTTCCACAACCTGCGGAACCTGTTGTCGTCCGATGAGGACACACAGCCGCCCGCCGAGCCGATCGTGGACGCCGACCGGGTTCGGCCGTACGCGCTGCGGGCCGTGGAACGTGGTCTCGCGCGGCACTGCGGTCACGCGGTGCGCGTGCACGATGCGAACGGTGTGCGGCAGGTGGTGTACGGCGCGGACCTGCGCCGGGTCACCACGGTACTGGCGACCGGCGGGGCGCTCAGCCACAGCGTTCGCCACGCGAAGGACCTGGCGGACCCGCTGTCCAGGCTGCGCGGCACTCGCCTGGTGCCGGACGACGTGCGGACCTGGCTGGTCGACCGGCCCTACCTCATCTCCAGCCTCGGCGCGCTGCTACCCGCGCACGGCGATGCCGTCCGCGGATTCCTGAACGACGGCGTTGAGAAGGGGGAATGGTGTTGACTCCGGCAGGAGACTCCCTGCGCTCCGAGGTGTGGCGTGGTGTGCGCGAGTTCGCCGCGCTCGGCCTCGCGGACGTCACCGGATACGCGGTGGCCCACGGCAACGGCAACGTGATCGCGATCGTGGAACTCGGCAGCGACCATGACCACGCGCTCGATCTGCTGTGCCACGCGACCGTGTTGCTGTGCAAGGCGGTCGACACGGTGCGCGTCGACGGTGTGCTGTTCTTCTACCCGGCGCACACCGCAGGCCTACGGATGATCTTCTTTGACCGGGACGGCACATGGGAAGCCTTGTGTGGCAACGGTTTACGGTGTGTGGCCAGGTACGCCACCGATCGGGGGCTGATCGACGGCAGCGGTGTGATCGTCACCGATGACGGCCGGAAGCCGGTCCGGGTGACCGGCCAGGAGTCCGAGGTCGTGCTCGGCGCCGCCCGCGAGGCTCGCCAGGTGCGGCCCGACTGGTGGTTCGCCTACACCGGGGTTCCGCATCTCGTCCTCTTCGTCGATCTGGCGGAACTGCCGGACATCGACGTCGAGGTCGAGGGCGCGCGGTTGCGCTACGACCCGCAGCTCAACGAGTCACTCGGCCACCCCGCCGGGGTGCACGTGGACTTCGTCGCCGTGGCGGATGAGGAACTGGTCGTGCGGACCTACGAGGTCGGCGTCGAGGCCGAGACCGAGTGTTGCGGTACCGGTGTCGCGGCCGCCGGGTATCTCGCGTGGCGCAGTGGCCGGACCGACCTGCCGGTCGTGGCGCACACGTCGGGTGGGCCCGTCCGGGTCGACCTGAGGCAGGACGAACTCACCATCGCGGGCGAGGTGGCGTACCTGCTCCCGCCGGTGCGAACCGACCAGATCGGCGGTCGGTCGTGACAACGTCGACGGACCGGTCGGCGCGGCTGCGCGAGCTGCCGCTGGACGAACTCAGGACCCGCTTCTGGGCACTGGCCCGCCTGGTCGTCGAGCCGCTCGTGGCCAGCGCCAGGACGCACACCTCGCCGTCGATCGAACGGTCGGTGCTGCTCCGCATGGGACTGGACTCCGGTCAGGCCAAGGAACTCGTGGACCTCGCGGTGCGCGACGGCTGGCTCGGCGACGGGGTGGGCGGGGTGCTCCGCCGGCACGCTGACGAGCACGGCATCAGCATCGACGACGCACACGCGGCACTGCTCGGCCGCCCGCCCGCCGACCGGCCGACGCGACACGATCCCGTGCCGCGACAGCTCTCGTTGGCCAGGGACACACCGCTGCCGGTGGACACGCTGCTGCTCGGTCTGGAGGCCTATCGGCCCCGCAGGCGGGGCTGGACCTGGCGGCAGCGGGCGACCGACCGGGTGTCCGACGTCTTCGAGTACCGCGAGGTGAGCACCTCACTGGCCGGCGGTGCCCCACTCCAGGCAGCCGAGTACTTCGGCGACGCCGATCCGCAGCCGGACTGCGTGATCACGGCGGAGATCGCGTCCGGCCGCTTCGAGGACGACCTGCGGCGGATGCGGATGGCGGCGTGGCACGGCGCCGACCACATCATGGTGATCCGCACGCTGGGCCAGAGCCATGTCGACGGCCTGATCGAGGGCACCCCGGAAGGCATCGGCGGGGTGCCCATCAGCCGTAAGCAGCTACGCGCCACCCGCCGCGCCATCGACCTGATCGAGGACGAGGTCGGGCGCCCGATCAACCTGCACTCCTACGTCAGCGGCCTGGCCGGCAGCGAGATGGCGGTGGTCTTCGCCGAGGAGGGCGTCAACGGCGCACACCAGGACTGCCAGTACAACATCCTGTACCGCAACGTGGATCCCGAGCGTTCGGTGGTGGACGCCTTCGAGGCCAAACATGTTCTCGCCCATGCCGGCATCCTCCAGCTCGACGGCGCGCACAATGCCAACTCCACCGCGCTCAAGGCGTGGAACGTCCGGCCTGAACTGCTCGTGCAGCACGCGTTGAACTGCGTCATGTCGCAGTCGGCCGGGATGAGCGACGACCTCATCGCGTTGTCCACGGTGCCGCCGACCGCGCCACCAGCGCCCAAGCTCGCCATCGACCTGCCGTACGCGGTGGCCGTGCGGTACCTGTTCGACGGATTCCGGTTCCGTGCCCAGCAGAACACCCGTTACAGCACGACGAACCTGCACGAGGCGACCGTGCTGCACGTGCTGGACACCGTCATCTCCCGGCTCACCGGCGCCGACATCCAGAGCACGATCGCGGCGGACGAGGCACGGAACGTGCCGTGGCACCACTCGTCGGTGCACGCCGTCGCCGCGACGAAACAGGTCCTCGTCGGGCTGGACGGCCTGCGGGACCTGGTGAAGGTCGACGTCGACCGCATGCGGCCGCACCTGCGTGACCTGATCGCGCGGGCCGTGCTGATGCTGGAGGACATCCTCGCCGCCGGCGGGTACTTCGACGCACTGGCCGCCGGGTTCTTCGTCGACAGCGGTCTGTACCCCGACCAGGAGGGTGACGGCATCCGCCGGCAGCGGGAGGGCGGCGTCGGCGCGGACACCGTCGTGGCCCGCGCTCCTGGCTATTCGGCGCCGGTGTGCGGCCACTTCGGCGACCGGGTCGACGACGGCTGTGCGGGATGCACACTGTGCGACGACACCCTCGTCCGCTTCGTCGACGAACTGGACGAGAGTGACAACGTCGGCAGGCGTCGCGCGGCCGCGCTCGTGGACGAGGCGGAGTTCGTGCGTCCGGAGGCCGAGCAGAGCGGCGACGGGCTGGTCGCGCTCAGCATGTTCATCCCGTTGCCGGAATGGCAGGGTGACGCAGCTGCGCTGCTGTTCGCCGAGCGGATGAACCTGCGTGACGCGCGCATCGTCGACCGGGTGGTGCTGCATCCGGCCGAGGGCGTGCAGTACGACCTGGTCGGCAGGGCAGGAGTCGACGTGCGCCGCACCGAACTGCCCGAGTCGGTGCCGGCTCGGGGGCAGGGCAGCCCGGAGACGGTTCGCGCGGCGCTGGTCGGCCGGCGGTTGCGCGTCGTCGGCGCGACGCTCGGCAACGACGAACACTCCATCGGGCTGCAGGAGGTCACGAACATCAAGCACCAGGGCCTGGAGTGGTTCGGCGTCACCTGCGTCAACATCGGCTCCTCCGTGCTCGTCGAACGCCTGCTGGACGAGGCCGTCGAGCAGGGCGCGTGCGCGTTGCTGGCCAGCCTGATCGTGTCCCACCGGGAGATCCACCAGGTGACGATGCGCAAGTTGTACGACACGGCGGTCGAACGGGGGGTGCGCGATCGGTTCCTGCTGATCGCGGGCGGACCCCAGGTGACGGACGAGCTGGCCAGGGACTGCGGCCTGGACGCGGGTTTCGGCCGTGGCACCAAGGGAGTCGACGTGGCGAGATTCCTGCTGGACAGGATGCCCACCGAGGAACGACCGACGGGAGGACCATCATGACGCAGGCACCGGCGGGCGGTGCCGATGTCGTGGCACGCGTGCTCGCCACGTCGACCCCGGTACGCGCGTTGGTCGCGGCCTGGACCGAGCGGACCGCCGACGTCGAACCGATGCCGGTGGTGTCCACATTGTTCGGTGGACGGCCCGCGCCTCGCGGTGGGACCGGGACGCTCGCGGTGCCGATCGGGTCCGATGTGGCCACCCGGTTGGCCGACGCGTGCGGGAGCTCGCCCGCGCGGCTGCTGGCCCTGCTCGCGACCGCTGCCGGAATCGTGACCGCTCGCTACGCCGGACGTCCGGACCTGTTGGTGTGCACGCCGTCGAACGGAGCCGTCGACGCCAGGCTGGTGCCGCTGTGGGCACGTCCCCTGGCCGACGAGCACACAGATGAGCTCGTCGACAGAATGGCCGGGGTCGTCGCCGACGCCCTGCGTACCTCGGCCGTGCTGCCCGCGTCGTCGGCCGAGACGTTGTTCGTGCCGCTGGGCTCCGCGTTCGCGGTCTCCGTCGCACCGCAACAGCAACCGCCCACCGATGTCGAACTGGTGTGTGTCGCGACCCGGCGCCCCGGCTCGGTCGATGTCGAACTGCGGTTCGACACCGCCGGGGTGGGTGCGTCGCTGGCCGCCCGCGTCGCCGGACATCTCGCGACGGTCCTGGCACAGTTGGTCGCGCTGCCCGCCCGGCTGGTCGCCGAGGTCGACGTGCTGGACGGGGCGGAACGACGGGAACTTCTCACCACGCTGTGCAACGCCGAACCACCCGCGTCACCCGGCCTGCCGCTGCACAGCAAGGTCCGCGAGTTCGCCAGGACCCGGCCCGACCACGTCGCCCTGGTGCACGGCGACCGCACCCACACCTACGCGCAGCTGCACCGGGCGGCACTGCGGTTCGCCGATCGGCTGGCCGACGTCGGCGTCACGGCAGGCGACCGGGTCGCGCTGCTGCTGGATCGCGGTGATCTGCCGGTGATCGCCGTACTCGGCTGCTTCGCCCTCGGCGCCGTGTACGTGCCCGTGGACACCCGCCATCCGGACGAGCGGGTGCGGTTCATCCTCGAGGACTGCGCGGCGACCGCACTGGTCACCCAGAAGCGGGCGCCCGCCAACTTCACCGGTGCCGTCCTGGTGTTCGACGATGCAGCTGGGCAGGCCGAGCCGACCGAGCGGCTCGGCCCGGGTCCGGACGCGCCCGCGTACGCCATCTACACCTCGGGCACCACCGGCACACCGAAGGCGGTCCTGGTCTCGCACGGCGCCTTCTCGTCCACAATGGAGTCCTATACCGACTGCTATCGCCTCACCCGTGATCCGGTGTGCCTGCAACTGGGATCGTTCGCGTTCGACGTCTTCAACGGCGACCTTGGCCGGTCGCTCTACGCCGGTGGCACCCTGGTGATCTGTCCCGACGAGGTCCGCGCCGAGATCGACGGCATCGTCGACATGATCGCGCGACACCGCGTGTCGATCCTGGAGAGCACACCGGTGTTGGTGAACCCACTGGCGGAAGCACTGTCCCGAACGCCGGAAGCGTTGGCTGGCCTGGAAGTCCTGGTGTCCAGCGCCGACGCGTGGCGTACCCGGGACTATGACGTGGTGTGCACGCTGCTTGGCGACCACGTCCGGGTGTTCAACGTCTACGGCTGCACCGAGGCCGCGATCGACCAGACCTACTTCCCGCCGGAGTCACGGGAGGGCATCGACGGACTCGGCTACGTGCCGATCGGCCGGCCGCTGACGCACACCAGCGTCTACATCGTCGATCCGGACATGCGGCTGCTGCCGGCGGGCGTGCCGGGGGAGTTGTGTGTCGGTGGGCCTGGTGTCGCGATCGGCTACCTGGGTCGCGACGAGTTGACCGCACGCGTGTTCGTGCCTGATCCGTTCGGTTCCGCAGGCCGGCTGTACCGCACCGGGGACCTCGTCCGCTTCCGGCCCGGCGGTGACATCGAGTTCCTCGGCCGGGTGGACAGCCAGGTCCAGATCCGCGGTTTCCGCGTCGAACTGGGCGAGATCGAGGCCGTCCTGCGCGGGCACCCGGCCGTGCGGTCGGTCGTCGTGCTCGCCCCCGACGACGGCGCGGGTGCCCGTCGCCTGGTCGCCTACCTCGTCACCGAGAGGGAACTGCCGCCGGTGACCGAGTTGCGCGCCTTCTGCGGCCGGTTCCTGCCGCCCTACATGGTGCCGGCGACGTTCGTCGGCGTGCCCGCCATCCCGTTGACGGCCAACGGGAAGGTCGACCGGTCGGCGCTGCCGGCGCCCGGTGTGTCGCGGCCGGACACCGGCGAGTCCTTCGTGGCCGTCCGTTCCGAACTGGAGCGGGTGATCGCCGGGGTGTGGGCGGAGATCCTGGGACTGGATCGGGTGGGTGCCCTCGACGACTTCTTCGTGCTGGGTGGCCACTCGCTGGCGGCCACACGGGTCGTGGCCCGGCTGCGTGAGTTGTGCGGTGTGGTCGTCGCGACCCGGATGTTGTTCGACACGCCGACGGTGGCCGGTCTGACCGAGGCCATCGCGGCACTCGAACCGTCGGTCGCGCTGCCGGCCCCGAGCCAGGACGCACTCGTGCCGGGCGAACCGATCGCCGTGTCCGCGACCCAGACCCGGTTGTGGTTCACCGAGCAGTGGCGGCCGGGTACCTCGGTCAACAACATCCCGGTGGTGCTGCGTCTGCGTGGCGCGCTCGACATCGGCGCGCTTCGCCGGTCGCTGGACGACCTGGTGGTCCGGCACGAGGCGCTGCGCACGGTCTTCGACTCGGTCGACGGCGTGCCGTGGCAGCGGATACGCGAGCCGTTCGCCGTCCTGCCGGACGTCGTCGACCTGTGCGGGACGGTCGATCCCGCCGTCGCGGCAGGCGACCTGCTCCCGGTGCGAGCAGTGCTGGACGAGCCGTTCGACCTCGTCGGCGGGCCGCTGTTCCGTGCCGTCGCGGTACGTGTCGCCGACGAGGAACACGTGCTCGTCATGGCCGTGCACCATCTCGTCGCGGACGGCTGGTCGGTCGGGTTGATGCTGTCCGAACTCGCCGAGCGGTACACCGAGGTGTGCGCCGGGCGGGACACCGTGGCCGAGCCGGCTGCCTGGCAGTACCGGCATCACGCCGCCTGGCAGCGGCAGGTGCTCACCGAGTCGGTCGTCGCGGAGCAGGTCGAGTTCTGGCGTGGCCACCTGGACGGCGTGCGGGACCTGGTACTGGCAGGCGACCGGCCACGCCCGCCGAAACCGACCGGCGCCGGTGCCACCGTGTGGCTGGAACTGTCCGCCGATCTGGTGACCAGGATGACGGCGTTCGCGCGGACCGAGGGTGCCACGCTGTTCATGGTGCTGCTGGCCGCGTACGAGGTGCTGCTCGCCCGCTACTCGCAGCAGGACCGGTTCGCGGTCGGAACGATCGTGGCCGGCCGTTCGCGGACCGAGTTCGAGGACATCGTCGGCTTCTTCGTCAACACACTGCCGGTCCGTGCCGACCTCACCGGCAGCCCGACGTTCCGGGAGCATCTCGTCTCGGTCCGACGCGGGGTGCTGGACGCCTTCGCACACCAGGACGTCCCGTTCGACCGCATCGTCGCCGACCTCGCGCCACCACGCACTCCCGGTGTGCCACCGATCTTCCAGGTCTGCATCTCACTGGAGAACGACGAGAGCGACCCGCCTGCGTTCGACGACGTCACGGTGGTCGAACAGCCGGTGCGGGGGCTCGGCAGCCGCTTCGACCTCACGCTGGAACTGGCCGCGAGAGCAGGCGGGCTCCGCGGCGGCCTGACGTACTCCACCGAACTGTTCGACCTGACCACGATCGATCGGCTGGCGCGCGGCTTCCTCCGGGTGATCGAGGCGGCGCTCGCCGATCCGGCACGGTCGGTGGACGAACTCGACATCATCGAGCCGACCGACGAGGAGGCGCTCACCTCGGCCGAGTCCGGTCGGTACCGGGACATCGAGCCCTCGGCCCTGCACGCGCCGATCTGGGCCACCGCGGCAGCACATCCGGCCGACATCGCAGTCGTGACAGGCGACCGGGAGATCACCTACGGCGAACTGGTCGCAGCGGCCGACTCGCTGGCCTGCCGGCTGGTGGAGCGCGGTGTCGGACCGGAGAGCGTCGTGGCCGTCTGCCTGCCCCGCTCCGCCGACCTCGTGGTCGCGATGCTCGCCGTGTTGCGCGCGGGTGCGGCGTACCTGCCGCTCGAGCCCGAACTGCCGGTCGAGCGGATCGGCTTCCTGCTCGCGGACTCGCGGGCCGAGTTGGTGCTGACCAAGGGCGGCTCGGCACCGCGACTGCGTGACCTCGACGTGCCCACGATGTCCTGTTCGGACAGCGCGGACAGAGCCTTCGACCAGCCGGCCGTCGATCCGGACACGCCTGCCTACGTGCTGTACACGTCCGGCTCCACCGGCCGGCCAAAGGGTGTTGTCGTGACACACGCGGCCATCGACAACCGGCTGCGCTGGATGCAGGCGGAATACGGCATCGACCGCACGGACAGGGTGTTGCTCAAGACCCCGGCCGGCTTCGACGTGTCGGTGTGGGAGATCTTCTGGCCGCTCCGTGAGGGCGCCCGACTGGTGATCTGCTCACCGGAAGGGCACCGGGACCCTGCCTATCTCGCCGATCTCGCGGCGGCCAGCGGTATCACGACGATGCACTTCGTGCCGTCCATGCTGGACGCGTTCGTCCGGGAGCCGGAGGTGGCGCGGCGCGGCGGATCGCTGCGGCGGGTGATCTGCAGCGGCGAGGCCCTCCCGCCCGACCTGGTCGGCCGGTTCGGTGACCTGTTCGAGGCGGAACTGCACAACCTCTACGGGCCGACCGAAGCGGCCGTCGACGTCACCCACTGGAGGTGCCCGGCCGGCCCGGTCACGCGGGTGCCGATCGGGTCGCCGGTGTGGAACACGCAGGTGTACGTGTTGGACCAGGGGCTGCGCCGGGTGCCGGTCGGCGTCCCCGGCGAGCTGTATCTGGCCGGTGTCCAACTGGCCAGGGGATACCTCGGCAGGCCAGGGCTGACGGCCGACCGGTTCCTGCCCAATCCGTTCGGGGAGCCGGGATCCCGGATGTACCGCACCGGTGACGTCGTCCGCTGGGGTGCCGACGGGTTGCTGGACTACCTGGGGCGCACCGACCACCAGGTCAAGATCCGCGGTCAGCGGATCGAACTCGGCGAGATCGAACACGCGCTGACCGAGGAACCCTCGGTGGCGCAGGCGGTCGTCACCGCGGACGTCGACGAGCGCGGCGAACGGCGGCTGGTCGGCTACGTCGTCCCGGAGACCGTCGACGTCATCGAACTCCGGCGCTCGCTTGGCACCAGGCTGCCCGGTTATCTGGTGCCGTCCCTGTTCGTTGGCCTGGCCGGTCTGCCCCTGTCGCACAACGGAAAGGTCGATCGGTCGGCATTGCCGCGGCCTGGTGCGCCGAGGGACGCCGGCGTGTCGTTCGTGGCGCCCCGGTCCGATCTGGAACGGCTCATCGCCGGTGTGTGGGCCGACGTGCTCGGAGTGGACCGGGCGGGTGTGCACGACGACTTCTTCGCGTTGGGCGGGCATTCGCTGATGGTGGCCAAGGTGGTCGCCCGGCTGCGCAAGCTGTGCGGGGTGGCCGTCGGCGTCCAGACGGTGTTCGACGCGCCGACGGTCGCAGGCCTGGCCGAGGCCGTCACCGCGCTGCAGGCGGCACCGAGGGACGACCAGCCGGCGCCGCGCCGATTCGACCGCTCGAACTATCTCCTGAAAGGATGACGATGGACAGTTCGGCACCGGCGCCGCAGATGGAGCGGGCGTCGTTCGGGCAGGAGCAGCTGTGGTTGGCGGAGCAGGTGGTACCGGGCACGTCGGGCTTCCACACGGTGCGGATGTGGGAGTTGCACGGATCGCTCGACCTGGCGGCGTTGCGGGCGAGTGCGGACCTCGTCGTCGCGCGGCACGAGGCCCTGCGCACCACGCTGCACATCGACGAGTTGGGGCTCTGGCAGTGTGTCCGGCCGCCGCGTCCGGTCGAACTGGAGGAGTTCGACATCGCCAGTGCGACCGAGCCGGACCTCGACGACGTGCGTCAGCGGCTCAAGCGGCCCTTCGACCTCGCCAACGACCAGGTGTTCCGTGCCCTGCTCGGCCGGATCGCGCCGGACCATCACCTGTTCGTGATGAACGTGCATCACTCCGCGTGCGACTCGTGGTCCTTCAATCTCATCAGGGCGGAACTCATCGCCGCGTACGCCGCCTACGCGGCAGGTGCTGAACCGGACCTACCGGGGCCCGGCACCAGGTACGCCGATTTCGTTCGGCGGGAACGGGACTGGTGGGACGCGGGCGGCCGGCGGATGAGCCGCAAGTGGCTGGCCTCGCTGGCCGAGGTGCCCTCGCTCTACGCGCCGTTGCCGGAGATGGGTCGCCGTGAGCTCGTCGGACCGGTTCGCACGCTGTGCCGCGATGTCCGGGCCGACAACCTGAGCGGTCTGCTGGCGCGGGCCACCGCGGCGGGTGCCACGGCGAACATGGCGATGTCCGGGCTGTTCGCCCTGCTGTTGAGCCGCTGGACAGGCCGGGACCGGGTCGTCTTCTCGGCGCCGGTGGGCACACGGCTGGAACCCGACGTGGAACGGACCGTCGGCTTCTTCGTGAACAGCCTGCCGATCATCGTGGACGTGACGGGCTGCCGTGACTTCGAGGAACTGCTCGGCCGGGTGCGTCCTGTCGTGCTGAACACGATCATGCACGCCGGCGTGCCCCCCGCGCAGGTCCGCGCGGCGCTGTCCGGTGGGGCGAGCAGCGCGCGGTTCGACCCGATGCACGCGATCACACTGTCCGTCGAGCAGTGGGCGCCGACGGACTTCGCGTTGGGCGACGTCGCGGCCACCGACCGCTTCATCCACCCTGGGGACACGACGTTCGGCATGTCGGTGCGGGTCGACGTCGGCGAGCAGGGTGCCAGGGTGTGGGTCGAGTACGACTCGGACGCGGTGTCCGGTGTCATGGCGGCACGGTTCGCCGAGCACTTCGACGAACTGATCGAGGCGGTGGCGCGGGACGGCAGGATCGCCGACCTGCCGGCGGTGCCGCGCCGGGACGAGAAATCCCTCGCGGACCGGGAAAGCGGCGAGCGGACCGGCGGCGCAGCGGATCTGCTCACCGCCGTCGCGGCGCACACCGTGCGGCAGCCGACGGCCGTCGCGGTGCGGGAAGGGTCCCGCTCGCTCACGTTCGGGGCGCTGTGGGCGGCCGCAGGCGTGGTCGCGAGCGAGTTGCGGGGCCGAGGCATCGGCCGCGAGGACGTCGTGGCGATCCGGATGCCCCGGTCGGTCCGGCTGCTCGTCGCGGTGCTCGGCGTGCTGCGTGCCGGCGCGGCCTTCGCGCCGTTGGACCCCAGGGATCCGCCGGGGCGCGCGGAAGCCATCCTGGCCGGGTGCGGGGCCAGAACGCTGGTCGTCGCGGAACCGGCGGCCGCGGGCGGCTGGACCGGCGACACGGTGGTGGTCGGCGATCCGGCGCCGGATGCCCAGGACACGTCGTCGGTGCCGCCTGCCGACCCGGACTCCCTCGCCTACGTGATCCACACCTCCGGCTCCACGGGCACGCCGAAGGGCGTCATGATCACGCACCGCGGTCTGTGCAACTACCTGGCGTGGGCCGTCGCCGAGTACGGGATCGAGCCGGGCACCACGGTGCCGCTGCACACGTCGGTCGCCTTCGACCTCGCGGTGACCAGTCTGCTGGGACCCCTGTTCGCCGGCGCGTCCACCCACGTGCTGCCCGAGAGCGACGGCCCGCTGGCCGTGGCTCGGCAGGCGGGCCAGTACCGGATGCTGAAGACCACGCCGAGTCACCTGCTGGCCGTCCTGGCGGCAGACGGCGTCGGCGGCCTGCCGCCCGTCGTCGTGCTCGGCGGCGAGAACGTGCCGGGTGACCTGGCGCGTGGCTGGCGGGAACTGGCGCCCGCGACCACGTTCGTCAATGAGTACGGCCCGACCGAGACGGTGGTCGGTTCGACCGCGTACCACCTCCCGGACGGCGTCGGCGGCGCGACGGTGCCGATCGGTACACCGATCGCGAACACGGTGGTCCACGTGCTCGACCAACACCTGCGGCCGGTGCCCATCGGTGTCCGTGGGGAGTTGGTGATCGGCGGCGCGGGCGTGGCCCGCGGCTACCGGAACGCTCCCGGCCTGACCGCGGAGCGGTTCGTGCCGGACCCGTTCGGCTCCGGCGAGCGGCTCTACCGCACCGGGGACCTGGCGTTCTGGCGCTCCGACGGCACGCTCGAACTGGTCGGCAGGATGGACGACCAGCTCAAGGTCCTCGGCTACCGGGTCGAGCCGGGCGAGATCGAGGGTGCGCTCGCTGCCGCGCCCGGGGCCGGACAGGCGGCCGTCGTCGTCGACCGGCGGACCGACGAGGTGCGTCTCGTCGGCTTCGTCGCGCCGGCCGGGCAGCCGGGCGAGGAGTTCCTCGCGCGGATCGACGAGCACGTGCGGCGCCGGTTGCCGGCGCACATGGTGCCGGACTCCGTCGTGCTCGTCGACCGGATGCCCACCAACGCCAACGGAAAGGTCGACCGGGCCGCTCTCCCACTGCCCGACCTGCCACCGGCCGACGTCGCGCCGCCGGCCGGGCGGGGCAGCGGCGACCGGTGGCACGACCTGGTGCGGATGGCGTGGTCGCACGTGCTGGAGGTGGACGATCCGCCGTCGGACATGAGCTTCTTCGAAGTCGGTGGCACATCGTTGATGCTGATCAAACTGCTTGCCGCGCTGAGGGTGCGCGGTGTCACCGAACTCGCCGTGACGGACCTGTTCCGATTCCCCACCATCAACGATCTCGCCGACCACCTCGCTGGCGCGGCACCGGTATCGGTCACCGAGCCGCAGGACGCCGTCGACCGGTCGGCGGCGCGGCGGGAACACCGACAGCGAGCGAGGAGCCGACGTGACAATCGATGACAGGGCGCCGGCCGGCACCGGGTTCGACGCGCTGCCCGACGACTGCGTCGTGGTGCCCGCCGGGAGCGCGCAGCGCGGCCTGTGGCTGACCCAGGAACTGGACCCGGCCAGCCCGGCCTACCTGATCACGAACGCGTTCGTGATCGACGGCGATCTGGACGTGCCGGCGCTGGCCGCGGCGCTGGACGAACTGGTCGTGCGGCACGAGTCCCTGCGGACCGGCTTTCTCAGCGTCGGCAACGAGATCCATCAGGTCATCCACGAGACCGTGCCATCCGTGCTGCGGGTGGCGGACGTGACGACCGACGAGGACGTGGCCGCCGCCGTGGAGCGGGAGAACAGCACCCCGTTCGATCTGGCCCGTCCTCCGCTGCTGCGGGTGCTGCTGTTGCGCCGGGCGGCCCGGCGGCACGCGTTGGTGGTCGCGTTGCACCACATCGTCGTCGAGGGCGTGTCGATCGAGCTGCTGTGGGCCGACCTCGCCGTCCTGTATTCGGCCGCTGTCGACGGCACCCCGGCCGGCCTGCCGGAACTGCCGCTGCGGTACGCCGATTTCGCCGCCTGGCAGGACGAATGGATGCGGACCGACGACTATCGGGAGCAACTGGGCTTCTGGCGCGACCACCTCACGGGTGCGCCCCCGGCGATCAGCATGCCCGAGGCGGCGGCGGACGGGCCGTCCTGGCAGGGTGGCAGCCATTCGGTCTGGTTGTCCGAAGCCGGGACCGCCTCGGTCGCCGCTTTCGCCCGCCGGCACGACGCGACCTCGTTCATGGCCCTGCTCATGGTGTTCAGCGGGGTGCTGCACCGGTGGAGCGCCCAGCCCGACGTGATCGTCGGCACCCCCGTCACGCTGCGGGACCAGCCGGGGCTGGAGAACGTCGTCGGCCTGCTGATCAACTCCGTGCCGTTGCGGCTCACCTGGGGTGACGATCCGACGGCCGCCGACGCGTTGCGGCGCGTGCGCATCGCGACGGCGGAGGCGATGGCACACAAGCAGGTTCCGTTCGACCACCTGGTGACGGCGCTGCCCGAACTCCGGGAACCCGGCCGCGATCCGATCATGCAGGTGATGTTCGCCTACCAGGACGAACTCGGTGCCGAGACCGGCCTTCGGTTGGCCGACACGTCGATCAGACCGATTCCGGTGCGGGTACGGACCGCGAAGTTCGACCTGTCCCTGGACTGTGTCATCGAGCGGCGGCGGCTGCGGTGCGCATTCGAGTGGAGTGACGATCGGCTGGACCAGGGACTCGTGCGCCTGTTCGCGGACCACTTCCTGCTGTCGTTGCGACACGTGCTCGAGCACGGACAGGCGCGGGTCGGCGAGTGGCCGTTGGCCGACCAGCCGTCCACACCGGACTGGCTGGCCAGCTTCCTGGGCGAACAACCGGCAGCGGCGGGCGGGGACGCGGATGAGTGACGACGAGCAGGCCTTCTCCGTCGCGATCATCGGTACCGCCTGCCGGTTCGCCGACATCTCCGGTCTCGACCAGTTCTGGACGGCACTGCTGACCGGTCACGAGTTCGTCGACCACTTCACCGCGGACCAGGTACGGCTGGCCGGCGCCGACGAGGGAAGGCTCGTCGACCAGCACCTGGTGCTCGCAGGTGGCGTCCTGGCCGGCGCCGAGTCGTTCGACGCCGACTTCTTCCGGATGTCGGCGCGCGAGGCGCGCGAGGTCGACCCGCAGCACCGCGTGTTTCTCGAATCCTGCTGGCACGCACTGGAGGACGCGGGCCATGACCCGGCGCGGTTCACCGGCGAGATCGGCGTCTTCGGCGGTATCAGCACCAACACCTATCTGCCGCTGCTGGGCGCGGCCGGGATCGAGCCTGCGACACCGTACGGCAACGAGGTCGACTTTCTCACCAGCAGGGTCGCGTACCAGTTGGGCCTGACGGGACCGAGCGTGACCGTGCAGGCCGGCTGTTCGACGTCGCTGCTCGCGGTGCATCTCGCCGCGCAGAGCCTGCTCAACTACGAGTGCGACCTGGCACTGGCCGGTGCCGCGTGCGTCGTCACCAGCAGACGGCACGGCTACGTGCACACCCCCGGTGGTCAGCTGTCTCCGGATGGCCGCTGCCGTCCCTTTGACGCCGCCGCCGACGGCTGCGTGCCCGCCGACGGGGTCGGCGTTGTGGTGCTGCGCAGGCTCGAGGACGCGGTCGCCGAGGACAACGTGCTCGCGGTGCTGCGTGGCTCGGCCGTGCGCAACGACGGCAGGCGGACGCCGAGCTTCGGCATGCCCAGCGTGGACGGTCTGGCCGCCACCATGCGGGCCGCCTGTGCCGCGGCCGAGATCGCACCCGACGACGTCGAGCGGTTGGAGGCGCACGCGATCGGCACGCCGTGGGGGGACGCGATCGAGGTGGCCGCCGTGGCCCAGCTGTCCGGCGTTGCCAAGCGGACGCTGGGCTCGGTGAAGTCCATGATCGGCCACACCGACACCGTGTCCGGTCTGGCCGGGCTGCTCACCGCGGTAGCGGAGATCCGCAACAGGACACTGTTGCCGGTGCGGCACTTCGCCACACCGAACGAATCGCTGGACCTCGACGCGGCCGGCATGGAGATCGTGCCCTCCGCCGTCGACTGGCCCGATCCGGGTCGGCCGCGCAGGGCCGGAGTCACGTCCTCGACGGCGGGCGGCACGAACGTGCACGTCGTGGTCGAACAGGCGCCCCCGACACCACCGCGGCCCGACCGGC
The DNA here is from genome assembly GCA_036502345.1 of Pseudonocardiaceae bacterium. Classification (GTDB taxonomy): domain Bacteria; phylum Actinomycetota; class Actinomycetes; order Mycobacteriales; family Pseudonocardiaceae; genus DATEPR01. The sequence goes on along the minus strand of DASXYT010000034.1, from coordinate 6,914 downwards.
CGGGACCGCACCTGGTGGTGTTGTCGGCGAAGACACCGTCGGCACTGCGGGACAACGCCACCGCGCTGAGCGCCTACCTGCGTACGCGGCCCCTGCTGCCGCTGGCCGACATCGCGTTCACACTGAGTTCCGGGCGCGCCGAGTTCGATCTCCGACGCGTTGTCGTCGCGACGGACGTCGCCGATCTCGTCGCGCGGCTGGACAACGAGGAGCACAGCGCCGACAACGGGTTCCCGGCGCTCGAACTCGATGCGGCCCAGGAACGGCTGATCGACGCGGCGCCGGCACTCGCCGCCAGGTTCGAGGTAGTCCGCGAACGCTCGGCGGAAGCGGTACGTGTACTCGACGCCAGGCTGGAGCCGGCGGTGCGGGCGTGGGTCGCGGGCGGCGGGTTCACCGGACCGAACGTCGGGCTGCCGGCACGCGAGGCGGCGCTGATCATCTACTTCGGACTCATGCGGTTGTGGGTCGAGCTCGGTCTGCTGGCCGACACCGAGGTGCACCTCGGCGAGGTGCTCGCGGGCGCGGGCGCCCTGCCCGCGCTCGATCCGGCACCGTTGTCGTCCGGTGATCCGGTGTCCGCGTTGCTCACGGCGGTGGGCGCCGCCTGGTGTCGTGGCCGGACGATCCGGTGGCCCGCGTTGCGAAGTGCGGACCACGGTGGCGTGCACCAGACACGTCGGATCAGCCTGCCGGGCTACTCGTTCCAGCGCCGCAGGCACTGGGTCGACACCGACGTGGACGAAGACGCCGGCACCGGCGTTCGATCGAGGCCGGAGCACCTCGGCACGTACGTCGAGCCGACATCCGACGTGGAGCGCACCCTCGCCGAGATCTGGGCCGAGGCACTGGGCGTCACCCGGGTTGGCGTCACGGACAGCTTCTACGGCTACGGCGGCGATTCGGTGCTCGCCCTCCAGGTGGCCACCCGGATCCGGGCCCTGCTCGTGCCGGACATCCCCACGACGGTCGTGCTCACCAGCCCGACCATCCGTGAACTGGCGGCGGTCATCGGGCAGCGCAGGGCCGCTCCCGCCGGGCCGGCGCTCACCAGGGCGGACCGCAGGTCGGTACGTGAACTGCGTGCGGCAGGCGACGCCTGATGACCCTGACGAAGGAGGCCTCGATGGCTGAGGACAAGGACGACCAGCACGGGTATCTCGTCGTGGTGAACGACGAGGAGCAGTACTCGATCTGGTGGCAGGACCGTGCGCTGCCGTCGGGCTGGCAGCCCGAAGGCACCCGTGGTTCCCGGCAGGACTGTCTCGACCACATCGACCGGGTGTGGGTGGACATGCGGCCGAGGAGCCTGCGCGAGCGCGTGGCGCACAGCGACACCCACTGACCAACGGACCGCTGCGACTCGCGAGGTGTTCGGATGACCATCGACAACGCCACGTCGCTCTGGGGTGGCCACACCGACCCCGCCTGCCTGCTGCGCCGGATTCCCGACGTGGTGGCCGGCCGGAGCGAGCAGATCGCCGTGGTGGACGGTGACCGGCGGCTGACCTACGGCGAGTTGTTCGCCTGGGCGGGCCGGATCGCGCGGCTGCTCGCCAAGCACGATGTCCGACGCGCGGACCCGGTGGCCATCGCCTGCCCGCGCGGCGCCGAGGCGGTCGCGGCCCTGCTCGCGGTGACCCTGTCCGGGTTCTGCTATGTGCCGCTGGACGTCGAGTACCCGAGGCTGCGCCTGGAGCACATGCTGCGGGACAGCGGTGCCCGGGTGGTCCTGCACGTCGGCGAGGGTCTCGACCTGGACAGCGACGCGGTGCCGGTGCCGATCCCGGACGCCGTCGGGACCACCGCCGACGAGGTCGACAGGTCCTGGGTCGCGCAGGGGGATCCGGACCTGCCGGTCTACGTCATCTACACGTCCGGATCGACCGGCTGGCCGAAGGGTGTCACCCTCCAGCACAGTTGCCTGGACAGCGTCGCCCACTGGCAGGCCACGTTCTCGCCGGCACCCGACCTGCGCACCGCCCAGTTCGCCCCGCTCAACTTCGACGTCTCCTTCCAGGAGATCTTCGGCACGCTCTACGGAGGCGGCACGCTCGTCGTCGTGCCGGAACGGCTCCGCCGGGAACCGACGGCGTTGCTCGGCTGGCTCGCGGACAACCGCGTCGAACGGCTCTTCCTGCCCTACGTAGCACTGAAGATGCTCGCCGTCGCCGCAGGATTTGGTTCCTCACCACCGGATCTGGCACTGGTCGAGGTGAACGTGGCCGGTGAGCAACTCGTGTGCTCGGCCGACATTCGCTCGCTGTTCACCGCGCTGCCCCGGTGCCGGCTGGTCAACCACTACGGGCAGAGCGAGAGCGCGATGGTGACCGCCCACGTGCTGGACCAGGACCCGGAGCGCTGGCCGACACTGCCACCGATCGGCACCCCGCTGCCCGGCTGTGAGCTGCTGGTCGACGTGGCCGACGGCGAGGATGCCGGTGAGCTGCTGGTCGCCGGACGGCCGGTGGCACTGGGCTACCTCGGCCGGCCCGAGCTCAACGCCCGCCGTTACCTCGACGTCGGGCCGACGGCGCACGGCAACACGCGAGCGTTCCGCACCGGTGACCTGGTGCGCGTGCACGACGGTCAGGTGCACTTCCTGACCCGCATCGACGACGACGTGAAGCTGCGCGGGATCAGGATCAGCCTGGCCGAGGTCGACGCCCAGCTGATGGCGTTGCCCGAGATCGCGTCGGCGGCATCGGTGGTGCTGGACGGCGTCGGCGGTTCACGCGCCCTGCGTGCCGCCGTTGTGCTGAAGGACCCCGCCGCCCCGGTCGCCGGGGCGGACCTGATCGACAGGCTGCGCCGGGTCCTGCCCGAGGTGTCGGTACCTGTCACCATCTCGGTCGTGGCGGCCATGCCGAGGACACCGAGTGGCAAGCTCGACCGGGACGCGGTCGCGGTCGCCGTGCGTGCGGCGACCGCCTGACCGGCAGGAGTTCAGCGCGCGGTACTCACCGCGAACGTCGCCGCGGCCGGCTCGACTGCCGTGCCCAGCACCTGTTCCAGGAACAGCCGCGCGGGGGTGTTGCGTTCGGTCGGCCGGTACGGCAACACGACCGACGATCGCCCCGACATGTCTGCGCGGGCGGTCAGGAAACCCAGCATCCGCTGCTCCAGTTCGCGGTTGAGCACCCGGCAGCTCATCAGCAACACGCGCACCTCCAAGGTGTCCTCGCCGTCGACGGCGAGGATCAGGCCGACGACGCCGTAGTCGCCGAACCGGTCCCGCATGCTGACCGTCCACCCCAGGCCGCCATCGCCGAGAAATGCCTCCAGCTGCGTGACCGAGAAGGCCTCGCCGGTCAGGTTGAACTGTGTCGTCCGGGTCGTGAGCTGAGCCGCGCGGTCCATCGTGTGCTCGTCAATCGGGCTGAAGCTCACCCCGATGTCGCACTGCCGAAGGAATTCCGCGTGTTCGACGCTCCGCGCGGCTGCCGCCCGCCGCTGGCTGTCCTCGGCATAGCGGTCGGCGCGCAGCCGGTCGTCGTCGGTCACGACGAACTGGTCGAAGACCCATTCGTGGGCCAGTGAACCCACGATCAGCTCCGGCTCGCGTGGCACCTGCACGACGGTGACGTCGGGCAGCCGGGTGCGCATCATCTCGCACTCGACCGGGTCGTCGTCGACGAAGACGAACGAGTTCAGCGCCAGGCCGAGCTCGTCGGCCAGCGCTTCGACGGCGTCCGGCTTCGGGCCCCAGCCGATCCGCTGGCCGGTCACGTCGTCGATCCGCAGCACCATGTCCTCGCGGCCCGCGAAGACCGCGAGCACGTCCGCCTCGTTGTTGCGACTGCACAGGCACAGCAACCGCCCGTTGGCCCGCTGCCGCAGCATGAACCGCTGCAACCACAGGTGTGCCTCGGTGAGGACGACGCCGTCCGCGCCGTCCTCACCGCACACTCCCTGCCACAGCGTGTTGTCGCAGTCCAGGACGATGACCTTCCTCGGCGCGGCCCAGATCGACTCCGCGGTCCGCGCGATGTACGTGCCGACCGCGACGAGGTACTCGTCCGTGTAGGGCAGGTGGCCGATGGTGTCCCCGTACTCGTCGTGCACCGAGGACACCTCGTACAGTTCCGCTGCGGCGTCGACGTCGAGCAGGTGTGGTCGGGTCGAGCCACGGACCAGCCCGGTGATCCGCCTGGTGGCCGCCGCGACCCAGTCCGCCACGTCCTCGGTCGACCGTGCCGGCGGGAGAATTCCGACCAGCCAGGTGGCCCCGGTATGCCGTACCGCGGCGGCGAATCCGGCTGCGAGCTCGTCCAGCAGTCGGTTCGCGTCGGCGATCGGGGCGCCACGCCGGTCGTCGCCCACCCGCAGGAAGTCCTCCGGCCGAACCAGCACGACGTTGACGCCGTCGTTGGTGCGCAACAGGCTCGTCGGGTCGTGCAGCGACTCCAGCACCTGGCCGTAGGGCGCAGGGACCACTGTCGCATCCGGTCGCAGCTTGGCCAGCCACCAGGAGAGGGTGTCGGTGACTGTGTCCAGCACGAACGTGCCCGTCAGGGCGATCCGTTGCGCCGTCATACCGCCTGCCTTTCGCGGATACGAGACAATCGCACTGAACAATGATCGAGTGGCGCACCACAATTGTTTGTCCCGGTGGGCGCGAATTGAGGCTACCTGGCTCTCGCGGAGTGGTGCAAGCTATTGCCGGCCATCTACTATTCGCGCGTCGGGGAAATCTATTCTGGGAGTGGTCGTGCGGTTGACAAGGGACGATATGACCGCGTTCCGGTATGCCAGCGGGGATGCCAACCCGTTGCACGCGTCCGAGCAGTACGCGCGCCATACCGCGTTCCACGAACCGATCGCACACGGCGTGTTGGCCTGCCTGGCAGCGATTGACTCGTCAGACGACCCGTGGGACGGGGTGGGCCAGGTCGACGTCGACTTCCGGCAGCCGGTGTTCCCCGGCCAGGAATACGACGTGGCCACCGCGGCGACATCCGAACACGAGCAGCGGATCCTCGTCCGTGACGGAGGCCGGCGGTGTTTCGACATGACCATCAGGCGCGGCCGTGCACCGGAGGATCGGCGGGCACCGGCCGCGACGATGCGCGACACGGCGGCGGACCTCGCGTTGGACGCGATCATGCCGGGTAGGACCGCGTCCGGCCCGTACGGACCGGAGTGGAACGTCGGGAACGCACTGGCTCACCAGTGGCCCGTCGCCGCGCGACGGCTCGGTCCGCAGCACCTGATGAGCCTGATGTGGTGCAGCTTCCTGTCGGGCATGGAGATCCCGGGTCGGCGTGGCCTGACGTGCCGGGTGTCGGTCCGGTTGTACCCGGTGTCGGAAGTGGCACCGTGCACCTACCGCGCTCAGGTGCGGGATGTCGACCGCAGGTTCGGCCTGGTGACCGTGGCCGGGGTGCTGGCGATGGGGGAGCAGACCCTGGCGGAGGCCGAGATCGAGGCGATGGTGCTGGATCCGGCGCCGCCGGCCTCACTCGACGACATCCGACAGGCACTGCCGGCGAGTTCGGTGCTGGGCGGCCGGACGGCGGCGGTCGTCGGTGGTAGTCGCGGTCTCGGTGCGGCAGTGGCACTGGCGCTGGCGGATCAGGGGTGTCATGTCCTGGTCGGCCACCGGCATGTCGAGCCGGGGCTGGACGCGCTCACGGTGCAGGCGGCCAGGATCTCCGGCCGGATCACCTCCGTTCGCGGTGATGCCACGGACCCCGAGTGGGCGGAGCGGGTCGTCGAGTTCGTGCGCGATCGGCAAGCGTCGCTCGACCTGCTGGTCTGCAACGCCGCTCCGGCCGTCGGCAGGCTGGACTTCAACCCTGCCGGGCTACCGCGTCTCGACCAGTTCGTGACGACCGCGGTGCGGTTGGTGAGCGCCCCGCTCAGCGCTCTGTTGCCGGCCCTGAACGCGGCGTGCGGGCGCTGCATGGCGATCTCGTCGTCCGCGCTGACCGATCCACCCCTGGACTGGCCGCACTATGTGACGGCGAAGGCCGCGGTCGAGGGTTTGGTCGACTGGGCGGCGGCACATCACGCCGACGTGGACTTCTTCCTCGCGCGACCAGGCATGATGCTCACCGACCAGACGAACACGCCTGCCATGCGGGACATCGCAGGCCGGGTCGAACCGACAGCAGCGGCCCTCGTCCGCAGACTGGTCGATCCCACCGGGCCGCGCGGCCGCCCCGAAATGGTGCCGACCCCCGGCTAGTGTCCCGCCGGCGGGACCCATGTGTCTATATTGGACTCACTCGCGGCGGTACCACCGAACCGGCCACTGTTGCCCGTCGACCTCCATCGTGGCACCGTCCTCGGTGACGTCGACGAACCCCGCGTTCTCGGCGACACGCTGGGAGGCCACGTTGTCGGCGTGCGCCCACAGCTGGATCGCGCTGACCGGCCACGCGCTCCTGACCCGCCGGCACATCTCCTCGAGTGCCTGGCTGGCGACGCCCTTGCCTCGGGCATCCGGGGCGACCCAGTAGCTCACCGAGGCCACGTCACCGTGCCGGTCGGCGGCGATGTTGCCCAACAGGTCGCCGGACGTCGCGTCGACGACAGCCAACCCGATGGCCTGGTCGTCGTGGCGGAGCCGGTCCAGCGCTCGGAGGAGGTCGTCGACAGTGAGAGAGGGCCGCTCGGTGGTGAACCGGACGATCTCGGTGTCGCGCACCTGCCGCACATACCAGCCGGCGTCGTCGTCCGACCACTCGCGCAGTACGGCCTTCACATAACCCTCACGCTCGACGCGTTGTCCCAAGCATCTGACACGGCAGTGTATCGGTCTCCAACGCTCGTCGGGCCGGACGCCTGGCAGGTCTGCTCCGTGGCCGGGTCCAAGGGCGAACGTCGTTATGCCTGGGCCTGGATCGCGACCACCAGACCCCGGCATTACCTGCTCGTCCGCAAACACCTGCTCACCGGTGAGCTGGCCT
>DASXYT010000033.1:0-36010 GCA_036502345.1 Pseudonocardiaceae bacterium | reverse complement strand
AGGGTGATGCGGCGGTTCGGTGAGGCGAGGACGGTCGGCATCGGCCTCGCCATGATCGGTATCGGCGCCGGCGCGATGATCGCGCCCGCGATGGTGCCGGTGCTCGCCGGCACGGTGATTCTCGGTGTCGGCGTGCCGCTGTTCGTGGTCGGCTGGAGCACCGGGCTGCAGCGGTACACGCCACCACGGCTGCAGGGCAGGGTCAACGCGGCCGCCAACCTGATGCTGACCGGACCGCAGACCGCTTCCATCGGGTTGGGCGCCACACTGATCGCGATCGTCGACTACCGGATCCTGCTGCTGGTGATCCTCGTCGGAATGGTCGGCTCCGGCGCGATCTTGCTGATCAGGCCCGCCGCCACCACGGTGAACGCGCCCGTCGCGGTGCCCGCTGTCGCCCCGGCCGGCTGAACCCACGACACGATCCGGATGCGATCCGCCACCTTGAGGCTCACCATGCTTGCCTTCCCGATCTAACATTCCTGACGTGCATACGGTGGCGGTGCTGAGCCTCAAGGGCGGCGTGGGCAAGACAACGGTGGTACTCGGGCTGGCTTCCGCCGCGCTGCGGCGTGGCGTGCGAACACTCGTGGTCGACCTCGACCCACAGTGCAACGCGACCGCCACCCTCGATCCGGCCGACACCGAGGGCAGCCTGGTCGACGTGCTGGCCCGGCCGAGCCTGGCCACGCTGCGCTCCGCCGTCGCGCCCAGCCCGTGGGGCGAGGGCATCGACGTGCTCGTCGGGTCGGAGGAGGTCGAAGGCCTCAACCACCCGGACCCGGCCGCGCAGAAGCTGAGCAAGCTGGGCAAGGCGCTGGAGCAGATCAACGGCCTGGTCGCCGAGGGCGACCCGGAGTACCAGTTGGTGCTGCTGGACTGCCCGCCGTCACTTGGCCAGCTGACCAGGTCGGCCCTTGTCGCGGCGGACCGCGCGCTGCTGGTCACCGAGCCGACGATGTTCGCCGTGTCCGGCGTGCAGCGGGCGTTCGAGGCGGTGCAGAACGAGCGTGAGCTGCACAACCCCCGGCTGCAGCCGCTCGGCGTCGTGGTCAACCGGGTGCGGCCGCGCTCGCACGAACACCAGTTCCGGATCGAGGAACTACGCGAACTGTTCGGCCCGCTGGTGATGCCGGTGGCGCTGCCCGACCGGCTGGCCGTGCAGCAGGCCCAGGGCGCGTGCCTGCCGATCCACCAGTGGAACACGCCGGGCGCCAGGGAGGTCTCGCTGGCGTTCAACCTGCTGCTGGCCAGGATCATGCGGGCCGGCCGCAGCAGGCGCAGGGAAGAGGAACCGGTCGACTGAGCCGGGAGCCGTAGATGCCCGAGGGTGACACGGTTTTCCTCGCCGGGCGGCGGCTGGACGAAGCACTGGCCGGTGCCACGCTGACCCGAGCCGAACTGCGTCATCCCCGACTGGTCGAGACCACGTTGACCGGGCGGTCGGTACTGGGCGTTCGCTCGGTCGGCAAGCATCTGTTCACCCGGTTCGACGACGGCGTCAGCCTGCACACCCACTTCAAGATGGACGGTGCGTGGCACCTGTACCGGCCGGGCGACCGGTGGCGCGGCAGGACGCACGACGTACGGGCCGTGCTGGGCACCGAGCAGTGGACGGCGGTCGGCTTCCGGCTGCACGACATGGCGTTGGTGCGCACCGACCGAGAAGACCAACTCGTCGGCCACCTCGGCCCCGATCTGCTGGCCGAGGACTGGAACGACGACATGGCGGCCGAGGCCACTCGCAGGCTGGGTGAGCAGGGTCCCCGGGAACTCGGCGACGCACTGGCCGACCAGCGGGTGATGGCCGGCGTGGGCAACCTGTACAAGGCCGAGGTGTGCTTCCTGCTCGGTGTCTCACCGTGGACTCCGGTCGCCGAACTGCCGCCCGACACCGTCGCCAAGGCTGTCGCGCTGAGCCGGAAACTGTTGCTGCGCAACGCATGGCGGCCCGAGCAGAACACCACCGGCAAGCTGGGCAGAGGCCAGGAACACTGGGTGTACCAGCGGACCGGGCGGCCGTGCCTGCGTTGTGGCACAGCGATCCGGTCCGGTGCGCAGGGTTCGTTCGCGCCGGTGCGGTACACGTGGTTCTGCCCACGGTGCCAGCCAGGACCGGCGCCTGCCGGGTAAGCAGGGCTGTGCGGCCTGATGTTTCATGGACCCGTGCTGTACTCCCACCTGGTCAGACCCGTGCTGTTCCGCGTCGGCTCCGGCGACGCCGAGGCCGCGCACGAGTTCACGCTCGGCGCGCTGGCCAGGGCCAGCGGCATTCCCGCAGCGCTGGCGCCGCTGCGCAAGTGGTTCGCGGTGCCGGCTCCGCGCACCGTGTTCGGCGTGCGGTTCCCCAACCCGGTCGGCCTGGCCGCCGGCATGGACAAGAACGGGATCGCGCTGCCCGGCTGGGCGGCACTGGGCTTCGGCCACGTCGAGGTCGGCACCGTCACGTGGCACGCCCAGCCGGGTAATCCCCGGCCGAGGCTGTACCGGCTGCCGACCAGCGGCGCGCTGATCAACCGGATGGGCTTCAACAACGCGGGCGCGACAGCGTTGGCCGAGCGGCTGCGCGCGCTGGGTCCGTTGCCGGTGCCGCTCGGCATCAGCATCGGCAAGTCCAAGATCACGCCGGTCGCCGATGCCGTCGCCGACTACCGGTCCTCGCTGCGCACGCTGTACCCCTTCGGCGACTACTTCGCGGTCAACGTGAGCTCACCGAACACGCCGGGCCTGCGTGGCCTGCAGGACCGAGGCCTGTTGACCGACCTGCTCGCCGGGCTGCGGGCCGAGGTGGCCGAGGTGGGTGGCGTGCCGAAGCCGCTGCTGGTGAAGATCGCGCCCGACCTGACCGACAACGCCGTCGGCGAACTGCTGGAGGTCTGCCTCGACGCGGGAGTCGCGGGCCTGATCGCCACCAACACCACGCTGGCCAGGGACGGCATCGCAGCGGCCGACGTGGCCACCGGAGCGCAGGCGGGCGGGCTGTCCGGCCGGCCGCTGGGCGGGCGGGCCAGGGAGGTGGTCGGGTTCGCGCACCGCGAGACCGGCGGGGCGCTGCCGGTGATCGGCGTCGGCGGGATCTGCACGGTGGACGACGCGCTGCGGATGTTGGATGCGGGCGCCAGCCTGGTTCAGCTGTACACCGGGTTCATCTACTCAGGACCGCACCTGGTTCGGTCGATCAGCAGAGCGGTTCGCTAGCGCGCGCAGGGTGCGCAGCAGCGGGTAGCCGAGCACGATCAGCAGCGAGCCCCAGACGATGCCGGTGAGGTGCAGCCAGCCGATGTCGATGGTGATGTCGCCCGCTCCGGCGACGATCGCCGCGCCGGCCACCATCAGGTTCAGCGGATCGGCCAGGTTGACGTCGTTGTCCAGCCAGAGCCGGACACCGACCATCACGACCATCCCGAACAGCACGACCGACATCCCGCCGATCACGCCGGCCGGCAGGGTCTCCACCAGCGCGGTGAACTTCGGCGAGAAGGACAGGACGACGGCACCGAGCGCGGCGGCCAGGTAGGCGGCCGTCGAGTAGACCTTGCTCATCGCCATCACGCCGACGTTCTCGCCGAGCGGCGTGAGCCCGGAGCCGCCACCGGCCCCGGACAGCGCGGTGGCCAGGCCGTTCGCGATCAGCGCGTCGCCGACGTTGCCGGCCAGGTCGCGGCCGGTGACGGCGCCGATGGCCTTCGTGTAGGCGACGCTCTGCGCTGTCAGCACCAGGACGGCCGGCAGCATGGCCAGCATGACGGAGGGCCGCAGTTGCGGCTCGTGCAGCGCCGGTATGCCCAGCCACGGCGCGGCGCCCAGCGCGGTCACCCTGGCCGCGTCCAGACCGCCACTCAGCGCCGCGACGACCCAGCCGACCACGACGCCGGCCAGCACGCCCAGACGGACCAGCAGGCCGCGCGACAGCACGGCGCACACGCCGATGACGACGAGCGTGATGCCGGCCAGCAGCGGCCCCGAACTCACCTCGCGGCCGGCCACGGGAGCCAGGTTCAGGCCGATCAGCACGATCACGGCACCGGTCACCATCGGCGGCATCACCGAGTCGACCAGCCGGATGCCGAGCGCCTTCACGGCGACACCGACCACGGCGAGCAGGACGCCGGCGAACAGCACGCCACCGAGTTGGGCAGCCAATCCCTCGTTGTGCGCCGCGACCAGCGGTGCGACGAAGGCGTAGGAGGCGCCGAGATAGCTGGGCACGCGATTGCGGGTGATCAGCAGGAACAGGAGCGTGCCGACACCGGAGAACAGCAGCGTCGTGGAGACGGGAAAACCGGTCAGCGTCGGGACCAGGATGGTCGCGCCGGCCATGGCGGCGAGGTGCTGGAGCCCGAGACCGGCGGTCAGCGGCCAGCTCAGTCGCTCGTCCGAGCGCACCACTTCGTCATTGCCCAGCCGCCGCCCGTCGCCGTGCACAGTCCACAGCGCCACGCGTGCCCCTCCAGACCCCATCCGACAAGTCCCGACGATAGTGCCACGCCAGGTAGCCGGACTCACTACATCACAGTTCGATAATCACACGAATGTTTGCAGGTTTTAGGACAAAACGCCCAAGGCGGCACGAGTCGGCTACGGATGGTGACTGGAAGGGGTGACGAGAGTTACGACGCGGGTACGGCAGGATCTCAGCCCGATGTCGGAATCGCAACGAAGGTCGCCCGATGACACAGATCAGTGGCGCCCGATCCCGCCGGCTGCTCGCGTGCGGGCCAGGATATCGAGCCCGCCATGTGGTGACGGCTGCGCGGTAGGTGAGGGCCGGCCGGTCCCCTCCGCTCCCTCGTCGAGGCCGCACGTCGAATGATCAAGGGCGAAGGAGCGGAGGCACCAAGCCCGAACCATGCCCGACGCAGCGGCGCCCAATCCGACCGATGGCCGGGTTGGGCGCCGTTTGTGGCTGTCGTACCGATCAGGAGGCCGAGTCGGCCTCCGGGGCTGCTGCCGGCTGGCTCTGGGACTGCTGGACGCGCTGCGCGATCTCCTGCTGGATGTTCGACGCGCCGCTGTTCGACGTCGAGTTCCCGCTGGTGATCTGGCCCGCCACGGGCGTGCCGTGCAGTGAGGCCCTGATCTGCTCCAGCCTGGACGAGCCTGCCATGTTCGTGGTCGAGGCCTGCACTTCCAGCATCCGGCCCTGGACCGAGTTCTTCGCCAGGTCGGCAGAGCCGAGCGCGGTGGCGTAGCGCTTCTCGATCTTGTCCCGGATCTCGTCCAGCGAGGGGGTGTTGGCCGGGGCGGCCAGCTCACTCATCTGGTTGAGCGACTTGGAGACCTGCTCCTGCATCTTCGCCTGCTCCAGCTGGCTGAGCAGCTTGGTGCGCTCGGCGAGCTTCTGCTGGAGCATCATCGAGTTGCGCTCGACGGCGGTCTTGGCCTGCGCCGCGGCCTGCAAGGACTGGTCGTGCAGGGTCTTCAGGTCCTCGATGGCCTGCTCGGCGGTGACCAACTGGGTGGCGAACTGCTGGGCCGCGTTCTCGAAATCGGCGGCCTTCGTCTCATCGCCCTTGCTCCGCGACTCGTCGGCCAGGACGAGTGCCTGCCGGGCGGACGCCTGCAACTTCTCCACCTCGCCGAGCTGGCGGTTGAGCTTCATCTCCAGCTGCCGCTGGTTGCCGATCACCGCGGCCGCCTGCTGCGACAGCGCCTGATGCGCCCGCTGAGCCTCCTCGATGGCCTGCTGGATCTGCACCTTCGGATCGGCGAGCTCGTCCACCTTCGACGAGAAGGCCGCCATCAGGTACTTCCACGTCTTCACGAACGGGTTGGCCATCTCCTCCGCCTGCCTTCTCCCCTGCTGCCGAGCCCACGGAGTGCCTGCACACCCACTCCGCGTCCGGGCAACGACCTCGAACCGTATGGACTACATCGTGTCAGGTACGGACGCGAGCTTCCACCGACCCCGGCAGATCCGCACCGACTCCGCGCTGACAACGCGACCGGCAGACGCCGCCCGCGCACGCGATGTGCCCGTTCGGCCTCAGGCGGCGACGGTGATACCCCCGGATCGCTGGCCGATCGACGTGGTCAGCCGGTGGGTCAGTACCGGCTGCAACTTCAGGTCGGCCAGGTCGGTGCCCACCACGGCCGGCACCATGCGACCGCCCTGCAGCGACGGCTCCGCGCTCGCACTCACACGGCGCTCCTCGCCGACCGAACCGCCAACGGCACTGCCGACGGGACCGGTCACGACCGGCGCGGTCACGTCGTCCACGGTACGCACGTCGATCGCGGTGACGTCAGCGGCGACGAGATACAGCAGATCGGACAGCGGTAGGTCAAGCGCATCGCAGATCGACGCCAGCAGTTCGCTGGACGCCTCCTTGCGCCCGCGCTCCACCTCGGAGAGGTAGCCGAGGCTGACCCGGGCGGCCCGGGAGACCTCGCGCAGGGTGCGGTGTTGGGTGGTGCGGGCATGGCGGAGTCGATCACCGATCGCCTCGCGCAAGAGCACTGCCATCGCGCGCCTCCCTTCTGTTCGCCCGTGCCGACCAGATTACCGAGCGACACCGTCCAGGGGCACCGACTTCGTGCCTCTATGCCAAGAGCGAACGTGCCAATGACCCGGGATGTTCCCGTAACGCACCCGGTCGACGGTGATCGAATCGGCCCCGCGGGTGTGCACGGAACGTGGCCGAACGGAGTGAATCAGCCGGTCAGGGCCATGTGGATGGCGTCGATCGCTGCTCCGACCGAGGCCGACCGGACGGCGTGTCGGTCACCGGGAAGATTCAGCACGCGAGAAGAGGTCCCGGTGGGTCCGGCGAGCCCCAGATACACCCGTCCGGGTGCAACGCCGTCCTGCGGATCGGGACCGGCCACGCCGGTCAGGCCGATGCCCCAGTCCGAACCGCAGGTCGCCCGGGCACCTTCGGCCAGAGCGATGGCCACGTCCGGGTGAACCGCGCCGTGCTCGGCGAGCAGTGCGGCCGGGACTCCGGCCAGGCTGGCTTTCAGATCTGTGGCGTACACCACAAGGCCGCCACGGACGACCGCGCTGGACCCCGGAACGGTCGTCAACACGGCCGTGACCAGTCCCGCGGTGAGCGATTCGGCGGTGGCCACCGTCTGGCCACGCTCGATCAGCAGCCGGACGACGTCGGCCACCCGATCCTCGGCCAGGCCGAGAGCGCCAACGAGTTGGTCAGTCACGCGTGCCGGCCACTGCCCGCTTGCCGCGCGCCCGCAGCCGGATCGCACGGATCACGTAGTCGACGCCGGTCACCACGGTGAGCACCACGGCGGCACCCATCAGCACCCACCGCACCGGGTCGAACCAGCCGGGGAACGGCAGCAGGTAGAAAACGATCGCGATGATCTGGATGAGGGTCTTCGCCTTGCCGCCCCGACTGGCCGGGATCACGCCGTGCCGGATCACCCAGAAGCGGAGCAGTGTCACGCCGACCTCACGGACCGCGATCACCACCGTCACCCACCAGGGCAACTCACCCAGGATGCTGAGCCCGATCAGAGCGGCGCCGGTGAGCGCCTTGTCCGCGATCGGGTCGGCGATCTTGCCGAAGTCGGTGACCAGGCCCCGGCTGCGGGCCAGGTTGCCGTCGAAGTGGTCGGTGATCGACGCGACGGCGAAGACGCCGGTGGCCACCAGTCGCCACCCGATCTGGTGACCGTCGCCGACGAACAGGGTGATCAGGAAGACGGGGACCAGCACGAGCCGGGACACCGTCAGCATGTTCGCCACGTTCACCAGCGGCACCGGCGTCGGCACGGGCGCGGCGGGCGCAGGGCCCACCGCGTCCGACGAACCGCCGGCCGGCGTTGTCACACCGACCTCGGCAGGACTTCGATCGGGCGCACCACCAGGTCGACACCGGCCGAGTCGACCACGGCACACCGCACCAGGTCGCCCACCGCGAGATCGGCGATCGGGACGCCGGGCAGGTCGTCGGCGTCGAGCAGCACGCACTCGCCGTCCACCTCGGGCGCCTGGTGAGCGGCCCGGCCCGCGCAGTCGGACTCGTCGTCGGCCAGGCGTTCCACCAGCACGTCCACCGTGTCGCCGATCCGGTCCTCGGCCCGCTGCGAGGTCAACTCCTCGACCAGCCCGGAGATCTCGGCCACCCGCTCGGCGATGGTGTCCGCGTCCAGCTTGTCCGGCAGGCCCTCGGCCTCGGTGCCGTCCTCGTCCGAGTAGCCGAACACGCCGACGGCGTCCAGCCGCGCCTCGGTGAGGAAGTGGGCCAGTTCGGCGACATCCGCCTCGGTCTCACCGGGGAAGCCGACGATCACGTTGGTCCGGATACCCGCTGCCGGCGCCAGTTCCCGGATCCGGCCGACCAGGTCGAGGAACGACTCGGTGGAGCCGAACCGGCGCATCCTGCGCAGCACGGCCTCGCTGGAGTGCTGGAACGACAGGTCGAAGTAGTCGGCAACGCCGGGCGTGGTGGCGATGGCCTTGACCAGGCCGGGCCGGGTCTCGGCGGGCTGCAGGTAGGACACCCGGACCCTGTCGATGCCGGGCACCGCGGCCAGCCTGGGCAGCAGGTCGGCCAGCGCGTCGGCGCCGCCGGGCAGGTCCTTGCCGTAGGACGTGGAGTTCTCGCTGACCAGGTACAACTCGCGCACGCCGTGCTCGGCCAGCCACGCGGCCTCACCGAGCAGTTCCTCCGGGGTCCTGGACACGAACGCACCCCGGAACGAAGGAATCGCGCAGAACGCGCACCTGCGGTCGCAGCCGGACGCGATCTTCAGCGGCGCCACCGGCGACGAGTCCAGCCTGGCCCGCACCACCCTGGGGCCCCAGCCGTGACCGGGCACCGCGACCTGTTCGGCCGCTGCCGGCCGCTGCACGGGGCTGATCGGCAGCAGCGTCCGGCGGTCCACCGGCTTGTGCGCCTCGACGGCCCGGCCAGCGACCACGTCGTCCAGCCGTTCGTCCAGCGTGGCGTAGTGGTCGAAGCCCAGCACGGCGGCCGCCTCGGGCAGGCTCTCGGCCAGTTCGGCGCCGTAGCGCTCGGCGAGGCAGCCGACGGCGACCACCTTCGCGCCGCTGTCCGCGACGGACAACAGGGTGTCCACCGAGTCCTTCTTCGCCGACTCCACGAAGCCGCACGTGTTGACCAACACGACGTCCACATCGCCGTCGTCGCCATCGGCAACGTGTGCCCAGCCGCGCTCGGTCAGGCGGCCGGCCAACTCCTCGGAGTCGACCTCGTTGCGCGCGCAGCCGAGGGTGAGCAGCGTGAACCGGCGTCCGGTGGTGGGTGAAGACACGAAAGAAGGGTAACCGCTGCCGCCACGCGTACCGACCGACCGGCAAAGGTCACGGTCGCGGCAGGAACTCCGGCGGCACGTCGGCGGCCACCAGCAAGGTCAACTGTTCGGCCGGCAGCGAGTCGATGTCCACGTCCGGACCGGCCAGCCGCAGCGACTGCCGGCCGACCATGTGCTCGACCAGTCCGCGCACCGACCTGCCGTTGGCGAACCCCGGCCCACCGCTGATCCCGGCGATCACGGCGGGCAGCAGCGCGTCCAGGTCAGGGCTGGTCCGGTAGCCCTGGGCGGTCAGCAGCACCCGGAAGATGCCGATCAGTTCGTCGTCGGTGTAGTCCGGGAAGGTGATCACCGAGCCGAACCGGGAGCGCAGGCCGGAGTTGGCGTCCAGGAACCGGTCCATGTCCTTCGGATAGCCCGCGGCGATCACCACGAAATCGTCGCGGTGGTTCTCCATCTGCACCAGCAGTTCCGCGATGGCCTCCTGGCCGTAGTCCTTGGCACTGTCCGGCACCAGTTCATAGGCCTCGTCGATGAACAGCACCCCACCGAACGCGCGCTCGCACAGCTTGCGGGTCTTCTCGGCGGTCTGGCCGACGTAACCGGCGACGAAGTCGGGCCTGCCCGATTCGACGAGATGCCCGGAGGACAGCACCCCGAGCTCGCGGTAGATCTGCGCGAGCAGCCGCGCCACGGTGGTCTTGGCGGTGCCCGGGTTGCCGGTGAACACCAGGTGCCTGCTCTGCGCGGCGACCTTCAGCCCGGTGGCGCGGCGCCGGGCGGCCACCCTGATCTCGGCTGCGATGGACCGGACCTGCTCCTTGACCGGCGCCAGCCCGACCATGCCGTCCAACTCGGCCATCAGCTCGGTCAGGCCACGCCGGGGGCCTGCGTCGTCGGTCTGGCCGACACCACCACCACCGGGTGTCGGCAGGTCCACCAGCAGCAACTGGTTCAACGCGGCATCGTCCGGCTTGCTGCCGGCCAGCCGACCGGACTGGGCGCTCAGTGCGGCCTCCAGCAGGCTGCGCGCCGACCGGCCGTTGGCGAACCCGCTGCCCCTGCCGATCCGCGCCATCCGAGCCGGCAGCGCGGCCACCAGGTCGGGCGCCAGGTGGTAGCCCTCGTCGGCCGCCATCGAGCAGAAGATCCTGGCCAGCTCGTCGTTGGAGTAGTCGGGGAAGTCCACCCGGTTGGCGAACCGGGACCGCAGGCCGGGGTTGGCGTCCAGGAAGTCGTCCATCTGCTTCGGGTAGCCGGCCGCGATCACGATCAGCTCGTCGCGGTGGTTCTCCATCTGGGTGAGCAGTTCGGCGATCGCCTCGGCGCCGTAGTCGTTGGTGGAACGCGGAGTCAGCTCGTAGGCCTCGTCGACGAACAGCACCCCGCCCATCGCCTTCTCGCACACCGCGCGGGTCTTGGGCGCCGTCTTGCCGATGTACTCGCCGACCAGGTCGGCCCGCTGCACCTCGACCACGTGCCCGGAGGACAGCAGGCCAAGCGATCGGTAGATCCTGGCCAGCAGCCTGGCCACCGTGGTCTTCGCGGTGCCGGGATTGCCGGTGAACACCAGGTGCCTGCTGCGGGTGGCCACCTTCATCCCGCTGGCCCTGCGCTGGCTGTCCACGGCCAGCTCGTTGAGCAGCGCGTGCACCCGCTGCTTCACGTCGGCGAGGCCGATCATCGCGTCGAGTTCGGCGATCAGTTCGGCCGTCGTCGCGACCGGGTCGACCGTTGTCGCGGGCTCGACCAGTTCGGTCAGGTCGGGCAGGTCCACCACGACCCGCCCGTCGTACCCCATCGACCCGCGCACCACGGCCGCCCTGCTGGCCAGTTCCATCGCCGACGACACGGCGTCGCCGCCGAGCGGGGAGCCGGCCGCATGGCAGGCACCGGTGTAGGCGACCAGCCTGGCGCGGGCCGGCGGGGTGAGCACGGCACCGCCGTCGTTGGCCAGCGAGTCCAGCACAGCGGCCCGCACGGCGGGCTGGGCGAAGGACGGCATCCGGTAGACGAAGTTGTCGCTCACCGTCGCCGTCGTGTTGGCGTGCACCGCTGCCAGGAACTTCTCGGTACCCGCGAACACCATCACACCCGGTGCCGCCCGGTTGGCCGCGATCTTGGGCAGCACCCGCCACAACGACTGGCGGGCCTCGTCGTCGGACAGCGTCGCGTCGGCCTGGCGGAGCAGGTAGATCTTCTTGCCCTTCTCGCTGTGCTCCTCGTAGACGTCGAGCAGTTTGTTGCCGACGCCGGCACCAGGGGCCACCCGTTGCAGGCGGTGGCCGGTGTCATAGACGAGTTTGTTGGCCGGGATCGCCTTCGCGTCGTACAGCGCCTCACGTAGCGCTTCGGCCAGCATCAGCTCACCGGAGTGCGGGTCGCCGACGAACATCACGATCGGGTTGGGCTGGTTCTCCCGGTTGCGGTCCTTCCTGGTGTCCGACGTCCACTTGACCACCCGCACGACCCGGTCCAGGAACGCCCACGCCGAGTCGCCGACGGAGACGAACCCGTGCACCACGTTGTCGATCTTCAGAGGTTCGGTGACGGGCAGCGCGGCGGGCACCGCCTGTGGTGCCGGCATCGCCTGGGCGGCTTGCTGGGGCATCGGCTGTTGGGGTAGCGGCTGTTGCTGGGGTACCGGCTGCTGCTGGGGTACCCGCATCGGCTGCTGGTGGACCTGTGGCGGGACCGTGGCCGTCGGGCGCGCGCCGAACCGCATGCCGGGGTCGGCGGGCGGCGGGCAGGGCAGCCAGCCGTTCGGACCGGCCCAGCGCAGCCACGGACCGCCGGGACCGAGCAGCCACGCCCCGCCGTCCGGCGTCCGCAACGTGGTCTGCCAGCCCAACGCGGCCTGTCGCTCGGCCTCGCTGAACGCGTCCCGCCCGAACCCCGTCATGCCCGTCCCCCCGATCCGACTTGTCCAGCGACAGGATATTCACCGCGCGTGGCCGACCTGCGCGACCGAACGGGGGCCATCTATCGTCGGTGTGTGTGGTTCGGCATGGTCTGCGCGCTGTTCGCGGCCGTCTGCTTCGGTGTCGCGTCCGCGATGCAGGCAGTCGCCGCCCGAACCGCACGGGACGACCGGCAGGGCATCGACCCCCGGCTGCTGATCCGGCTGCTCGGCCAGTGGCGGTACGTGGTCGGCATCGGCCTGGACATCCTCGGCTTCGTGGCACAGGTCGCCGCGCTGCGCAGCCTGCCGCTGTTCCTGGTGCAGGCCATGGTGGCCGGCAGCATCGCGGTCACGGCGGTGTTGGCCACCCGCTGGTTCGGTGTGGTGCTGTCGCGGGCCGAGTGGGGCTCCGTCGTTGTCGTGTGCGCGGGCCTGGCGCTGCTCGGCTCGGCCGCGGAGCAGGAGGGCGCCGGTCATGCAGGCTCGCTGTTCCACTACAGCCTGCTGGGCGCTTCGCTGGTGCTCGCCGTGTTCGGCGTCGTCGCGGGCCAACTCCCCGACCCGACCAGGACGGCGGCACTCGGCCTGATCGCCGGCCTGTCGTGGGGCACCCTGGGCATCGCCGTACGCGTGCTGCCGTCGCTCACGCCCGCCGTGCTGGTGCGCGATCCCGCCACGTACACCCTGATCGTCGGGGGCATCCTCGGCGCCTGGTTCTACGCGGCGGCACTGCAACGCGGCGGTGTGGTCGCGGCGACCGCGACGATGCTGATCGGCGAAACCGTGCCGCCGGCGCTGATCGGTGTGCTGCTGCTCGGCGACCACGCCCGGCCCGGCTGGCTGCCCGTGGCGGCGGCCGGTTTCGTGATCGCGCTGATCGGGGCGCTGGTGCTGGCCCGGTTCGGCGAGGTAGGGCCACCGCAGGACGTGCTGGTGACGGCGGGGGTCGACGGTGACCAGTGACGAGCCGGTGATCCGCAGGGCCAGGACGGCCGACGTGCGGCGGATCAAGGCGCTGGTGGACGACTACGCCGGTCGCGTGCTGCTGGCCAAGGAACTGGTCACGCTGTACGAGGCCGTGCAGGAGTTCTGGGTCGCCGAACTGGACGGCGACGTGGTCGGCTGCGGCGCGCTGCACGTGCTGTGGGAGGACCTGGCCGAGGTGCGCACGGTCGCCGTGACCCGGGCCATGGCCGGCAAGGGCATCGGGCACGCCGTGGTGACCAGGCTGATCGCGCTGGCCAGGGAACTGGGCCTGGCCAGGGTGTTCGTGCTGACGTTCGAGACGGAGTTCTTCGGCCGGCACGGCTTCGTCAAGATCGACGGCGCTCCGGTGAGCCAACAGGTCTACGACGAGATGCGCAGGTCTGCCGACATGGGCGTCGCCGAGTTCCTCGATCTCCCCTACGTGAAGCCGAACACCCTTGGCAACACGCGGATGCTGCTCGAACTCAGTGCCGGCCCCTCGGGTACCTGATCTTCACGTTGCCCATCTTCGCCCTGCCGTAGACGCGCAGCAGCGGCTGGCCCGTGACCTGCGGATCGCGCGCCTTGTTGGTCACGCTGCCCATGCCGCTGGTCGCCTCGGCCAGCACGACTCCCCAGCCGCGAGGCACGATCGCGACGATGTTGCCCATCCCGCAGGTGGCCCGCAGCGTCACCTCGGGGTGCCGGCAGATCGCCTCGGTGAAGTCGATGGTGATGTTGCCCATGCCGCACTCGGCCGTGATCGTCGCCGGCACCTCCCAGTGCCCGCGCTGCGCCACGTTGCCCGACCCGGTCGACAGCACCAACGGCTCCTCGGCCACGGCCGGGCGCGCGGTCTGGTGCACGAACGGCAGATCCGTCAGCACGCTGTTCAGCTCGCCCCGCCGCTGAGCGGCCAGCGCCTTGTCGGTCCGCTCGGTGAACTCGTCCAGCGTGATCAGCCCGAGCCCGACGGCCTTCTGCAACAACCCGGCCACGTGTTCCCGCTCGGCATCCGACACCCGCAGCTCACGCGGATCCAGCTCAGCGGGCAACCACCCGTCCTCATCCCCAGCCACGGCTGTCACCGTATCGGACAAACCCGCCGCGCCGAAGTCACTTGGGTCGTTCGAACTTCGTCGCCAACACCCACACCCCGGTGGCCGGATTGCGCTCGTGCTCGGTACCGGGCGGCGCCAACGCCTGCGCCCGCTCGATGGCCAGGCCGACGCCGGGCCGCAACCTGGCGAACGGTCCTGGGTCCTTGTCATAGTCGGGAATATCCTTGGCCAAGCGACGACGCAACTGCTCATAGCCGGTCATAGCGGCCATGCATTCCTCGAAGTGCAGCAGCAACCAGACTTCGAAACATGGATTCGATACAGCAAGGCGAACATCATTGCGTGCGGCCAGCCCAACCGCGGCGGTCAGATCGAAGTCATCGACATCGCAGACACACCACACTTCATCGAACGAGTCGTTGTCCCGGTCACGGACGGACATGGCGAGTTCGACCAATTCGACCGGAGACACGCCCGCCTTGCGCACGATGATCTTTACGGCAGGGTTGCGATAGCTCGACTTCATACCTTCGAAATAGTCGGGTTCTGTTCTCACGCCGCCGCAGACCACCAGGATCCGGTCGGCGGACTGCCGGAAGGGTCGGCGCCTGCTCTGTCGGTTCTCCCGCTTCGTCATTGGTCGCGGAAGGCCCTGGTGAATTCGTGCGCATCCAGTACCGGCACCGCGCCGTAGCTGCCACCGAGATAACGCCGTTCGGTGTTCTCGCCGGTGCGCGGTTTGAAGTCGGTCAGCGGGTAGAGACTGCTGGCGCCTTCGGCGTCCTTCTCCACGAACCAGACCTGGTCCCTGGCCAGCACCTCTTCACCCAACATCGTGCCGAGCAGGCTGGCGTCGTGGGTCGAGAAGATCAACTGCGCACCACGCGGGTTCGTCTCCGGGTCACGAAAGAGGCCGACCAACCGCGTGGTCAGCAGTGGATGCAAGCTCGCGTCGATCTCGTCCACGACGAGCACATCGCCCGCCCGAAGGACTGCCAGCACAGTCAGCAGCAGTTCCAACCAAGCCCGGGTGCCGTCCGACTCATCCTGGAGGCCGAGCAGAGAACCCGATGTGCCATGCTCGAACAACAGGCGCATGTCGTCTGATTCGGGCGACCCTGAGACTTCGACAACAAGGTCGCTGATGCCGACATCGGCGGCTTTCAGCAGTGCCAGCAATCGACCGGGACCCTCTTCTTCCGACCAGAAGTCGCGCACCTTCCGCGCGAGAACGCGCCCCCCAACCCTGGTTCGCGGACTACGAAAGCGGACGCTGGATCGAAGCCATCGATAGACGGGCATCAGCGGCTCGATATTGGATTGGGCGGCGACACTGAGGAACAATGCGTTGGGCCGGGTAAGATCTTCCAGCACGCCCAGCTTGCCCTTGGCTTCGGGCATCGTGCTGCCGAACGTCACGTGATCGCCCGACCGCTCAAAAAGGATGCGCTTCTTCTTAGCCGGATAGGAATACAGCCACTCGTCGGTGATTCGTTCACCGCTCGTGGCGAAGCCGTAGGTATGCCTGACCTCGTCGATCAGTGCTTCGACCACGAAGGTCGACGGACGATCCAGCGCGGCGGGATCCAGACGGAACGCCGTCCTCGGTACGCCGGCGTCGACATCCCAGCGCTGGAAGGACGTCAGGACCGCCTCACGCATGAACGACAGGCCGTCCAGAACGTTCGACTTGCCCGATGCGTTCGCACCGAAGATCGCGACGACGGGCAATGCGGACTGGTCGCGGTCGTATGCGGGCAGGAGTGAGAGCTCGTGCTCGTCACGGAAGGACCGGTGATTGCCCAGCCGGAAGCTGCGTAGCACCGTAACCACCCTCTTGTGCCGATCAGCGGCCTGTTTCTACCAGTAAACCGCACGAACCGGCCCTTGGGCACCTCGGATGAGGACTTTAGAGACTGATCCTAGTCTTCCGCTGCCGAGTCATCGTCGTCAACCGGGCCGCCGCCGCGCATCGTGTAGATCACCGACTCCAGCTCGTCCGGCTTGATCAGCACCTCGCGGGCCTTGGAACCCTCCGACGGACCGACGACGCCCCTGGTCTCCAGGAGGTCCATCAGCCTGCCCGCCTTCGCGAAGCCGACCCGCAGCTTGCGCTGGAGCATCGACGTGGACCCGAACTGGCTGCTCACGATCAGCTCGGTGGCCTGCACCAGCAGTTCCAGGTCGTCGCCGATGTCGGCGTCGATCTCCTTCTTCTCGCCCTGCTTGGCCGCTGTCACGCCGTCGGTGTAGTCCGGCATCGCCTGGTCGCGGACCGCGCCGACGACGGCGGCGATCTCCTCGTCGGAGATGTAGGCGCCCTGGACGCGGACCGGCTTGGACGCGCCCATCGGCAGGTACAGGCCATCGCCCATGCCGATCAGCTTCTCGGCGCCCGGCTGGTCCAGGATGACCCGCGAGTCGATCAGCGACGACGTGGCGAACGCCAACCGGGACGGCACGTTCGTCTTGATCAGGCCGGTGACCACGTCCACCGACGGCCGCTGGGTGGCCAGCACCAGGTGGATGCCGGCGGCCCTGGCCTTCTGCGTGATCCGGACGATGGCGTCCTCGACGTCGCGCGGTGCGGTCATCATCAGGTCGGCCAACTCGTCGACGATGGCCATGATGTACGGGTAGGGCCGGTACTCCCGCTCGCTGCCCGGCGGCGCGGTGATCTCGCCCGACTTGACCTTGCGGTTGAAGTCGTCGATGTGCCGGACCTTGTTGGCCTGCATGTCCTGGTAGCGCTGCTCCATCTCCTCCACCAGCCAGGCCAGCGCCGCCGCTGCCTTCTTCGGCTGGGTGATGATGGGCGTGATCAGGTGCGGGATGCCCTCGTAGGGCGTCAGTTCGACCATCTTCGGGTCGATCAGGATCATCCGGCACTCCTGCGGTGTCGCCCGGGACAGCAGCGACACCAGCATGGAGTTCACGAAGCTGGACTTACCGGAACCGGTGGAGCCCGCGACCAGCAGGTGCGGCATCTTCGTCAGGTTCGCGGTGACGTAGTGGCCCTCGATGTCCTTGCCGAGCCCGATCACCATCGGGTGGGTGTCGGACGTGGCCCGCTGCGACTTGAGCACGTCGCCGAGCCGGACCATTTCGCGGTCGGAGTTGGGCACCTCGATGCCGACCGCCGACTTGCCGGGGATCGGGGCGAGCAGCCGGACGTTGTCGGTGGCCACGGCGTACGCGATGTTCTTGGTCAGCGCCGTGATCTTCTCGACCTTCACGCCGGGGCCGAGCTCCACCTCGTAGCGGGTCACTGTCGGACCCCGCGTGAAGCCGGTGACCTGCGCGTCCACCGAGAACTGGTCCAGCACCCCGGTGATGGCCTCGATCATCGTGTCGTTGGCCTTGCTGCGCGCCTTCGGCGGATCGCCCGCGGTGAGCAGGTCGGGCGAGGGCAGTTGGTAGTCGCCCTCGACGCTCCTGGCCGGCGGTTTCGGCGCCGCGCTCGGCTTCTCGGCGGGCTCGTTGGCCACCGGTATCGGCCGCTGCCTCGGCTTCACCGGCGGTGCGGGCGGCTCGTCCAGCGGCAGTTCCGGCTGGGTGGGCTCGGCATCCGCGTCGGCGGCCTGCCGGCGACGGGACGGCCTGCGCAGCCGGACCGGCGTGTCCTCGGTGGGCGCCAGTTCGGGCTCGGTGACGTCCTCAGCAGGCTCGGTGGCGGGCTGCTGGCCGAGCGCACGCAGCCGGTTCGGGATCTCCCGCACCGGCGTGCCGGTGAACACCAGCGCGCCGTACAGCGCCACGAGGACCAGCAGCGGCATCGCGACCCAGCTGGTCAGGCCCTGGGCCAGGAAGCCACCTGCCAGGTAGCCGATGGCGCCGCCGCCGTGCATCCGGCCGGCGTTGGCCACCGGCTGGTGGTCGGCGAGATGGAAGATGCCCAGCAGCGACAGCGAGAACAGCAGCGTGCCGATGACCAGCCTCGGCCGTGCCTCCGGCTTGGGCATCGAGCGCATCAGCACGATGCCGGCGGCACCGAGGGCGATCGGCAGTGGCCAGGCGCCGTCGCCGATGGCGCTGCGCACACCGATGTTGACCCAGTGCCCGACCGGGCCCGCGGCCTGGAACCAGACACCGGCCGCCGAGATCACGGCCAGCGCGACCAGCACGAGCCCGACGCCGTCCCTGCGGTGCGCCGGGTCGAGTTCCTTGGTCCTGCTGACGGCCCTGACCAGGCTGCCGAAGCCCCTGGCGAGCAGGGTGAACGGACCGGTGCCTGGCCGACGAGTCGGTGCCGCCCGCTTGGCGGGTGCCTTGGCCCTGGGCTTTGTGCTGGTGGAGCGTGGTTTGGCTCGGGTTCCGGAGCCGGAGGTCGTTCGGGTACTCGTGCCACTGCGGGCGCGACTCGTACTACGCGTGCCGCGTTTTGGAGGCGTCGTCCGGCTTGGCATGCTCCACACGGTAGTCGGACCCCTTCCGCCCCACCAGCAACATTGGCCACTACCCCCGACTCGCCGGCGCCGCGCGCCAAGCCCGTGCCATGCTGCTGACCCATGGTTGCCCTGCGAACGGGTGCGAACGAGCCGACACGCCGTGCGGCCGTCAACTCGGCTCCGCCGTTGTGGCGGATCTTCATGTGGATCAATCGGGGTTTCGTCGCGCTGTGCGGTCGGCTGGAGATCAGCGGGACGCTGCCGCAGGAGGCTCGCACCGGGTCGATCCTGCTCGCGGCGAACCACATCGGCGTGTTCGACGCGTTCGTGCTGACCGCGGCGTGCCACCGGGCGGGCGTCGCGCCCCGGTTCCTGGTCGCCGGCGGCATCATGGACGCCCCCGTCGTCGGCTGGGGCATGCGCAAGTCCGGCCACCTGCGGGTGGACCGCACCAAGAACACCGCGGTCGAGACGTTCCACACCACCGTGACCGCGCTGCGGGACAGCCACGTCGCCGTGCTGGTCTACCCGGAGGGCCGGATCAGCCACGATCCCGGCCTGTGGCCCGAGCGCGGCAAGAGCGGTGTCGCCAGGCTCGCGCTGGCCGCCGACGCACCCGTGGTGCCGATCAGCCAGTGGGGCGCCCACGAGGCGGCCTACTGGGGTACCGAGGTGGTCACCGGCTGGGCCGACATGAAGCCGGTGGTGACGTCGTGGCTGCGCGCACTGGTGCGCAGGCCGACGTTCCGGGTGCACTTCGGGCCACCGGTCGACCTGACCGGGCTGTCCGACACCAAGCTCGGTGACGCGGTCCGGGCCAGGGACCGGATCATGAAGGCGATCACCGAGGGCCTGGTGCCGCTGCGTCCCGACGAGCCGTACACGCCGGCGTTCCACGATCCGACCCGACCGACGGACAGCAAGAGCCCCTGGCGGCCGAGGTAAGGCGCAAAGGCGGTTGCTGAGGGTAGGGGTAAGGGTTGCAGACTGCCGTCGTGACCCCCATCCGTCCGACACCAGTTAGGTCGCCTGCACGCGGCACCGCCTTGATCGTCCTCGGATCCTGTTGCTTCGGCACGTCAGGACCGCTGGCCAAGGCCGTCATGGACGCCGGGCTGTCACCGGAACAGGTGACCAGCGTCCGGATCTGCGTCGGCGCGGTGCTGCTGCTCGTCTGCACCGCGATCTTCCGGCCGGGCGCCCTGCGGATCAGGCGCCGCGAGTTGCCGGTCCTGGTGGCGTACGGCCTGATCGGGGTCGCCGCGGTGCAACTGCTGTACTTCCTGGCCGTGTCCCGGCTGCCGATCGGCGTCGCGATGCTGCTGGAGTACCTGTCCCCCGTGCTGGTCACGCTGTGGGTCAGGTTCGTCCGGCACACCCGCCTGCACAGGGCGGTCTGGCTCGGCGTCGGCATCGCCGTGACCGGCCTGGTGCTGGTCGCGCAGGTGTGGGACGGCCTGGCACTGGACACCGTCGGCGTCATCGCGGGGCTGGGTACCGCGATGTGCTCGGCAACGTACTTCCTGCTCGGCGAGCGCGGCGTCGCCACCAGCGACCCGGTCGGCATGACCACCTGGGGCCTGGTCATCGGTGCCGTTGCCGTGAGCTGCATCGACCCACCGTGGACCGTGCCCGGTCACCTGGTCACCGCGCGGGTCGCGTTCGGCCCACTGCACACGCCCGTGTGGACACTGCTGTTGGCGATCGCCGTGATCTCCACGGTGGTCGCCTACCTGCTCGGCATGGCGTCGCTGCGCCACCTGCCCTCGTCCGTGGTCAGCGTGCTCTCGCTGATCGAACCCATCGTGGCGACAGCGCTGGCCTGGGCACTGCTCGGCCAGTCGCTGTCACCAGTTCAGGTCGCAGGCGGCGTGGTGCTGCTGTCCGGAGCGCTGATCGTGCAGATGAACAGCAAGCGCATCGTCACACCGGAATCACTGTTGGAACGATCATCGGCCGACGACGGTACGTCTCAGCGACCCACCGGCCAACCACCCGCCGCACCGCCTGCGCGATCCGGTGCGTATCGGTGATGCCTTCCACCTCGGTACGGGACAACTCCATCTCGACCAGCGGCACCACCGACTCCAGCGCCTTCGGGTCGTCGGAGAAGCCACGCCCGGACACCGTCACCGGGGCGACGGCCCGGCCGGTGGTGGAGTCGACGGCGATGGTGATGGCGATGAAACCGCCCTCGCCCAGCACCAGCCGGTCGGACAGGGTCGACTCGCCGACGTCGCCGACGGACAGGCCGTCCACGTAGACGTGACCGACCTCGACGCGGCCCGTGATGCTGGCCACGCCGTCCACCAGGTCCACGACGACGCCGTCCTCGGCGATCACCACCCGCTCGGCGGGCACACCGGTGCGCACCGCGAGTTCGGCGTTGGCCCGCAGGTGCCGCCACTCGCCGTGCACGGGCAGCACGTTCGACGGCCGCACCGCGTTGTACAGGAACAGCAGCTCACCGGCAGGCGCGTGGCCGGACACGTGGACCCTGGCGCTGCCCTGGTGCACGACGTGCGCACCGAGCCGGGCCAGGCCGTTGACCACGCCGAACACCGACGTCTCGTTGCCGGGGATCAGCGAACTGGCCAGCACGACCGTGTCGCCGGGCCGGATGTCGATCTGCCGGTGCTCGCCGCGCGCCATCCTGGACAGCGCCGACAGCGGCTCGCCCTGCGACCCCGTCGACACGAAGATGGTCGCGCTGTCGGGTAGCTCGGTGGCCTCGTGCAGGTCGATCAGCAGGCCCTCGGGCACGTTGAGCAGGCCCAGATCGGTCGCGATGCCCATGTTGCGCACCATCGACCTGCCGACCAGGGCCACCTTGCGGCCGTGTTGCGCTGCCACGTCGAACACCTGCTGCACGCGGTGCACGTGACTGGCGAAACAGGCCACGATGACGCGCTGCGTCGCGCGGCCGATCACGTTGTCCAGCACCGGGCCGATGTCCCGCTCGGAGATGGTGAACCCGGGCACCTCGGCGTTCGTCGAGTCGACGCAGAACAGGTCGACACCCTCGTCGCCCAGCCGGGAGAAGCCCGCCAGGTCGGTCAGCCTGCCGTCCAGCGGCAACTGGTCCAGCTTGATGTCGCCGGTGTGCAGGACCAGCCCGGCAGGGGTGCGGATGGCGACCGCGAGCGCGTCCGGGATGGAGTGGTTGACGGCGAAGAACTCCAGGTCGAACTGGCCGTGCGTGCGCCGCTGGCCCTCCGCCACCTCGATCAGTTTCGGCGTGAGCCGGTGTTCCTTGCACTTCGCGGCGACCAGCGCCAGCGTGAAGCGGGAGCCGAGCACCGGCACGTCCGGCCGCAGCCGGAGCAGGAACGGCACAGCGCCGATGTGGTCCTCGTGGCCGTGCGTGAGGACCAGGGCGTCGACGTCGTCCAGCCGGTCCTCGATGGCCCGGAAGTCCGGCAGGATCAGGTCGACGCCGGGCTGCAGGTCCTCGGGGAACAGCACCCCGCAGTCCACGATCAGCAGCCGGTGGTCGAACTCGAACACGGTCATGTTGCGACCGATCTCACCGATCCCACCGAGCGCCACGACGCGCAGCCCGCCGTCGGGCGGGGCAGGCGGGGCGGTCACGGGACCAGGACCGGGTGGTGACATGGGCACCGGCAGGCTCATCGACCCACCGTGCCGGCACTGGTGTGCGTGGTGGCCGCGACGTAAGCGGCCGTCGCGTCGGCGTGCGCGACCCTGGCGGCAGCCACGTCGGCACCGCCCTCGGCCAGCACCTCGGCGGCGGACATCGTGCCGGCCAGCGGTACACCGGCCTCGGCAAGGTCGCCCGCGATGGCGGCGAGTTGCTCCTCGGTGGCGGGCGGCAGTGGCAGCCTCGGGTCGCCGACATCGCGACCACACAGGTGCACGGCGGCCTTGCTGAAGATCACGCCTCCGACCCTGCCCTGTGCCCGCAGTACCGGCAACACGCCGTGGTGGATGGCCTTCGCCTCGTCCACCAGGCCGGCCTCGTAGGCGTCCAGCAACTGCCGCAGCCGCCTGGCCACGACGTGCGAGATGACGCTGACGAAGCCGACGGCGCCGACGGACAGCCACGGCAGGTTCAGCGCGTCGTCACCGGAGTAGTAGGCCAGGTCGGTGCCGTCGATGACCTGACTGCCGGCCAGCAGGTCGCCCTTGGCGTCCTTCACGGCCAGGATCCTGGGGTGTTCCGCGAGCCGGAACAGCGTGTCCACCTCGATGGGCACGACGGAGCGCGGCGGGATGTCGTACAGCATCACCGGCAGTTCGGTGGCGTCCGCCACGGCGGTGAAGTGCGCGAGCAGCCCGGCCTGCGGGGGACGCGAGTAGTAGGGCGTCACCACCAGCAGCCCGTGCGCGCCGGCCTCGGCGGCCTGCGTGGCCAGCTCGATGGTGTGCGCGGTGCTGTAGGTGCCGACCGATGCGATGACGGTGGCCCGGTCGCCGACCGCGCCCACCACTGCCCGCACCAGTTCGGCCTTCTCGGCATCCGAGGTGGTCGGCGACTCGCCGGTGGTGCCGCTGAGCACCAGGCCGTCACTGCCCTGTGCGACCAGGTGGTCGGCGAGTTCGACCGCCCGGTCGATGTCGAGGGCGCCAGCCCGGTCGAACGGGGTGAGCATCGCTGTGATTACCCGGCCGAAGGGCCTGCCGGGAGCTGCCGTTGGACACGCGGTCATGGTGTGACGCTACCTCCTCACGCACGAAAGTTACCGACTTGCCCGGCCTGGGAGGGGTCCGCAGCGCGGCCCGCGGACCGGCCGCGCCGTCGAAACATTGTCGAAAACACTGCTCGCGTGGCCGTAAGTTTCATTGCCGGATTCGTGGTGCGAAAGCCGGGATGAAACGTTCACGCAACAAGGCCGTAGGACACACCTTGGCACGGCCCGCCACCACGGTAAACCGGATTTTCGCTCCACAGTGGCCACCTGGTCCGGTTGGCGCGCTTCACATCCCCGTCACACGGACCATACAGTCGGCCGAGATCGGCTCCGCAAACGTCCCGTTTCGCGATTCCCGGTCATCCCCTCAAATCTGTGAGGAGAATCTGCATGCGAACACGTTATCGACGAATACGGTTGAGGTCGCTGACCGTGTTGCTGTCGTGCCTGGCGTGCGTTGCCGCGGTGGTCGTCGGTGGCGGGGACGCCGTCGCGGCACCGGCGGCGGCACCAGCCGCGGCACCGGCGGTCACGCCAGCGGCCACCGGACCGTCCTGCCAGGTCGCCTACTCGCTGACCACCGACTGGGGCACCGGCTTCACAGCGGCCGTGACCATCACCAACAACGGCCCGGCGATCACCAGTTGGTCGCTGACCTACTCCTACGGCGGCAACCAGACCCTGGCTTCGGGCTGGAGCGGCAACTGGACGCAGACCGGCAAGGCGGTCACCGTCACCAACGTCAGTTGGAACGGCAGCCTGGCCACCGGCGCGTCCACCGCGATCGGCGCCAACTTCAACTACACAGGCACGAACACGGCGCCGACCGCGTTCTCGATCAACGGCACGCCGTGCAACGGCCAGGCTCCGCCGACGCAGGCCGCGCCGACGGTGTCCATCACCAGCCCGACCGCGGGCGAGATCTTCAGCCCCGGCGCGGCGATCACCCTGCAGGCGAACGCCGCCAGCAGTGGCACCGGCACGGTCGCGAACGTGTCGTTCTACGAGAGCACCAGCGCCACCACGAACACCCTGATCGGTGTGGCGACGGCGAGTCCGTGGGCGGTGCAGTGGGTCAACGTGCCGGCGGGCTCGTACTCGCTGACCGCGGTGGCCACCGACAACCTCGGCCAGAGCACCACGTCCAACCCGGTCGCGATCACCGTCGAGGCACAGAGCATCGTGGCCAATCCCACGACGCTGACCGTGCAGCAGGGCGCGACGGGCACGTTCACGCTCGCGCTGTCCGCGCAGCCCGCGGCCAACGTCACGGTGGCGGTCACCGAGGCCGGCGACCCCGACCTGAGCGTCACCACCGGCGGCACACTCACCTTCACCCCGGTGAACTGGAACGCACCGCAGACGGTCACCGTGACGGCGGGCACAGCGGCCGCCAACGCGGGTGGCCATGGCACGTTCACCGCGGCGGCGACCGGCTGGGGCTCAGCCGGTGTCGCCGTCACCGAAGCAGCGGCGGCAGGCTCGGCGTCCACGTACGACAGCTGGTTCCTGGCGCTGTACAACAAGGTCAAGGACCCCGCCAACGGGTACTTCAGCCCCAAGGGCATCCCGTACCACGCGGTGGAGACGCTGATCGTGGAGGCACCCGACTACGGTCACGAGACCACGTCGGAGACCTACAGCTACTGGCTGTGGATGGAGGCCGACTTCGGTCGGGTGACCGGTGACTGGACCGGGTTCAACAACGCCTGGGCCAACATGGAGCAGTTCATGATCCCGAGCGCGGCCGAACAACCGGGTCAGTCCACGTACAACGTGAACGCGCCTGCCACGTACGGTCCGCAGGAGGGGTCGCCGAGCCAGTACCCGGTGCCGTTGAACTCGTCGGTGCCGGTGGGTTCGGACCCGATCGCCAACGAGCTGAAGACCACCTACGGCACGTCCAACATCTACGCCCCGGCGTGGATCCTGGACGTGGACAACCGGTACGGCTTCGGCCAGTGCGAGGACGGCACGACATCGCCGAGCCTCATCAACACGTTCCAGCGTGGCTCCGAGGAGTCGGTGTGGGACACCATCCCGCAACCGGACTGCGACGAGTTCAAGTTCGGTGGCCCGAACGGCTTCCTGGACCTGTTCAACAACGGTGGCGGCAGCTTCGCCAAGCAGTACAAGTTCACCGACGCCCCGGACGCCGACGCACGCATGGTGCAGGCAGCGTTCTGGGCGGACACGTTCGCCAAGGCGCAGGGCAAGACGGCGGCCATCACGACGACCCTGTCGAAGGCCGCGGAGCTGGGTGACTACCTGCGGTACTCCATGTTCGACAAGTACTTCAAGCAGATCGGCGCCAACTGCAGCCAACTCGGCTCGGTGGCCTGTCCTGCCGGTACGAGCAAGGCGAACGAGGACACCTACCTGCTGTCCTGGTACTACGCGTTCGGCGGCGACGCCGGTGGTGCGTGGTCCTGGCGGATCAGCGGTGACGCGATCCACGAGGGCTACCAGAACCCGCTGGCCGCGTTCGCGCTGTCCACCGACCCGGACCTGATCCCGAAGTCGCCGACAGCGCAGGCGGACTGGGCGCAGAGCCTCACCACGCAACTCAACCTGTACCAGTGGCTGCAGTCGGCCGACGGTGGCATCGCGGGTGGCGTGGAGAACAACTGGCAGGGCAACTACGGCGACGCGGGCAAGCCGCCGGTGGGTGACCCGACGTTCGACGGGATGTACTACGACTCTCAGCCGGAGTACCACAACCCGCCGAGCAACCAGTGGTTCGGCTACCAGACGTGGCCGGTGGAACGAATAGCGGAGTACTACTACGAGACCGGCAACGCCCAGGCGAAGTCGATCCTGGACAAGTGGGTGCACTGGGCCGAGTCCGTGACCACGGTCGACCCGACCACCGGCACCCTGACCACGCCGGGCACGTTGACGTGGAGCGGTCAGCCGAGCGCCAACTACACCTCCGGCGCTACAGCACCCGCGGCCAACCCCGGCCTGCACGTGACGGTGTCCGGCACGTCGACCGACATCGGCGTGGCCACGTCACTGGCCAAGGTCTACGAGTACTACGCGGCGAAGTCCGGTGATGTCACCGCCAGGACGGCGGCTCAGAACATCATCGACGTCATCCACAAGTTCTACTCGGACAGCCTCGGCTACTCGGCGCCGGAGACGCGCACTGACTACAAGAACTTCACCAGTGCGTTCAACACCACCACGTTCGAAGGCGTCTTCGTGCCGGCGGGCTTCAGTGGTACCTACCCGGGTGGCATTCCGATCAACTCCTCGACGAACACCTTCCTGTCCATCCGGCCCTGGTACAAGAGCGACCCGGCATGGCCCAAGGTCCAGGCATACCTGGACGGCGGCTCTGCCCCGGTCTTCAACTACCACCGGTTCTGGGCGGAAGCGGATGTCGCGACCGCGTTCGACACGTTCGCGCAGCTGTTCCCGACTGTGCAACCGCCAGCCGGCTTCTGAGGGTGCTCCGGGGTGTGCGCACTCGTCGTGGGTGCGCACACCCCGCTCGGCCGTGGGACGGACGGACTGTGATGCGAAATCGATGGGCGTGGTTGTTGGTCGGTCTGCTGGTCGGCGGTGTCGTGACGGGTTGCGCCACCGCGGGGTCCTCTGACGGGCCGAAGGTCACCGGGGCGTTCGGCGCCGACCCGGTGATCGCCATTCCGAACGGCAAGCCGAGTAGTGATCTCCAGGTGGACACGTTGATCAAGGGCAAGGGCCCGGTGGTCGGCGCGAGCGACTACGTGTTGCTGAACGTGGAGGGGAAGGTCTGGGCAGGTGACCGGCTGGTGGTGGACAGCTTCACCGACCGGCAGCCGCAGGGACTGCCGTTGTCCACGGCGATGCCGGCGTGGCGGAAGCTGGCCGGTGCGCGGGTGGGCAGCCGCGTGCTGATGATCGTGCCGCCGAAGGACGGTTTCGGGACGGCGGGCAACCCGCAGGCCAACATCATGGGCAGCGACACGCTGGTGTTCGTGTTCGACGTGGTCGACTCGATTGCGCGGGGCACCAGCGCGGCAGGTACGCCGGTGCCCTACCACCCGGGGCCGGACATGCCGGTCGTCGGTGCGATGGGCAAGAACGGGCCGAAGATCACTGTGCCCAGCAAGGCGAAACCACCGGCGACACTGACCAGTACGGTGCTGCGCAAGGGAAAGGGCCCGGCGATCATCAGCGGTGACACGGTGGTGGCCCAGTACACCGGTGTGGTGTGGCGGACCGGCAAGGTGTTCGACTCGTCGTGGAGCCGGGGCTTCCCGCAGTCGTTCGTGCTGGGCGCCGGTCAGGTCGTGGCCGGTTGGGAGCAGGGGTTGGGCGGCCACACGGTGGGCAGCCGGATCCTGCTGACCGTGCCGGCCGCGCTGGGGTACGGCGACCAGGGCAAGGCCCCGGACATCAACGGCACCGACACGCTGGTGTTCGTGGTGGACATCGTGGCGGCGTCCTGACCACGCTGCGGTGGGGCGGCTGACCGCCGCCCCACTGAGGCCTACTCGCCGATCACTGGTGGGGCGGTCATCTCGTCGGTGCCGAAGATGCCCTCGTCGGTCTCGACCAGCCAGGACGGCCGCTTGTGCTCGGCGTCGCCCTGACCACGCTGGCCGCGGCCGGCGCCCATGCCGCCCATCCCGCCGGTCGAACCACGTGCACCCGAGGTGCCCTCGGACAGCGCGTCTTCCTCGGCGGCCGCACCCGCGCCGGCACCGCTACCGGACCGGGCACCCACACCGGCGCTGCCACTACCGGTGCCGCCGGCACCGCTGGATCCGCCGCTACCGCCGAAGCCGGCACCCGCCCCGCCTGAGCCGGCGCCGGTGCCACCGAACCCACCAGCACCCCCGGCCCCGAAGCCACCGAAAGCGCCGCCGAACGAGCCGTCCCCGGACACTCCGCCGCCGGCCGACCCGGGCAGACCGGTGCCGGGCAGTCCCGTGCCGGGGAACGGCGTGCCGGTGCCGACCGGTGCGGTCGGGACGAAACCGGACGTCGTCGTGGTCTGGTCGACGGGCGGCGTGAACGTGGAAGTGGTGGTGGTGTGCCCGGTGGGCGGCTGGTGAAAGACCGGAGTCGTGGGGGTGGTGCCGACGGGCGGTGTGGTCCCGACCGGCGGCGGGCCGACCGGTCCGGGCAGCGTCGGGACGGGTGTCGACGGCGGGCCACCGGGCTTGACCACCTTCGGTGCCGGGGCGAAGGCGGGCATGCTGGCCGACGTCTGCGAGACCGTCTGGTCGTAGTGCTGGACGACGCTCGCCGCCTGCTGGTGGGCGGCCTGCTGAGCGGTGGCGGTCGCCTTGTCGGCAGCGGCCTGCTTGGCGAAGGCGATCGGATCCTGGATCGTCTGCAGGTGCTGCTGCGCGGTCGCGGCGTTGAACGCCGGGTTGGGCGGCGGCGGGACGCTGTTCTTGGCCGACGTCAGGGCTTCCGACTGCTGCGCGGTGAGCACACCGGCCAACTGGGCCGACTGACCGGCGGCGCCGGACTGGTTGCCCAGCTTCGCGATCGACTGCCGGGCCTGCTCGGCGGCCTGGCCGGTCCACGTGACCTGGCTGCTCGCAATCGCTTGCGCGACGGTGGTCTGGAGGTTCGTGAGCTTGTTGCCGATCTGCAGCCAGGTGTCGCTGACATCGGTCACCGAGGTGGGGCTGACGCCCTTGGTGACGCTGTCGTAGAGCGTCTGGTGAGGAATGCTCTGGTAGACGACGCCGGCGGCGGGCGGAGCCGAGCGCAGATCAAGCCCCTTCTTGAGGCTCTTGGCGGTGGAACTGAGCTTGTCGTCCACCTCGTCGGACCCGTTGAGCAGATTCAGGATGGCGCCGACCAACGGCCCGTGCTGGGTCCGGTCGTGCTGCGAAACGGCCTTGTCGACCTGGTTCAGGTTCTGCACGTTGCCGTGATAGTGGTGCATCCCGTACTGCCCGTAGACCGTGCCGGCAGGCGGCGCAGCAGGCACAGCAGCCTGACCACCCTGCGGCTGAGCGTATATCCCCGGGTCGATCGACCCGGACCCAGATCCGTTCCCCGTCATAATCCCCACACCCTCAAGGCAACTCAGGCTCAACGAGCCGGGCCACAGTCAATGCTCCTGGGCACGGGTCGCTGGTCCCGTCGCCCGTCGTGGTCACATCCACCCGCGAGGAGTCCGTGATCCCGATCGCCACCGTGCAGGACGACGAACTGGGATCGGCCTCTTCCTTCGCCTGGTGCTGACCGATGGTCGTACTCGTGACCTTCCCACCGTTGGGGACGGCCACGAAGCCTGCCAGTCCCACATCGGTACGGATGTCCAGTCCGATGTGGAACGCAGAGGTGTCGAGCTCGCACGAATGCGCCGTTCCGACCATGTCCTGGGACGGCGGCGAGGACACGCCCAACTGTTCCAGATCACTCGACGACAGCAGCGAACACGGCTGGTCGGCCGCGAAGGAACTGGTCCTGCTACTCGGTGCTGTCGATGTCGACCCGCCGGACGTCTGACCGCCACCGCCGGCCGTGGTCGCCGCACTCGGCTGGCCCGGCGTCGTACCGCCGCAGGCTGCGGTACCCACGAGCACCGCCGCCAGGCCGACCAGTACAACAAGCCGCTTCACCGGCCTCACGTCCACGTCCCGGCACTGCCGACGTTCGACGCGTTGCCCTCATCGGTGTTCCGGTAGTTGTCCATCGCCTTCTGGACCGCGCTGTGCGCGCTGACCAGGTCCTGCTGCAACTTCTTCAGGACCGGGATGGCGCCCTGGGTGGGATCACTCGCGACGGTCGCCAGGAACGGCTTGTAGACAGTGGCGTTCGGTGTGGTGCCGAGCGGCGGCTGCATCTCCAACCGGTGTGACTGGCTCAAGGCCGTCCGCACCTGGTCCTGCAGGTCCTGGATCGCATCGATCAGCGGCTGGCCGCCGTTCTCGCTGATCGCGAAGCCCTCGTTGGCCGCCAGCTGGATGCCGGCCACGGCATCGCCGATGCCCTGGAAGGCGGCGCCGCCACCACCTGGGTCTACCAGCATCTCTCAACCTCCCACGATCACACCCAGCGTCAGGACACGGTAGCAAGACGCACTCCGACCTGGGTTCGGTTCCCGAAAGCCGCAAAAAAGCCCACTCAGGTCATCAGTTCGACCAGCCGGGACAGGCTCTGGTCAAGTTTTGCCTGGTCAGCGGGGGCGTACGTGACATGCAGGCGACCATCGGGCCCGACCGTCGGTAATACGACATATCGTCCGGCATCCGTGTCCAGCCAGCTCATCGTCGCGGGGTCACTCTCGCGACCGTTGCGGCTACGCGCGGTCACCGTCACGTACCCGCTGCCCACCCGGGGGCGCCGCATGATCTCCTCGACGATCGCCTGCTGAACCCGCGTCGAGTCCATCGGGGGCCGCACCGCCTGGAGGTACCGCCGCTCGGCGAAGTCCTCGTCGGGCGCCCGGTGCCGACCTACGGACACCGGCTCCTCGGCGGTCACCGTCACCGATCGACCCGGCCCGGGCCGCAGCGCCGGCAGCAGACCGAGCACCGACCTGACCATCGACGGCGGCGTCACGGGCTCGAAAGCCACACCCGAGTCGGTTTCCACCGCCAGCACACCGGACCGGCCGTCGGTCACGGCCCGCGCGCACAGCCCGACGCCATCGGCGCTGCCGACCACGGCGACCGCCACCCGCCCACCGGCGAACAGGCCGACCAGGTCCTCGAGTTCCGGCGCGAAGTGGCGGCCCTCGATCAGGCCACGCTCGGTCAGGCTCTCGTGCACGGCGTGAATCAGCCGGATGCGCTCCTCGACCAGTTCACCGTGCACCGGGAACTGGAACGGGAACGGCCGCACGTCCAACCGCAGCGCGTCCCCGATCGCATCCAGCTCCACGAATGTGCACTCGAACCCCCGAGTCACTTATTCCTCCCGGTCACCCCAACGAATATCGCAGCCACGATATCCGAATGGGGCAACCGTCGCTCAGGCGGAATCCCGGAGCACCAGCGTCGTCGGCATGACGACTCTCCGATCGCCGATGGCACGGGCGTTTTCCGCGTCCAGCAACTCGGCCACGGACCGCGCTCCCATCTCCTCGACGGGCTGTCGCACGGTGGTCAGCAACGGCACCGTGTGCCTGGCCAGCGCCGCGTCGTCGAACCCGACCACGGCGATGTAGTCCGGCACCCGAACCCCCAACCGGTGCAGGGCCCGCAACGCGCCCAGCGCCATCAGGTCGGACGCGACGAACACCGCGTCCACATCGGGATGCCGATCAAGTAATCGAAGCATGGCGTGCTCACCCGACGATGCCGTGAAATCGCCACGGCACACCACACCCGCGGGTTCCATGCCAGCATCCTCCATGGCCTGCCGATAGCCGGTCAACCGGTCGGACGCCGCGACCATGTCCCGTGGCCCGGCAATGGTGGCGATTGCGCGTCTGCCGGATCTGATCAGATGCGTTACCGCTTGCCGTGCCCCGCCTTTGTTGTCGGCGTCGACCGACGGCAGGTCCTCGGACAGGTGTGGCCCACCGAGGCAGACCACCGGAACTCCGGCCGCCCGCACGAGTTGTGCCGGTGTGTCGTCGTCCCGCATACCGACCATCACGACGCCGTCCACGTGTCCGCCGCACAGAAAACGCAGCAACGAGTCACGCGGCGAATGGCGCAACGCGGTTAGTACGACCAGTTCCCTGCCCGCACGCACCACCTCGCGTTCGGCCCCCACCAGTACCCGCGAATAGAACGTGTCCGACTGGTAGTGGACCATGTCGTCGAACACGACGACGGACACCGCCCCGGTGTTGCGGGCGGCCGCGCTGGGAGCGCGATGTCTTACGTAGCCCAGTTCCCGAACTGCTCGCTCGACTCTGGCCAATGTACTGACGCTGACCGGCGCCGACCGGTTGAGAACCCGGGACGCGGTCGCGGTGGACACACCCGCCCTTCTCGCTACTTCGGCAAGGGTGGGCTTGCGTACATCAGCCGACGACGAACTGCGGTCTGTAGGTGCCTCCATTGGCACTCCTTCTCCGCTGTCGCCGGCCAGCGCGTCGAAGTCCTGCACGGAGAGTCCGGCAATGGCGACCTTCTGTCAAGGCCGAAGATTCACACGACGCAAGAATCCAGCCAGCACGGCGGTAACTTTCAAATGCCGCAGGAGCTCAAAACGTCCGGTCAAGACCCTGCACGATGCCGACGGACCGCTGATCACCGTCAAAAGAAACCCGGACAGCGGACCGACCGAAGGCGTTCAACAGCAACTCGCCCGGCTCACCGACGATGGTCACGGCGTTGGGGCCTTGTTTGACGGTCACTTCCGCGCCATCGGTACGCCGCAGCACTACACCGACCGGGCTACGCCGATACGCCAGCCGCGCGGCCATCCGCAGCGACTTCCACACGGCGCCATCCCTTGCCGGGTCGGGCAACCTGGGCTCCCAGTCCGACTGGCCGCGGCGCAGATCCTCGTGGTGCACGAAGAACTCCGTGCCGTTGACCAGTTCGGCGAGACCGGGCAGCCGGAACGGTGACAACGCGGGCGGCCCGGTGCGCACCTGGTTCACCAACTCGGCCCACGGCCGGCCCGCGATGCCGTTCTGCACGCGTTCGGTGTAGCCGGACAACGCCTTCACCTGAATACCGGCGGCGGCATCCGGCCTACGGTCGCGGAGCACGAGGTGCGCGGCGAGGTCCTTGGCCTGCCAGCCGTCGCACAGCGTCGGCACGTCCGGCCCGAGTTCATCGAACAGATCACTCAACGCGCGCCGCTCATCCGCCGCCATGCCCATACCGATCACCGTACTCGTCGGTAGCGCCGGGCTGCCAATCGCGGCCGTGAACTACTCGACGACCTCATGGCCGGCGTCCCGCAGCGCGTGCACCGCCCTGACCAGGTCGTCATCCTTCACCAACAGGTGATCGGTGTCGAAAGTGGACAATGCGAACAACGGCACGCCGGCGGCGGCCAGCGCACCGGACAGCGCGGCCATGATCCCGGTCAGCGTGAACTCGAACGGCCCGGCCGCGGTGAGCAGCCGCCAGCCGGTCTCCACCTGGTCGGCGGGTACGGCCAGCTCGGCAGGGCACACGACGGACAACTCGTCCTTCGTCCTGGTCACGGACACCAGACCGGCACTCGGATCGTCCAGCCCGACCGGGACCGGCGCGTCGCCGGGCAGCCGCAGCACGACGTAGGCCCCTGGCCGGACGTGCACGGTCAGCTTGCGCACCCGCTCAACCCTCGGTGACGAACGGGCTCGCGGCGACCTCGGTGCCGTCGGGCAGGGTGGAGATGGCGAAGTCGTCGAACACGTTCTGCGCCGCCTTCTGCAACTGGCGCAGGCATTCCACGGCCAGCGAGCGGATCTCGACGTCGGCGTGCTCGGTGGCCCGCATGGCGACGAAGTGCCGCCAGGCCCGGTAGTTGCCGGTCACCACGAGCCTGGTCTCGGTGGCGTTGGGCAGCACGGCCCTGGCCGCCTGCCGGGCCTGCTTGCGGCGCAGCGTCGGGTTCGGCTCGTCGGCGAAGCGCTCCTCCAACCCGGCGAGCAGGTCGGTGTACGCGGCCACGCTGGCTTCCGCCGCGGCAAGGAACTTCGCGTGCAGCACCGGGTCGTTCGCGATCACGTCCGGCTCGACCATGGCGGCCTGCTTCTCCGGTACGTACCGCTGGGACAGCTGCGAGTACGAGAAGTGCCGGTGCCTGATCAACTCGTGGGTCAGCGACCGGGACACACCGGTGATGTAGAACGTCACGGAGCCGTGTTCGAGCACCGAGAGGTGGCCGACCTCCAGGATGTGGCGCAAGTAGCCCGCGTTGGTCGCGGTACTCGGGTTCGGCTTCTTCCAGGACTGGTAGCAGGCTCGGCCGGCGAACTCGGCCAATGCCTCCCCACCGTCGGAATCGGTCGTCCACGGCACGTCGGCCGGCGGGAAGAACTCCGTCTTGCCGATGAGCACAACCTTCGGTGACACCGTCTCGGTCACGGTCCGCTCCCCTTTGAAGGCCCCCTGGTCTGCTGCCCGGCCAGCCTATCCGCCCGATCCGACACGGCTGTTCTGACGCACGGGTGACTGCATAGTTGACAGCACAACGACGTCACCGAGGCCCCTCCGTGACGGCATCGTGACGCCATCAGGGCCTTGACTGATGTCAAGAGTGACGTCATGATGGCGTCATGGAACTGAGCCCTTATGTCGCCGCACTGCGGGAGAACCTGACGGCCGCCGCCGCGGCCGGTGACGAGCAGACCAGGACCGCCGCCAGGGTGCTGGCGGCCACCATCGAGCCGGCCGCACGGCTGGCCATCATGAACGCGCTGGCCGACCTGGCCGGCGAGGTCACGCTCGCCCTCGAGGACCGGGTGGTCGAAGTCCGCCTCGACGGACAGGACGTACAAGTCGTCGTCACAGGGGCGCCGACGGACGATCACGAGCCTGCGGACGATCCTCCCCCACCGCCCATGGGCGACGCGCAGGGTGACATCAGCAGGATCACCGTGCGGCTGCTCGAGGAGCTCAAGACGAAGGCCGAGGAGGCCGCGTCGGCCCGTGGGGTGTCGCTGAACTCGTTCGTCCAGCAGGCCGTGCAGGGCGCGCTGCACGAACGCGCCCGTGGCCACGGTCGAGGCGGTGCCGGCCCGTGGGGCGGGGGCAACCCGTGGGCACAGGGCATGGGCAGCGGCGGGTCCTGGAGCCCGTTCGGTGACGAAGGCAAGCGCAACGACGACGATCGGCCGGGCCGGGGCGGGCGGGGTTCGTCCCGCGTGCGCGGCTGGGTCGAAGGCTGACCGGGACTGGGGAGAGAACGGTGTACACGGCGATGGCTGACGACGTGATCAACGAGGGAATCGACAACGGCGACCAGAGCGACGAGGTGATCCGCAGGGAGAACTTCGACGCCACCGGTCCACTGGAGATCGACGTGGCGCTCGGCGCGGGCCGGGTGGTCATCGCGCTGGTCGAGGAGCCGGGCGCGACCGTCGAGGTGCGGTACGACCCGAGCGTGACCAACCCGTGGCTGCAGGGCCTGTCCAGCATGTTGAGCTGGTTCGGCGGCCAGTTCGGCGAAGGCATGGACGACGCCAAGGTGGCCGCGGTCCGCGAGACCAGGGTCGAACTGGTCGGCAGGCGCCTGCTGGTGCACACCCCGAAGCGGCACCGGATGGTCCCGCTGGCGGTGACCCTGCGCGCACCCGCAGGCTCGCACCTCGAGGTGGCCGCCGGCTCGGCCGACATGACGGTGACCGGCCCGGCCGGCAAGGTGAAGCTGAACATCGGCTCCGGCAACGTCGCGATGGACAGGGCGGACGGCGCGGCGGAGATCCACTCCGGCTCCGGCACCCTGCGACTGGGCCCGATGCTGGGCGGCCTGCGGGCGCGCAGCGGCAGCGGCGAAATTGAGGTGTCATCGGTCGGCGGTGAGACCACACTGATAACCGGTAGCGGCGATGTCTGGCTCGGCGCGGTACAGGCCGACGTGAAGGTCCGCACCGGCAGTGGCGACCTCACCGTGGCGGACGCCGCTTGTGGCCAGGTGGAACTGATCACCGGATCCGGCGAGATCCGCGTCGGCGTGCGCTCGGGCACGGCGGCCATGGTGGATCTGGTGTCCGGTTCCGGCCAGGCACGCAGTGAACTCGGCCTGTCCGACAAGCCCCCTGCGGAGGCACCGCGCCTCAAGCTGCGGGGCAGGACCGGATCGGGCAACGCGGTGGTGACATCCGCCGTCGGCTGACGGCGGACCGGGGGTAGATCAGGGGGAACAGGGGAACCAGCGACACGGTCCGGGGGACCAGGGGGTTTCGGCCGTCGCTGGCCGGGGAAACGGAGTGGTGGGGGGGGG
>DASXYT010000032.1:0-15620 GCA_036502345.1 Pseudonocardiaceae bacterium | reverse complement strand
GCCGGTGTCCGGCGGCACCTCGGGGTCCAGGCCTGCGGGGACGAGGCCGACGAACGCGGTGGCCACGACACGGTCGCCGGGCACCCGGTCCGGCGCGCTGAACACGGCCAGTTGCTCGACGTGCGCGAGTTGCCGGACGTCGACCTTCTCGGCGAGCTGGCGGCGGATCGACGTCTCCACGTCCTCGGTGGCACCCAGCTGCCCACCGGGCAGTGACCAGTGGCCGGCGGCCGGTTCCTTGGCGCGCTGCCACAACAGGACCTGCAGTGACTTTGCTCGCACTTGCAGCACCGCGGCCAGGACTTCGTGTGCCAGCTGACTCACGTGGCTGATAGTATCGGTGGAGGTTTTCAACTGATAGACGAAAACTCGCGGTAGGACGTGACGAGCGAGGAGGGGCGCGATGACGGCGACCATCGAGCGGGGCCTGGACGGTGTCTACCAGGGAGTTTCCCCTGACGAGTCCTGGGCGCGCGAGGTGCGGAGGCTGGCCGACGAACGGGATGCCGTGCTCCTGGCGCACAACTACCAGCTGCCCGAGATCCAGGACATCGCCGACCACACCGGTGACTCGCTCGCGCTGAGCCGGATCGCGGCCGAGTCGTCCGCGTCGACCATCGTGTTCTGCGGCGTCCACTTCATGGCGGAGACCGCGAAGATCCTGGCACCGGACCGAACGGTGCTCATCCCGGACGCGCGAGCGGGCTGTTCGCTGGCCGACTCGATCGACGCCGCCCAGTTACGGGCCTGGAAGGCCGAACACCCGGGCGCTGTCGTGGTGTCCTATGTGAACACGACGGCCGAGATCAAGGCGGAGACGGACATCTGCTGCACGTCCTCCAACGCCGTCGACGTGGTGGCCTCCATCCCCGCCGACACCGACGTGCTGTTCTGCCCCGACCAGTTCCTCGGTGCGCACGTCCGCCGCGAGACCGGCCGGCAGAACCTCTACGTGTGGGCGGGCGAGTGCCACGTGCACGCCGGGATCAACGGTGCGGAACTGGCCGCGCGGGCAGCGGCCCATCCGGAGGCCGAACTGTTCATCCACCCGGAGTGCGGCTGCGCCACCTCAGCGCTCTACCTGGCGGGCGAGGGCGCCGTGCCCGCCGACCGGGTACGCATCCTGTCCACCGGCGGCATGCTCGACGAGGCCCGGCACACGACGGCCGGCAGCGTGCTGGTGGCCACCGAGATCGGGATGCTGCACCAGTTGCGGCGAGCGGCACCGGACGTCGACTTCCAGCCGGTGAACGAGCGCGCTTCCTGCCACTACA
The DNA here is from genome assembly GCA_036502345.1 of Pseudonocardiaceae bacterium. GTDB lineage: Bacteria > Actinomycetota > Actinomycetes > Mycobacteriales > Pseudonocardiaceae > DATEPR01. The sequence continues at coordinate 14,346 of DASXYT010000032.1, read as the reverse complement.
TGAAGATGATCACCCCGGCCGCCCTGCTGCGCTGCCTGCGCGACGGCGCCGACGAGGTGCACGTCGATCTCGATATCGCTGACCGGGCGAGGGGTGCGGTCCAGCGGATGATCGAGATCGGGCACCCTGGCGGTGCCGAATGACCGGCGATGCTGCTGCTCGACCCTCCAAGGAGGTCTTCGGTGACTGGACAGCCGCCGCTGATCTGGTCGTGGTGGGCAGCGGGGTGGCCGGGCTGAGTGCCGCGTTGGCCGCTCGGGAGGCCGGCCTGCGGGTACTGGTGGTCACGAAGGCGGACGCGGCCGACGGCAACACCCGTTGGGCGCAGGGCGGTGTGGCCGTCGTGCTGCCCGGCGAGCACGAGCGGGGCGACTCGGTGGCGGCCCACGTCGCCGACACGCTCACCGCGGGCGCCGGGCTGTGCGACGCCGAGGCTGTCGGCGCGATCCTGGCCGGCGGTCCGGCCGCCGTCACCGGTCTGCGCAGGCTGGGTGCTGTGTTCGACGCGGGTTCCGACGGCCACCTCGCCAGAACCAGGGAAGGTGGGCACACCGCCTTCCGCGTCGTGCACGCCGGTGGTGACGCGACCGGCGCCGAAGTGGAGCGGGCGCTGTTGGCCGCCGCCAAGGACGGCGGACTGCCGGTGCTGTCCGGGCACGTCGCGGTGGACGTCGTGCACACGTCGACCGGTGCGGTCGGCGGCCTGCTGGTGCTGGACGAGTCGGGCGTGCCCGGCCTGCTCAGCGCACCAGCCGTGCTGCTGGCCACCGGTGGCCTCGGCCAGCTGTACCAGGCGACGTCCAATCCGGCCGAGGCGACGGCGGACGGCATCGCGCTGGCGCTGCGCGCCGGGGTCACCCTGGCGGATGTCGAGTTCGTCCAGTTCCACCCGACGGTGCTGTTCACCGGTTCGCAGGCTCGTGGTCACCGGCCGCTGGTCACCGAGGCGGTGCGTGGCGAGGGCGCGGTGCTGGTCGACGGCGCGGGCAACCGGGTCATGCTCGGCGTGCACCCGTTGGCCGATCTGGCGCCGAGGGACGTGGTGTCCGCCGCGATCAGCCGCCGGATGGCCGAGACGGATGCCGACCACGTCTACCTGGACGCCACCGGCCTGCGCGATGTCGTGTTCGCGCAGCGGTTCCCGACCGTGCACGCCGCCTGTGTCGCCGCTGGCATCGACCCGACGACCGAGCCGATCCCGGTGGCGCCGGCAGCGCACTTCGCCTGTGGCGGTGTGGTGTCCACCGAGGACGGCCGGACCGGGCTGACCGGGCTGTACGCTGCGGGCGAGGTGGCCCGCACCGGCCTGCACGGGGCGAACCGGTTGGCCTCCAACAGTTTGCTCGAAGGGCTCGTCGTCGGCAGGCGGGCCGCGCAGGCCGTCGCTGCCGACCTGGCGGCCGGTCTGCTCGGCGATCCGAGAACTGCCGAACCCGCTGCCCTGCCGGCCGCCGCGATCGCGGGCCGGGACGTGCTGCAACGCGCCATGAGCCGTTACGCCGGCATCGGCAGGGACGCTACCGGTCTACGTACCGCTGCCGCCGTGGTGGACGCCGCGACCATCGTGCGTCCACTGTGGACGAGACAGGCGGTGGAGGACGCGGCACTGACACTGACCGCTCGCGTGCTGCTGACCTCGGCGGCGGCCCGCACCGAATCGCGGGGCTGCCACCTGCGGTCCGATTTTCCCGGCCGGGACGACGCTGGCTGGCGACACAGCCTGCGGGTCCGGCTCGACGTCTCAGGGCAACCGATCCTGGTGGCCCCCTTGGCTTTGCGAGGTGTTGCATGACCGAGTTCTCCCCACTTGTCGACGAGGCGCTGGTCGACGCTGGCCTGGATCTGGCGGACATCCGCCGTCTCGTGGACACGGCGTTGGCCGAGGACCTGCGCTACGGGCCGGACGCGACCACGGCGGCCACCGTGTCCGAGGACGCGGTCGCTGTGGCCGAACTGACCCCGCGCAAGCCCGGCACGGTGGCCGGTGTGCCGGTGGCGCTGGCGGTGTTCGCGACGGTGCTCGACTGTGACGTGCTGGATCAGGTCGCAGACGGCACCCGGCTGGCGGCCGGCACGCCCGCGCTGACCGTGCGTGGCCCGGTCCGTGGCCTGCTCACCGCGGAGCGCACGGCGTTGAACCTGCTGTGCCACCTGTCCGGCGTCGCCACGGCGACGGCCGCCTGGGTGGACGCGGTGGCCGGCACCGGCTGCGCGATCCGGGACACCCGCAAGACGCTGCCCGGCCTGCGGCTGGCGCAGAAGTACGCGGTGCGGATGGGCGGCGGGGTCAACCACCGGCTGGGCCTCGGTGACGCTGTGCTGATCAAGGACAACCATGTGGTCGCCGCCGGTTCGGTCGGCGCGGCGCTGGCGGCCGTCCGGGAACGGGCGCCGGAACTGCACTGTGAGGTCGAGGTGGACACGCTCGACGAGTTCGACGACGTGCTCGCGCTGGCGGCGGACGAGGTGCTGCTGGACAACTTCACACCGGACCAGTGCGCAGAGGCGGTCCGGCGGCGGGACACTGCCGGTGCGAAGACGCGGCTGGAGGCGTCCGGCGGGCTGACCCTGGACGTGGCGACGGCCTACGCGCGGACCGGCGTGGACTACCTCTCGGTCGGCGGACTCACGCACTCGGTGATCGCGCTCGACCTGGGGATGGATCTACGATCTCGCTTGTGACAGTTGGCGGCCGCCTGCCTTCAGTGCTGTTGGCGGGCGCGATCGTGTTGTGCGGGCTGGTCACCCTGCCCGTGGTCGCCCTGATGCTGCTGGCGTTCGCCAACCGAGGCGGCGCCGACCCGGCCGAGGTGCTGACCGGCGCGCTGCCGGCGCTGATCGGCTATCCGCTCGCGGTCGTGCTGTGGTGGCGTTTCCGACAGCACTGGGGGCTGGCGGTGCTCGGCGTGCTGGTGGTCATCGCCGTCTCGTGTCGCCCGTTGGCCGAACTGGCGCAGGTGGTCTACCTGCAGTGGCAGCAGACCCAGCCGGGCGGCAAGGGCTACCAGCCCTAGATCCTTCGGTTGGCCAGCGCCAAACCTCGCCGCCGAGCCGACTCGCGGGGCGGACGACTCGCGCGCGTGGAGAGCCGAGTCGCGCGCGCCGGGTGTCGACTCGCCCGTTCTCGGGATCGAGTCGCGCGCCTGGGAGGCCGAGTCGTCCGCGCCGGGAGCCGAGTCGTCTGCTTCTGGAGTCGAGTCGCGCGCACCAGCGGTCGAGTCGTCCGCGCCCGGGGTCGAGTCGCGTGAGTAGCTCTACAGCCTTCGGTTGGCCAGCACCGGGATGTCGCGCCGGGCCGATGCCGCGACGGCCGGGTCGATGTCCACCACCAGCAGGCCGGGCCCGGCTTCCAGTGAGCCGGTCACTCGCCCGTAGGGATCGGCCACCAGGCTGTGGCCGATTCCGGTGGGCGCCTTCGGTGACGGGATGATCCCGCTGGCCGCCGGATCGGCCTGCCCGCACGCCACCACCCAGGACGTGCAGTCCAGCGCGCGGGCCCTGACCAGCAGTTCCCACTGCTCCTGCTTGCCCGGCCCGGCACCCCAGGACGCCGGCAGCAGCACAACGTCCGCACCCCGGTCGGCCAACGCCCTGAACAACTCGGGGAACCGCACGTCGTAGCAGATGGCCAGACCGATGGTGAGCTCACCGATCTCGACCACGACGAGGGAGTCGCCCGGTGCGACGGTGGTCGACTCGGCGAAGCCGAACGCGTCGAACAGGTGCACCTTGTGGTAGCCGACGTGCTGCCCGCCGCCGGTGAGCAGCAGCGTGTTGCGTACTCTGCCGTCTTCGGCCGGCGTGAACATGCCTGCCGCGACCAGCACACCGGTCCGCTCGGCGATACCGGCCACCGCCGTCGCCCACGGCCCGTCCAACGGCTCGGCCACCGGCCCGAGCGGGACACCGAAACAGGCCATGGTTGCCTCGGGGAACACGGCCAGTTCGGCACCACGCTCCGCCGCTCGTTGAACGCATTCGGCCACCAGGTCCAAATTGGCCTTGGGATCAGGGGTGGAAGTGACCTGGCACAGCGCTATCCGCACGTCCGACTCCGTTTCGCTACGGTTCTCACAGGTGCACCGACTATGGTGCCTCTCCGTGGGCCGACGGTTGCTGCTGTCCATCATCCTGGTTCTCGCGTTGGCGAGCGCCTGCACGGGCACGCCGACACCGAGCGCGTCCGGCCAGCCGGACAACACCGCCATGGTGCTCGCCGAACCCGTGGAACCCACCAGCCTGAACCCGCTGGACGGCTACGCGACCAACGGCGCCAGCAAGATCTTCGACGGGCTGTACGAGTACCAGTCCGACGGTACGTTGGCCCCGATGCTGGCCAGCGACCTGCCGGTGCCCTCGGCGAACGGCAGGTCGTGGACCGTGTCGCTGCGCACCGGCATCCTGTTCAGCGACGGCACCACGTTCGACGCGCTGGACGTGCTGGCCACCTACCGCGCGCTGCTCAACCCGGTGTTCGCGTCGCCGCTGCGGTCCGCCTATTCGATGCTCACCAGCGTGACCCAGGTGAGCGAGAACACCGTGCGGTTCAACCTGGCCTACCCGTACGCGCCGTTCCCGGACAAGCTCGTGCTGGGCATCGTGCCCGCGCCCGCGCTGAGCGTCCCCGGGCCGGTGGACAAGCTGCCGATGAACGACGACCCGGTCGGCACCGGCCCGTACACGCTGGTGTCCTGGACCAAGGGCAGCAAGCTGGTGCTGGCCGCGAACCCGCGCTACGCGGCGGTGCTCGGCGGGGAGCCGAAGGTGAAGAAGGTCACGGTGCTGTTCGTACCGGACGACCAGGATCGAGTGACCCAACTGCGCGCCGGCAAGCTGGACGGCGCCGCCGTGTCGCCCACCGAGGCGGCGACGTTCACCAGGTCCAATGCGTTCAACGTGCTCACCGACGTGAGCTCCGACCTGCGTGCGGTGGAACTTCCCGTGCACGGGCCGGTGACCGGTGATCCCGCTGTCCGGCTGGCGCTCAACGAGGCGGTGGACCGGCGTGCGCTGGTCGCCGGACCGCTGGGCGATGCCGGCACGCCCGCGTCCACTCCGGTACCCGCCGTGCTGCCGGAGTTCGTCGAGCCGAGCGCCACCTTCACGCTGGACCAGCAGCAGGCCCGCACGGATCTGCTGGCCGGCGGTTGGGTGGCCAACACCGAGGGCGGCAGGTCCAAGGAGGGCGTGGCTGCCGCGTTCACCCTGAACTACCCGACCGGCGACACGGTGGACGCCGCGCTGGCCACCAAGTTCGTCGCTGCCGCCAAGGCCATCGGCATCGCGGTGACCGCGGAGGGCGTGCCGGAGTCCGAACTGGCCGCGAAGTCGACCACCGACGCGACGCTGATCAGCACCGGCAACCCGTTCGACCCGGACCTGGATCTGTACCCGCTGCTCGGTACAGCGCTGGCCGGCGCGAGCAGCGCGACGGTCGCGGCAGTGCAGACCGGCCGGCACACGCTGGATCCCGGCCAGCGGGCGGTGGCGTACCGGCAGTTCCAGCGCGACTACCTGGCCGCTCCGACGATGGTGTGCCTCGCGTTCGTGGACCACACGTACGTCATGCGGAACAACTGGACCGGCTACGCGCCGGTGACCGACAGCGCGTCGCAGGGCGTCACGTGGGGCGCGTGGTGGAACCTCGGCCAGTGGCTGCCCCGGTGACCGGCATCGACGTCGCCGCCGTGCGCGCGGACACCCCGGGCAGCCGCGACCACGTGTTCCTGGACAGTGCCGGCTCGTCGCTGCCGCCGACACCGGTGCTGGACGAGGTGATCGGGCACCTGCGCAGGGAGGCCGAGATCGGCGGCTACCTGGCGGCGGCCGAGCGGGACGACGATCTGGAACGCGGCTACCAGGTGTTCGCCGACCTGCTGGACTGCGCTCCGGACGAGGTCGCGTTCACCGACAGCGCGAGCCGCTCCTGGCTGGCACTGCAGGATTCCGTGCCGCTGGCCGAGGGCGACCGGGTGCTGATCAGTGAGGTCGAGTACGGCGCCAACGCGGTCGCCCTGCTGCGCCGCGCCGAGGAGACGGGCGCGACGGTCGAGACCGTGCCGTCCGACGAGTCCGGCGCGTTGTCCGTGCCCGCCCTGCGGAATCTGCTGGACGAGCGCGTCAAGCTCGTGTCGCTGGTGCACGTGCCGACCAACGGCGGGCTGGTCAACCCGGTCCGCGAGGCCACCGAAGCGGCCCACGAGGCAGGTGCGCTGGTGTTGCTGGACGCCTGCCAGTCGATCGGCCAGTTGCCGGTCCGGGTCGGCGAACTGGGCGTCGACCTGGTGTCCGGCACCGGCCGGAAATGGCTGCGTGGCCCGAGAGGCACCGGTTTCCTGGTCGCCCGGCGGTCGGTCGCGCACCGGTTGCGGCCCAGGCTGATCGACCACATCGCTGCACCGTGGGTCGCACCGGCCGAGTACCGGCTGCGCTCCGACGCCAGGGCGTTCCAGCTCTACGAGTTCGACGTGGCGGGCCGGCTGGGCCTGGTCACCGCTGCCGAGTACGCAATGCGGCTGGGGTTGGACCACATCGCGCGGCGGGTCGGCGAACTGGCGGCGCAGGCCAGGGCAGGCCTGGCGGGGCTGCCCGGTGTGCTGGTGCGTGATCTCGGCCGGGACCGGTGCGGCATCGTCACGTTCACCGTCGCGGGGCTGTCCCCGGCCGTGGTGCGGGACACGCTGCGCGGGCGCGGGGTCACCGTCACGGTCAGCCCGGCCGCGACCAGCCTGCTCGACATGTCGGCCCGCGGACTGGCGGACGGCGTGGTCAGGGCGTCCCCGCACTACTTCGTGACCGAGGACGACATCGATCGGTTCGTCGGCGAAGTGGCCCGTTTGTCCGATTAGCCCGGCGACTTTCCCAGGAGGCGGAACCCGTACTCTTGGCACATGCTCCGTCGTACCGACCTGCGCGGTTCCGTGCCGCCACCGGCCACCCTGCGCTCGCTGCTGCCCAGGGCGGACGTCGACGTGGACGTCGTACTCGACCAGGTCCGCCCGATCGTGACCGCGGTCGCCGAGCGTGGTGTTGCCGCCGCGCTGGAGTACACCGAGCGGTTCGACAAGGTCCGCCCGGCGTCGATCCGGGTGCCGGCCGCCGAACTGGCCAAGGCCGTCGACGAACTCGACCCGGCTGTGCGCGACGCGCTGACCGAGGCCATCGAGCGGGTCAGGAAGGTGCATGCCGACCAGCGCCGCACCGACGTCACCACGCAGGTCGTGCCGGGTGGCACGGTCACCGAGCGCTGGGTGCCGGTGGGCCGCGTCGGCCTGTACGCGCCCGGTGGGCTGGCCGTGTACCCGTCCACCGTGTTGATGAACGTCGTGCCGGCGCAGATCGCGGGCGTCAGTTCGCTGGTGGTGTGCTCGCCGCCGCAGGCCGAGTTCGGTGGCCTGCCGCACCCGACGGTGCTGGCCGCAGCCGGGATGCTCGGCGTGACCGAGGTGTGGGCGGTCGGCGGTGCGCAGGCGATCGCGCTGCTGGTCTACGGCGGCACCGACACCGACGGCACCCACCTCGACCCGGTCGACGTGGTCACCGGGCCGGGCAACATCTACCAGACGGCGGCGAAACGGCTGCTGCGCGGCATGGTCGGCATCGACTCCGAGGCAGGGCCGACCGAGATCGCGATCCTCGCCGACCACACCGCCGACCCCGTGCACGTGGCCGCCGACCTGGTCAGCCAGGCGGAGCACGACACTCTCGCGGCCAGCGTGCTGGTCACCACGTCGGTCGAGTTGGCCGACGCCGTCGACGTCGAACTCGACCGCCAGGTCAACGCCACCAAGCACACCGAGCGGATCACAGAAGCGTTGCACGGCAACCAGTCCGGCTGTGTCCTGGTGTCCGATGTGGACGCAGGCCTGGTGGTGGTGGACGCGTACGCCGCCGAGCACCTGGAGATCCAGACCGAGGACGCGAGGGACGTGGCTGCGCGGGTGCGCAACGCGGGTGCCGTGTTCGTCGGCGCGTACGCCCCGGTGTCGCTCGGCGACTACTGCGCTGGCTCGAACCACGTGCTGCCCACCGGCGGTTGCGCCCGGCACTCGTCCGGGTTGTCCGTGCAGACGTTCCTGCGCGGTATCCACGTGATCGACTACAGCGAGGACGCGCTGCGCGAGGTGGCCGACCACGTCGTCGCGCTGGCCAACGCCGAGGATCTGCCGGCGCACGGCCAGGCCGTCACGGCGCGGTTCGGGGGAGCGTCCGATGCCTGAACCGATCGGTGCGGACGTCGAACTGGGCGATCTGCCGCTGCGTGCCGACCTGATCGGCCGCAGTCCCTATGGCGCGCCGCAACTGGACGTGCCGTACCGGCTGAACACCAACGAGAACCCGTACCCGCCGCCGCCCGAACTGGTCGCCGACATCGTGCGCGGCGCGGAGGAGGCAGCGGCGCGCCTGCACCGCTACCCGGACCGGGACGCCGTCGCGCTGCGCACCGCACTGGCCGGCTACCTGGCCGACTCGACGGGCGTGCCGCTGACGATGGCGAACCTGTGGGCCGCCAACGGGTCCAACGAGATCCTCCAGCAGGTGCTCCAGGCGTTCGGCGGCGACGGTCGCACGGCGCTGGGCTTCGAGCCGTCGTACTCGATGCACCCGATCATCGCGGCCGGCACCCGCACCGAGTGGCTGCCGGCGCCGAGGCGGGCCGACTTCAGCCTGGACGTCGCAGAAGCCGCTCGGATCGTCACCGACCGGCGGCCCGACGTCACGTTCGTGACCAGCCCGAACAACCCGACCGGCCAGTCGGTGCCGCTGGCCGACCTGCGCACGCTGGTCGACGCGGCACCCGGCCTGATCGTGGTGGACGAGGCCTACGCCGAGTTCTCCGCCCAGCCCAGCGCTGTGGCCCTGCTGGCCGAGTTCCCGCGCAAGCTGATCGTCAGCAGGACGATGAGCAAGGCGTTCGCGTTCGCGGGCGGCCGGCTCGGCTACCTGGCGGCGGCACCCGCCGTGGTGGACGCGTTGCTGCTGGTCCGGCTGCCCTACCATCTCGCCGCGCTCACCCAGGCCGCCGCGTCGGCCGCGCTCCGGCACGCCGACGCGACGCTGGGCTCGGTGGCCAAACTGGTCGCCGAGCGCGAGCGGGTCGCCGAGGAGTTGGCCGGCCTCGGCTACGCCGTGGTGCCCAGTGACGCCAACTTCATCCTGTTCGGTGACTTCCCGGACGCCAAGGCATCGTGGCGGTCCTATTTGGACAAGGGTGTGCTGATCCGGGACGTCGGCATTCCGAGGCACCTGCGGGTGACGATCGGCCTGCCGGCCGAGAACGACGCATTCCTGTTGGCCAGCAAGGAGATCGCCAGGTGAATCGGATCGGCCGCGTCGAGCGGGCCACCAAGGAGTCCACCGTTGTCGTGGAGATCGACCTGGACGGCGCCGGCAAGGTGGACGCCAGCACCGGGGTGCCGTTCTTCGACCACATGCTGACGGCGTTCGGCGTGCACGGCGCGTTCGACCTCGCGGTCACCGCGACCGGCGACACCCACGTCGACGCGCACCATACCGTCGAGGACGTGGCGATCGTGCTCGGCCAGGCGATCCGGCAGGCACTCGGCGAGCGCACCGGCATCCGGCGGTTCGGCGACGCGTGGATCCCGATGGACGAGGCGCTGGCGCAAGCCGTCGTCGACGTGTCCGGCAGGCCGTACTGCGTGCACACCGGCGAACCGGACGTGATGACGGGCTTCGTCGTCGGCGGGCACTACGCCACCGTGCTGAACCGGCACGTGTTCGAGTCGATCGCGTTCCACGCCCAGTTGGCACTGCACGTGCGGGTGTTGGACGGCCGGGATCCGCACCACGTCACGGAAGCCGAGTACAAGGCGGTGGCCAGGGCGCTGCGCGCCGCGGTGGAGGCCGACCCGAGGGTCGCAGGCGTGCCGTCCACGAAGGGCGTGCTCTGAGATGAGGTGTGGCGGGTGTCCAAGGAAATCGTACTGATCATCCTGATCGCGGTGGCCGGGTTCCTGATCGGTGGTGTGTACACCACTTACAAGACGGCCAAGGTGACGGCCACCGTGCTCGGGGTGGCGGCAGCACTCGCGGTCGGCGGCGCGGTCGCCTGGTGGGTCTCCTAGAGATCCAGATACTCGGGCGGCACGGCGGCCACCAGCCACACTCCGTTGGCGCTGACCCGGAATTCGTGACCGTCGCCGGCCATCCGCTCGGCGGCCACGGTCAGCACCACCGGTTCGCCGCGCCGGCTGCCCACCGACGTCGCCGTCGCCACACTCGCGGACAGGTGGACGTCGTGCCGGTTCATCGGGCGCAGGCCCTCGCGGCGGATCGCGGCCAGGAACCGCGTGACGGTGCCGTGGTACAGCACCGGTGGCGGTGCGGTGACGGGCAGCCCGAGGTCGACGGCGACGCTGTGTCCCTGGCTGGCCCTGATCCTGGTGCCGGTCTCGTCGAACGCGAACCGCCGCTTGTCGTTGTCCGCGACCACTTCGTCCAACTCTGTCCTGCTCATCCGGGTGCCGTGCGCGGCGAGCGCGTCGAGCAGTGTGGTCACGTCCACCCAGCCGTCATCGGCCAGTTCGATACCGATCTTCGCCGGCGCGTGCCGGAGGTGGAACGACAGTTTCTTGGAAAGTCGTACTGTTCTCTTGTCTTGCACGACCTACAGGAGAACAGGTCGCGTGCCGCGCCGCAATCGCATTCGGCTACCGCGGACGGCCCGTGATGTCCTGCCAGATCCGGTCGAACAGCTCCTCCTTGGTCAGATCGACGGGCTCGCCTGCGATGCCGGGGAGCAGACCGCGTTTGCGCAGCCGGATTCTCGGCTCCGCGTCGTACTTGTCGCGCAGCACCTCGGCCTGGTCGCGCATCTCGCCACCGAACTGGACGTGCCGGTTCACCACCACGACCAGTGTCTCCGCGACGCGCCGGTCCCGCCGGACCCTCAACTCGTAGTCCACGTCACCGCTGCGCACCACCTTGGCCCAGATGTCGGCGCCGGGCTCCAACAGCAATGTCCCGCCCAGTCGCCGGACGTCGTCCTGGACGGCGTCGAACCGCTCCCGCAGATGGGCGAGCACCGCGTCCACCGGCGGCAGAGTCCGCGTGGGAGGCGTCGACTGCCGCGTCATCGCGTCCGTCACGATGTCGGCGATCCCCTTCGGAGCCCTCGGGTTGGTGAGCAGGCTGGCCAGCACCTTCTGGTTGAGCAGCACGGCAAGCGTCGCGGGCTCCGGCTGCCCGCCGCGCACCCGCAGGAACGCCGTGCTGGGGTGCAGCAACTCGTCCGGCACGGTCACGTCGTCCATCAGCACCGGCAGGATGTAGCCACCGCCCTGCTGCACGTCCCGCCACATCGCCGCGGTGAACTCGTCCCTGGGGACCGGCTTGGCCAGGTACTCCTTCGAGATGAAGGCGACCACGAACAGCGTCCGGTGGGCGTAGATCCTGCGCTGCTCGACGATGAAGTTCTTGCCCCACCAGTCGACGGCGTTGTCGAAGTCGTACATGACGTCCAGCCCGAGGTCCTGGCACTCCTCCTTGACCCGCGCCACGAAGTCCCGCTGCTCACCGGCGAACGTGAACGCCAGGTGGTACTCGGCCGAGTGATCCTCGGGCGAGGGCACGTCAGCGGCCGGAGCGGCCGGAACCGCCGCCGGGGCTCCGAAGTTGATGTCGCCGCCGTGCACACCACCGGTCACCACATTGCCGGCCACGCTGCCGATCTGCGTGTCGAACCGGTTGTCGTTCATCGCCGGTCACCGTGCACGCCGCCGGTGGCCACGTTGCCGACCACCTTGTCGATGTAGGTCTCGTTGTGCACGACCTGCGCTGCCTGGGCCAGGAACTCGGTTGACGCGATTCCCCTGGCGTCCAGGAACTCGCCGATGGCCCGGGTCATCCTGGTCTGCAGCACCTTCAGGTAGCGGTCCACGTCGGTGGTCTGGAAGTAGTTGTTCATCGAGGCGCCCGCGCCCAGTTCGCGCAGGCTGGACCAGGCGCCGTACCGGTCGGCCTGCACGGTGCCGGCCGCCTGGGACGTGCTCCTGATCCGGCGGAACAGCCGGACGGTGCGGATCGGCAGTGTGTAGGGCAGCCGGATCAGGTCCAGGACGCCGTCCCGCAGTGGCCGCAGTGGCGCGATGGGCACCTGGTCGACCTGCCGGAACCGACGGTCCACCGGCAGCAGCAGGCACGGGATCCACTCCACGTACAACATCCGCTCGCCCGCGCCGAAATGCAGGTAGCAGGACAGCGTGACGTCCCTGTCCCACGCCTCCAGCCGGTAGCAGCGGTAGTACCGCATCCACTCCAGCGAGTTCTCGGTCAGCCTGCTCAGCGGCTCCGGCGCGATCGACTGCTCAGGCGGCTGGTCCAGGCTCGGCAGCACCAGCGTGCTCATCGGGTCGCCGAAGTTGACCAGCAGTTCGTCCGCCGGCACGATCACCTGCTCGTACTCGGCCAGCCCGGCCAGCCGTCCGCTCGGCGAGAGCGAGTGCGAGTCGCGCAGCGCCAGCAACTGCCGGGACACGTGGTCGTACAACTCGGTCATGGTGAACGGCTGCACGCCGGGCCCGAGGTCGTCGTCGATGGCCGGCTCCAGCGGAATGGCGAACGAGATCGGGTTACGCGTGACGCCCGCGCCGACGAACGGCTCGACCCCCCGGTACACCACCAGGTTGCCGGCCAGGTCGGCGTTGTCGATCCGCTCGAAGTCGACCTGGTGGCGTGGATGGCCGAGGGTGCGCAGCCACCGTTCGCCCTGCCATTCGGTCAGCGTCGGGTGGGACGAGAACGTGCCACGGCGGAAGCTTCTGGTGAGCAGCGACGACAGCGCGAACCGGTCGGCCGCCAGCACCGCGAGGATCAGCAGCCCGAACAGGACCTGGGACACCCCGGGCGGTGTCGGCTGCGGGCTCAGGCCGGACAGGTCCAACTCGCCGGCCGAGGCCGCCAACGCCGCGGCCACGACGGCACCGAGCAACGCGATGCCGAGCAGCACGATCGCACCCGACCCGTAGCTCAGCACGGCCTTGCAGATCCGGACGATCAGGCGCCGCCTGACCCGTCCGCCGGTCCCCGTGAAGTCGGCGGTCGTGGTGTCGGAGTCGGCCCTGCGCCAGCCGACCAGCGACACCAGCAGACCGACGACGAGCCAGGCCAGCGCCCAGCCGATACCGGAGGTGACGAAGAACAGCACTGTCAGCGCGAGCAGCGACCAGTCCCGCAGCAGGCGACGCCTGCGGGCCGCCACCGCCTCCCGCAGCACCAGTCCGGCGTCGAATCCGATGCCAGGTGGAATTGCGCGCAGCGGCTCGGTGAGGAATTCGGCGATCGCCTGGTCCGCATAGTCCGGATCCATGTGGGCAGCGGCGCAGAGATATCGGGTGGTTTCGTTGCGCAACGGTGCCGCGGTGGGTGAAGTTGTTGCTGGTGAACCTGTTGCCGCGCGACTCGGCGCAGCCGCCGTTGACGTCATGTTGCCCTCCGCGCACATGCTATCCACGGATCTGCCACCCTAAACGGCTCACCGAAATATGACCAGGAATTGTCCGTGGCCTGCTTCGCGGCGAAGGTGAATGCTTGGTGCGAGAGCAGGGGATGGGGTTTGCGGTGACGGACATGGATCGGTCAGGTAGACGGTCGCCGGGCCAGATGCGCAGGCAGGTCTGGCTGAAGTGGCGGCTCAGTGACTCCGAGGACGTGCGCGCGCTGGCCGCAGCACAACTCGCCGCCGGCAGCGGTCAGCAGGACGACACCCCACCACAGCGCGGCGATGACGACCGCACAGTTGATCCACTGTTGGCCGGGCTTGCCGCACTCGCCGACGGGGATTTCACCACCGCGACCACGGTGTTGAGCGATGCCGCCGGTTCCGGTCGGCAGCCGGAGTGTCTGACCGCACTGTCCGACGTCTGCGCGTCGCGTGGTGACTGGCGCCAGGCGGCAGACCTGGCCGGCCGTGCCGCGGTGCTCCGTCCCGACGATCCGGTCGCGATCGTCGCCGCGGCGGCCACACTGTCCGAAAGGGACTCAAGTGCGGCGCTGAAACTGTTGTGGCCACTGCACATCGAGCGGCCGGGCGACCCGGTAGTGTCCTACTACGCCGTGCACGTGTTGCTGCGTAGGGGCGTCACCGTGTCCTCGACGAGCCGGGACGGCAGGGCGGTGATCATCTCCGCGAGCCAGCTCGCCGAGTGCCGCTGGGTGGTGACGGAGCTGAACTCGCTCGGCGGCGGCGACCAGGAGGCGGCCGCCGAGGCGGGCGCCTTGGCCGAGCAGGTCCGGATCGCCGAGCACCTGACCTGGCGGCGGCAGGGCGCCAACAAGGGGACGCTGGCACTGTTCGTCGGGCTGTCCCTTGTCCTGTTGGCGATC